>JABUEY010000053.1 GCA_013314815.1 Syntrophobacteraceae bacterium
AAGAGCCAGCAGGCGGAAGTCGAACCCTCCCGTGGTTCCCAGCCCCTGGATCGGTGGCGGCGTGAAAGCAAAAATGTTTCCAGCGGTAATGGCGGAAAGCCGCCCCATGGCCTGGCCCACAATGGCGTTCAGTTGCTGGCTCGGCTGCTTTCTTTCATCCCAGGGCTTGAGCACGGCGATACCGAAGCCGACGTTTTCGGCCGTGCCGCTGAGCAGGCTGAACCCGCTCACGCCGAGCACATCGTCTACTCCGTCGATCTGTTGGAGACTTCCCGTCATCTGGTCCATGACCTCGTTGGTTCTTGCTATGGAAGCTCCTTCAGGCAATTGCGCGTTGATGAAAAAAGCACCCAGATCCTCGTCGGGCAGGAAGCTCGTCGGGCTGAGGCTGAACAGCAGCCAGGTACTTCCGAACACGCAGGCAAGCATCAGCATGGCAACAGCGAGGCGCCGCATCAGCCAGGCGCTGCTCGCCACGTAGATGTTGCGTGAGGCGGCCAGAGTACGATTGAACCAGGCAAGCGGACCGCGCTGAGGAATCCTGGGTTCTGTCAGCAGCACGGCACAAAGAGCGGGACTCAGAGTCAGGGCATTGATGGAGGATATAACCACCGCCACACATATCGTCACAGCGAACTGCCTGTACAGCTGTCCGCTGATGCCGGGCATGAAGGCAACAGGGACAAAAACGGCCAGAAGCACCAGGGTGGTCGCGACGATCGGTCCGGTGACCTGTCCCATGGCTCTCACAGTGGCAGGTTTGGGACTCAGCTTGCGCTGGTCCATAATCCGGTACACGTTCTCCACCACCACGATGGCATCGTCCACCACCAGGCCGATGGCCATGATCAGGGCAAACAGGGAGATGGTGTTGGCGCTGTACCCGAGAGCCAGCAGAACCGCGAATGTTCCGATCAGTGAAACCGGTATCGTTACCGTCGGGACAAGAGTCGCCCGCCAGTCCTGCAGGAAGACATAGTTGACGAACAGAACGAGCAGGAACGTGAGCCCGAGAGTGAACACGATTTCATGAATAGCCGCCGAGACGTACTTCGTCGTGTCGTACATGACCTTGTAACTCACGTCTTCCGGCATTCTCTTGGACAGACGCTCGACTTCATCCCGAACCGCCTGCATCGTGTTCAGAGCATTCGCTTCCGATGACCGATAAACCCCTATCGCCACGGACTGTTGACCGTTGATGATCGACCGGGTGCCGTAGTCCCTCGAACCCAGTTCCACCGTACCCACATCCCGGACTCTGACCAGGCCTCCCTGTTCGTTGCTGCGCACGATGATGTCTTCGAATTCCCGGGGGTCATCGAGTCGACCTTTGGCTCGCAGAGTATACTGAATCTGCTGCCCGGGAAGGCTGGGGGATGTGCCTATGGATCCGACCGCCGCCTGTATATTCTGCCTTCGTACAGCTGCGATGACGTCATCCGCGGTCAGTCCCCGGGCCGTAAGTCGGTCAGGATCCAGCCAGATGCGCATGCTGTATTCGAATTCTCCGAAAATAAAGACGTCGCTGACCCCGTCCACTCGAACAAGCGCATCGTTGATGTTTCTGCTGACGTAGTTGCTCAAGAAGAGCCTGTCCCGAGTCCCCTTGGGAGAAATGAAGGCAATGACTCCGAGAATATCGGTGGAACGCTTGCGCACGGTGATGCCCTGGTCGATGACTTCCTGGGGCAGCTTGGCCGTGGCCAGCTGCACCCTGTTCTGAAGATTGACCTGATCGATGTCCGGATCGCTGCCGAGCGCGAAGGTAACCGACAGATCGTACCGCCCGTCGTTGGAGCAACTCGAGGTCATGTAGAGCATCTTCTCGACTCCGTTGACCTCCTTTTCGACGGGGGCCGCCACCGTATCAGCCAACACCTGTGCATTGGCGCCGGGATAAACGGCGCTGACCCGGATCTCGGGTGGAGTAATCGGCGGATACTGGGCCACCGGGATGTTATAAAGGGCAATGATACCGGCCAGGGTAATGATGATGGATATCACCACCGCCAGGCGCGGACGCTCTATGAAAATCTGGGAGAACATGGATTACCTCCCCTGTCCATCGTCTGCGACACCGGTTCTAACCGTCATGCCCGGCTGGACCTTCTGCACCCCCTGGACAATCACCCGCTCCCCTTCGTTCAACCCCGATTCGACAGCCCACATGGCACCCACAACAGCACCCATCTTCACCCGCCGGATTTCCACGCGGTTCTCCCCGTTCACAACAAGCACATATGAACCTTCGTGGTCCTGCTGAACAGCCGCCTGGGGCACCACCGGCATCATCCTGGGTTCCGCCAGGCTCACCAGCACATTGACATACTGCCCCGGAATCAGCACCCCATCAGGATTGTCAAACTCCGTCCGTACTGCAATCGTTCCCGTGGCGGAATCCACCTCGTTGTCCACGAAATCCACCCGTCCCTTTATATCGAGCACGGTACCGTCGGCAAGACGCAGACGCGGAGTCAGCACAGGGCTCTGACTCCCTTTTGCCATATCTTTCAAAGCAGCCTGGATGCTCGCAAGATCGTTTTCACTGATGGAATACACCACTCGAATGGGATCCACCTGAACGATTCGGGCAAGAGGCATGGACGACGGGCCGACCAGGTTGCCTCGAGTGTAGGCCGTCTTCCCGATGCGCCCGCTGATGGGTGCCTGGATGGTGGTATAGTCCAAATCCAGCTGCGAACGTGTCAAGGCCGCCTTCGCCTGATCGATCTGAGCCTTCGCCCTCAATTGAGCAGCCACGGCATTGTCCAGGTCCGTCGCCGGGATACTCCCCGGACGTGCCGATCGAAGCCGGCCGAGGTACTGAGCGGACCGGGCAAGCTCCGCCTCGGCCTCTTCCACCTGGGCCTTGTCTGATGCCACCTTGGCCCTGTAGGGTGCCTGCTCTATGGCGTAAAGCACCTTGCCCGCACGTACGTAATCCCCTTCCTTGAAGTTGACCTGTTCGAGAAACCCCTCGACCCTGGCTCGCAGATCGACGCTCTGAATCGCTTCAACGTGTCCCACATACGCGGCGGGAGGATTGACATCCTGCAGAACAACGCGCTCCAAGCCCACGAGAGGTGGCGGCATGTTGCCGGGGCCAGGTGCCCCCGCAACGGCAGAATCCGCCATAAGACACGAAAGCAGGAGACCCACCGCAAGCATGGAACAGACCGACACGGTTCTCCCGGAAACAACCGGCCTTCCGCAGGCGGGCAACCCGGCTGATGTGCTCTCGGAACCCGACCGCCCAGAATCATTCGCCTCATCGACATATTGCATGCAGTTTACTCCTCTCTAAAATGCTTCCTCGAAGCAACCCATCTTCTGCCTGCACCCGTCCATTCCAGCCTCGAAATCATGGAAGAGCCGTTATCGATCGAATTGAAACTGACGTTTAAAACAGTCGTTTTGAGGTGTCAAGGAGTATTTTGAGCACATCGGGAAGGATCCATTTGAAACGAAACCTTATAGACTGTCCCGGGGCAAGATCCCTGGACACCATTTCCCGTGCAACTTCCCCGCAACCGGCATTTGTGCCAGCCGGTCCCACATTCACGTTCAGGTCTTCGACTACCCCGGGTTCGAATTCGATGGTGGTAAGAGAACCCGTGGAACCGATAGAAAAAGCGTTCAACACCCCGTCGCTCAGCCCTGACCTGCCCGCCAGCCTGTTCAATTCCGCCGAGATATCGACGATATCGGGGCCTTCGGCCATGGAAAAGGTCAACACATCGCAATAGACAATCGTTGATATCATTTCCTTTGACTCCTTGCTCCCCGCATCCACCCGGCGTTCAGTGTTCTGGCGCATGTTAGCGGAGCTTGCCGTCGCAGGCAAGACAGACTGCACAGTCAAACAGACTGCACAGTCCGTTGTTTCCGGATCATCCCGCAAACCTCCATGAGCCGTCGGCTCACAGCCAGGCATCAAACAGGTCGAGCCAGGATTGAACTCCGGTTGAATGGACAAACTCAAACCAGGACGACAACGCCAGGCCAGGCACATAAGACTCTTGATCAGCCGATCTCTTGAAAAACGAGCCCAACGGTTCCGGCATTTTCTCATAAACGAGTACCGCCGGTGCTTTTCTCGCAAGGAATCGACGGCGTCACAACGCCTTCACTCTTCTCCCCATGCCAGGGCTGGATCTGCCTGCGATCCTGCCGAATCGTATTCACGGAATAGGATTCATTGTCGATGCACCGGATAGGGGCGAAAAATTTTCGCCCCTGCCATCGGGGCAACGGCCGGGGCAATGTCCGGGGCGACCTCCCAAACAATGTCCGCAGTGACGTTTCGCAGGCACATCTATAGCGTTGCGGGAATGTCGAAGTTGTGGGTGTGACGTTGTGATGCCCAATGACGTTGTTATGGGATGACTGTGTTGAGGGTATATCCCACCTTTATGCGACCACTGTCCGGGCAGGCTTACCGGAAGAACCTCATTTCTGCTGCCGCTCAGAACCTGTCATCCCCCTCGTACTGCATCATTTGCACTCGACGATTCCTTTCTTTGTTCTTGTGGCGGCACACACTGCGGACTTAGAATAGGGTTTTCGATGAACGAACCTGTTGCGGGCCCGCCTGTTGGAGAGAAACTCCGCGACCGGTCGGCGGGAAATCCCGGTGGTCGAGGATTGGAGTCAGCGATTGGAATGCATACTTCTTGGCAGTGGAGGCATGATGCCCATGCCCGACAGGCTTCTTTCGTCCATGGCGGTGAGGCTGGGCGGGAGGATCTATCTTTTCGACGCCGGCGAGGCAACCCAGATCGGCTGGAAGAAGGCGAAACTCGGCCTGCGCGGCTTGACCCTCGTCGCCGTCACGCACCTCCACGCCGACCACTGCCTGGGACTTCCAGGAATGATGATGTTTAAGGCCCAGGTCAACGAGCCTTCACCGCTGACCATTCTCGGGCCTCCCGGTATCCGGGGTTTCGTGGAGGACAACAGGAGAATGCTGGATTTTCATATCAACTACCGGGTGGATTTTGTAGAGTGGCATGACGGTTGGGACGGACCCGCCTATGAAGACGACCAGGTCAGGGTCATCTGGAAGACCCTGAAGCATACTCGACTTTGTCTCGGCTACCGCATCGAGGAACACGATCGGCCCGGGAAATTCGACCCGCTCAAGGCGGAGGCCCTGGGCATCGAGCGGGGTCCTTTGTGGGGAAGGCTTCAGCGGGGCGAAGCCGTCGCCGCGGCCGACGGCAGGAAGATCAGTCCCGACGCGGTTGTGGGGCCGGGAAGAAGAGGACGACACATCGCCTACGTTGTGGACACCAGGCCCGTGAAGAGCATTTATGCCCTCTGCAGGAACGTGGATGCGGCGTTCATTGAAGGCATGTTCCTCTCCGCCCACAGGGAACACGCCGAGGCCAAAGGGCACCTCACCGCCGAAGAGGCTGCAAAGATCTCCGGGCGCGCTGGAGTCGCGAGCACCATTCTCGTCCATACCAGCCTGCGATATACCAACGATGAACTTCAACTGCTTGAAAAGGAAGCTTCGCAGCATTTTCCCAGCGTTCGCGTCGGGCGGGACATGGATGTCTTTGCCATCGATTATCCCGACCAGCCATCGAGACCAATCCCGTAATCCTTCGCCATCTTCACTTCGCAGGCTTCCAGGGCCAGGCAAAGGGTACCGATGCCGGCTCATCCCTGCCGCATGGCAGATTCCATGCGCTTTGCTACGCCCCCACGACTTTCAGCAGACCACTTCCATCGCCCTGTAAGGGCAGACGGGCTCGCAAAGTCCGCACCCCATGCATCGGTCCTGGTCGAAGGACATAATCATTTCAGGCCGTTGCACAGAAAGTGCGCCGGTGGGACATGCCGATGTGCACGCGGTACACTGGATGCACCGTTCTTGGTGCCAGACGACATCCAGATCGTATTTCCTGGTCAGCTCGCAGGTGACCGGCTGATCGAGCAGGTGAGTCGGGAAATCCAGCATGAGCCTCTTTTTCGTCATGAGACGCCTCCTTCGAACGGCCTTTCCACAAGTGCCTTGAACTTGACTCCGGAATCTTCCGACGGCAGCAATTCCACAGGCTCTGCAAGCAGGAACCTCCCGTTCTCGATCCACGCCTTGAGCAGTTTCGCGATTTCTTTTGCTCGCGCATAGGAAGACAGCCCGGCAGTGGGTATTCTCCTGCCGTCGATAACGATCGAACCTGATTTGAGCTCCGCGTAGGTCACCTCCCCCAGGCTTCCAGGGACACAGTTGGGATAAGCTTCACTGTAGTCCACCACTTGGGCGACAAGGTCCGAATCACTCACCGCAGTGAATTCCAGGATCTCCTCATTGAGGATCGGAATGGGGACTCCGATTCCCACAGCGAGAGTTACTCCATACCCTGTAAAGGACGCGGCCTTAAGCCATTGAGGTGTCATCTGTTTCAAATCGCCCTTGACAGACAGAGTGCCCGCTCCGCACCGCGGGACTCCCCTGCCTGTGCGAGGCACATCGGGGTTGTGCTGAGTCCCGGGCCCCACAACGTACCCGATGCCGCCTCCCAGGAAAATACGAGTGCCCATCCCGATGGTGCGGTAAAGTGGGTCGTTGAGCAACGGGCTGAGCTGTCCTGCACTGCAGTAGGAGGCGTTCTTCATTCCTGGCCTCAATACTCCCATGTAGGTGTAGATCACGCGGTCCGAAAGATTCACCGCCACGTTGTAATTCTGGTAGCCATTTCGAATATTGAACAACACGGCCTCGTTCATATCCTTCAGGCAGATGAGGCTTTCCAGTTTCCTGCGCGGATAGCAATCCGTGGGAGAACCCTGAGCCGAAAGCTTCACATCGCTGCCGGAAACCAGTCTTTCGATGACGTGGGCTCCGCCGAAAGGAAACCTGCCGGGGTGGATGCTGTTTCGAGGGTCATCGGGAGGCAGTGCCGTGGCACCCAGAAACAGATCAACCGCTGCAAACCCCGCATAAGCCGGGACTCCATCCAGCGTAACCGTTCCGCCGCCCATCTTGATGCGCGGGTTCGAATGGCCGACGTTGAAGTACGCTCCAGACGAACACATGGGAGCGAAAGTCCCCGTGGTGACCACGTCCACTTCCCGGGCCGTTTTCGCAACACCCTTGTTCCTCACCACCTCAATGATTTCCTCGGCGTCGCAGACCACAGCCCTGCCTTCTCGAATCTTCTCATTGATTTCCTGTATGCTTTTAGCCATTTGGTTCTCCCGCAATCCCCTCTCAGATGAACAGAACCGGATCATTCCAGAACCGGAACCCGTTCAGGATCAACATGATCCACGGCTGCGGTTGCCTTTCCGGCCTGTGCACGCATCCGCATCCCCCTGCTGAAACGAGGACCGGCAAGGCACCAGACATCGCCGGACCTTCTCTTTTCTTCCTTGACTTCACCCTTTGTCCGAAAATAATATACTAAAATACTATAGATTCAAGATCCAATGGTCGATGTCCACTTTCTATTTGACAGAACCAGGATGAAGCTGACTACACGAAGAATTTATGAGATAGTCAAATTCCGAGAATCATGAAACGTGGGTAACCAATGCGTGGGGGGGACTCCGGGATAAAGCGATCTCTGTATGGAGTAACGGCTCGCAGCATTTTGCCGCTTTCAGTCCTGCCCGCCCGATTACTTGGCCGCAGCCATGCTCCCCCACATGAAGATGCAAAAGGAACCAGACAATGAAGCTGTCCACCAGAAGCCGTTATGGGACGCGTCTCATGCTCGATATGGCCCAGCATTACATGAAAGGGCCCATTCAACTGGGAACGATCGCCAAACGCCAGAACATCCCCGTGAAGTACCTCGAGCAGATCATTATACCGTTGAAGAAGGCTCAATACGTGAAAAGCGTTCGCGGCAACAAGGGAGGTCATTACCTGGCCAGGCCGCCTGAAGAGATCACGGTGGGCGAGATCGTGGCCATCCTGGAGGGCGGCCTGCGCCTCACAAAATGCACGGACGAACCGGACGCATGTAAGCGCCACGAGGATTGTCTGACGCGCGCCGTATGGAAACAGGCTACGGATGCGATGCACGAAAAGCTCAATTCCATCACTCTTTCCGATCTTCTGAAGACGGGGGATCCGTGTGAGTACGAGATGGACACCGAGGATAATCCAACGTGACGGAAGATCGAGGAAACCGCGATCCATCTGTCTCCTTCAGACCCGTCCATCCCATCCGATTTATTGTGGAGGTTCGACGATGAAGATTCTGTCCTTATCCATCAGCCGGAACAAGGGCACCTCGAAGGCATCCATTTCCGAGGCGGTACTGAAGAAAGAACATGGCTTCGAGGGAGACGCCCATGCGGGCTCCTGGCATCGCCAGGTGAGTTTTCTTGCGGCCGAGAGTATCGAACAGGCCCGGTGCAACGGGCTGGATGTATCCTTCGGCGATTTTGCTGAAAACATCGCGACAGAGGGGGTCGACTGGCAGAAGGTTCCCGTGGGAACAATGGTGCGGCTGGGAGCAACGGCCGTCGTCGAGATCACACAGATCGGCAAGGAATGCCACAAACGCTGTGCAATCTATTACAAGGCAGGAGATTGCATCATGCCCCGGGAGGGTGTTTTTGGCCGGGTTCTTGAAGGGGGTATCGTTCGTTGTGGAGATTCGATTCATATGGATACGGTGACGGATTCCGCACAGTCCCTGGATTCGAGCGCGCTCCAGCAGGAATGATGGCGTGCGGTCTTTCTGCGAGATTGTTCAGGAGGCAGGATCGAAAGGCATTTGCGGCGTGGCAGATTGAACTGAACACCCGTTGTCCGTTCGAATGCCGAATGTGCATCCGCCAGGCCTCGGCGAACTTGGTACGCCGCGGATATGGATATCGAAGCCTTTCGCCGGCTTTCCAGTCACTTCAACGCAGCAGAGCGGGTCGTACTCGAGGGATGGGGAGAACCGCTTCTTTATCCGAGACCGGTGTCGGTTTAATGGGATTTTCCCTTGCCGGTGCAACCCGCTCCACTCACAACGCGATTCAGGTCCATTCCGACCTGGAAGCAATCCCGGCATCCATAAAGGAATTGAACGAAATCCGCAGCGAGAGGCGATCCATTACTGCCCGCCTGCACATCGTTTTTTCATGATGAAAGACAACATCGATGACTTCGCCTCCTGTCCGCCGTGGCTTCGGCGGCCGGCGTGTCCGAAATCGTCCTTGTCCACCTGGTCGTTGAGCTTTGGCAATTCTTCGCTCAGCGCCTCCAAGACATCTGGAACGGGGAAGAATACGCCGATTTCAGAAGGCGCTTTGCACGGCGCAGGCAGGCTCTTGGTGAGAAGTGGTCCCCCTTCTCCCGGCAGGACAGCGAAGCATACCCCGGCCGGGCACACCGGGTCCGGAGCCTCCTTGGCCGTGCATGGCCTGCCACAAGATACTTGAAGTCTGACGCTTCTTGCTTATCCTCGATAATGCAGCCGGCAGAGGATGGGCAGATCCCCTGCCAGCTTCCGCGCCTCCCTTTCGACCTTATCATGTTCCCTGGGGTTGTGTATGATCCCTTCAAGCACAATGTGGCTGCCGTCATAGTCGGCGTCCAGGGTCGGTATGAAAAGGCGCGGATTGGTGAGCAGTCCCGCCTTGATTCTGCCTGCGGCCGCTTTCATTTCCAGGGACTTTCGAGCCTGCGGGGTATTCCGGCGTTCCCTCGCAACAAGCAGCTCCCTCACGATGGACACGACATCCTCGATAGGCTGGACACCCGTATCGAAAACCATGTCGTACTCGGAAGGGTCGTCCCACCGTCCTCCATAAAGAGCGTTGCAGAATCCTGAGCGTTCCCGGTCCGTCTTCTCGGCGAGCCATCTCGCCGTGGCCATGTCCACCGCGTCCCGCGCCATGATCCGCTCGACCCGCACCTCCATGGGAGCAACCACGTGAATCCTCAACGCATGGGGAACACCCTTGAGAACCCAATTGCCGCCTCGTCCCATGATAACCACGTTGTCCCTGGCCGCGTATTCAAGAATGACGCTCTGAATGAGGGCTCCAAAACCCCGGAAGGACCAGTCGAAGCGCTCCCAGATGCTGGGTCGGCTCTCATCCAGTTCCCTGCTCCACTCCTCCCACTTGTGGCCCGCCCTGCTGATATCAGACATTATCTTCTGCTTATCGATGTATTCGTAGCCGTTCAAACTGGCCACCGCCTGGCCGATTTCCTGTCCACCGCTCCCGAACTCTCTCGATACGGTCAAGATCGCCATGTTCAGATCACCCAGCCTTTCCATGCCCGGCAGACGATTCAGCCACTTCGTGAACCCCTTTCTCCTTTTCAAGCCTGGCCATTCTCTGCAAACAAAGCTTGCCCACAACAATGACTCCAACGGCAAACGCTCCTTCAATGGAATATTGAACCACAGGGGTCGGAGTCAATATCGTAGCCATGATGGGATCCGTAATGATCATCTCGCCGCCCACCTTTCCGAGAATCGCGGCTCCCAGGTAGATAATGACGGGATACCTGTCCATCAGCATGGACAAGAGGTTGCTCGTGAAGACAACGAAGGGGATGCTCAACCCCAGGCCGAAAAGCAGAAGGAAGAGGTTGCCGTGAGAAGCTCCGCCCACCGCCAGCATGTTGTCGACGGCCATCGTGATGTCGGCGATGACAATGATCCTGACGGCCTGAGCGATGGAGGAAGCCTCCTTTTGTTCGGTATCTCCCGGCGCTCCTTCCACGAACAGCTTGACGGCAATCCAGGTGATGAGCGCCCCGCCTACGAGTTTGATATACCTGACCTGCAGCAGTTGAGACACAAAGAAGGTGATGATCACTCTCAAAATGACCGCCGCCGCCGCACCGAAGATGATTCCCTTCTTGCGCTGATGCCTGGGCAGGGATCGCACGGCCATGGCTATGACAACGGCGTTGTCCCCTGCAAGGATCAGGTCGATAATCACAATGCTGAGAAGGCGCGACAGGAAATCCAGATCGAAACTGATACTGCCGAACATCCCGAGATCCAAGTGTGGTTATCCTCCTCTGATATCATGGACAACGGTTGAAAGACAGGACCCGAGGAATATCGATGGGCGGTCCGCGGGCCTCCCGGGATCATCTCACAATCACAACCGAACAGCCGGCGTGGCTGGAAACTCGCGACAAAACACTGCCGACGAAGAACTTCTCGGCTCCATTCCTTCCGCGCGAACCCACCACGATGATATCTACCTCCTCCTCATCGGTGAATTCGACCATTTCATCCCCAGCGCTACCGACGCGGACTTCCGTTCTGACCTTCAGGGCTCCCCTTTCCACTTCCTTGTGGACCTGGTTCGGAATCTCAGCCGTTTGCCGATGGAGGATGTCATCCATAAGGGAAAATTCCGAACCTGCAACTCCCAGGGGACATACCGGTTGAGTCACTCTCAGAAGAACCGGTTCGGATCCGGCACCCCCGGCGAGGTTCACGGACTTCTTCAAAGCCTTCTTTGACGGCTCCGAACCGTCATAGTAGACCCGGCACAGGCTGCCTGCAACCTTCTTTTTTCCGTAAAAGCCGCAGATCACAGCATCATCTGCATTCGGACGGAATTCCCGGAAAACCCATGCGGGGCATCTTCTGCCAATCCTGCTGCGATCAGAGCTTGGAGGCGGGAACAGGATGCCTCCGAAAACCAGGGAGGCTGTAACCAGCGTCCACAAGATGTTCAGGCCCCGGCCCGCCAGAAAGGCAACAGCAGGTCGCCTGCCGCCCAGCCTTGCCAGGTCGGTGAACTTCGTATCGAGCCCGATGCTGCAGAACGCAGGGCCGAATCACCACGTTCGCAGACCTCCGAGCATGCTCCTCGTGGCACGCACGTTTGTGGAGTTGAGCAGGAACGAAGATACCAGGGACGAGACCATGAATCCGACAACGAGCTTGAGCAACCTGAACAAGATATCGAGCAGTCCCGGCTTTTCCACTCCCGGACCGGTCCGCCCTTTGAAAGTCCATACGATGGCCAGGATGAACGCCGCGACAATCGACCCACTCCTATCCAGCGTTCCTCCAAGCCATGCACCCGTCGCAACATGCGGGCCGTTCCCACAACAACGCCATTTGGCATCAACAACGATAGGGGTAGGGACGGCGCATTGGCTTGCGCCGTCCCTACCCCTATCGTTGTGATTTTCGTGGGAATGATGTCGTTGTGGGGTATTCCACCTTTGTGCGACAACTGTCCGGGTATGCGTTTATGAGAAAATGCCGGGACTGTTTGGCCCGTTTGTTCAGAGACCGACTGATAGAACCCTGGCTCGTCCCATTCTCATAGTCGCTGGTGAGCCCCGGCTCATGGAGGTTCGCCGGAAGAACCGAAGTTGATTCGGGTGGAGCAGAAGGACAGGCGAGATGTGCCGTTGCATTCCCGAAGCCAAGGCGGCGGCGCAATGCAACAAGTCTGAACACGTCCAATGCAGTGCAAGCCTGGCCGCCGTGCCTCCCTGGAGCGATCCACGGCAGTACTGCCGCCACCCGGCACGCGCCAGCGAAGCCCGCGGAAGCCGTGACGATACGCCGTCAAACCCGGAAGATCCACGTGAAGACTGACTGCCCACAGCCTCTAATTTCGGCGTCGACCGCACCTCCTCCACAACTTGCGGCGCGAAGCGGGAGGGGTCAGCCCGCTCCACATTGCTGCTCTCTTCCTGTAACGACACCGACACCCTCAGTCTCTAATTTGCCCGGGTTACCTTCTTCAGAACCGGCTTGACGCTCTGCTCCTGCCTGATCTGCTCCATGAGGGTACTGGCCTTGCCGATATCCTCCACGGGCTGCAGCTGTACGACATAGAGCTGTCCGAGCTGGGGATGGACGGAGGGGGTGATGATTACACTGTAACCTTTCTTCTGCAGATTGCGCTGCATGTCCTCCGCATTCTTCTTTTCCTTGAATGATCCCACCTGGACGGCATAAAGGGTCTTGCCGGCCGCGGGAGGTCGGGACGCCGAAGGTTCGGCCTTGAGCTGCCCGAATTGAGGTGCCCTGGCTGCCGGTGCAGGAGCCACTGATGCAACCTGTTCCTTCACCTGCGGGGGCGGGGCAGAGGGAACCGCAGTCCCTCCCTTGGATTCCCCTTCTTGAGTCGGAACAGCGGCGCCACCAGCCACAGGCGGTGCCTGTCCCGAAACAGTGCTTGATTCGCCGGATGAGGGCTGAACAGGCCGAGCCGGTTCCCTCACCTGGTGGGCGTCATAGCCTGTGCGGGGAGCCAGCAGATAACCTTCAGGCGCCGCCGCGGGCTTTTCGGCTCCGGGAACGCCGGCTGGCGGGGACGCCGCCGTACCCGTGACGGAACCCAGACTGGTTGCGGCCTCATCGGTGGGCTTCGCCGTGGAGGGTTCGGAGGTGGACAGGTCTTCGGCCATGGGAGCAGGAGGCTTCGGGATGCCTTTTACCAGCATGCCTTTGTCACTCGAAGGTTTGGACGCATCCCTGCTTTTCGAGTGATGCACCACAAAGGGTGTGATGACCACGAGCAAAATGAGAGCCAGCGCGGCCCAAAGCAGGACCCTCACCTGCGGGCGCTTCCCTGGTGACCGCATGTTTTTCTGCACAAAGACCTTCTTCTGCATCTGCATCCCTCCTAACCCGTGCTTCGAGCCCTCGCAAAAGCCCTGTGGAACCCGGGAAGAGCTCTCTCGATCGTCTGGTCATCCACACAATAGGCGATCCGGAAATGACCGGGCCCGCCGAATCCGCTTCCCGGCACCACCAGGATGTTTTCTTCCTGAAGAAGTCTGACGAAGGCGACGTCATCGGCAATGGGACTCCTGGGGAAGAGATAAAAGGCCCCCTTTGGCACGACCAGTTCATAGCCCGCCGCCTTCAGGCTGCTCACAAGCCTGTCCCGCTTTCGCCGATAGATGTCGGTATCCACGCAGATGCCCTGCAGTTCGACGATCAGCCTCTGCATGAGAACGGGTGCATTCACGAACCCGAGAATCCTGTTGGCAAGGGAAAGTGCACCGACGACCTTCGAGATATCCTGGGTGTACGGACTGACGGCAACAAAACCGATTCTTTCACCAGGCAGGGACAGGTCCTTGGAATATGAAGTGGTGATCAGGGTGTCTGCATAATAGTTGAAAATACAGGGCACCGTGCAGCCGTCGTACACGATCTTCCTGTACGGTTCATCGGATACCAGGTAGATGGTATGGCCGTTCTCCCGGCTTTTTTGCACAAGCAGCTCCCCGAGCTGCCGGAGTTCGCCTTCGGAATAGATCTGTCCCGTGGGATTGTTCGGAGAGTTGATCAGTACGACCTTGGTTCCCGGGCTGATGGCTCGCTCCATGGCTTCGATATCGAGTGAGAAATCGTCCCTGGTCGGAACGGTCTTGAGTGTGCCTCCGTGGTTGTCGGCATAGAATCCGTATTCCACAAAGAACGGGGCAGGGACAAGCACTTCGTCGCCCGGGTCGAGCAGCGATTTCAGGATGATGTTGAGACCTCCGGCGGCGCCGCAGGTGGCGATGATGTGCTCCCCCGAAATGGAAACACAGTATTCCCGGCACAGATAAGCCGAGACGGCTTCCCTTGTTTCCAGGAGGCCGGCGTTGGGCATATACCCGTGCATTCCAGGCTTATCCTGAGCAATGATCTCCTGAAGCTTTCTCTTGACGATTTCCGGAGGAGGCACGTTCGGGTTGCCCAGGCTGAAGTCGTAAACATTGTCGTCGCCGTGGATCTTTTTGAGACGCGCTCCCTCTTCAAACATCTTGCGAATCCAGGATGAACTTTCCATGAACTGGAGCATCTTTTGAGCCACCGCCATACCGATTGTCCTCTCTGTTTTGCGTTGTCGAAATGCCCCTGTGGAGCAGGCAGATCATGCAGAATCAGGTGTTCTCGCGCCCTTCCCGGCCACTATAAGGGACATGCACGCGCCGATGCAAGCCCTAAAGGAATGCCGATAGCCCTTTTCACTTGTATTCCACAGGAATCTGCAAGTCCATATTTCTCTTGCCAAATAATACTTTTTCATGCGAAAAGGACCCTGCGGTCAAGATCAACCGTCCCCGAACATCCAGCTCCTTTCGAGCAGTTCCACCGACGAAGGTGAAAGCGCCGCATCTTCCTCCGCTTCGGTTGTTTTTCTTGACATTACGCAGTGCAAGAGTTATTTAGCCATACGTCATGTGCCTTAAATTACAAGCACTTGGTATGATAGTTGCGAACAGTTCCACTTCGGCTTCGCACTTCTGAACAAAAAGACCTTTCCCCTCCAACACATTTCCATTCGGGAGGAACTATGACAACCAACAAAATCGGCAACGGGACAATCGGTTCAGTCCTGATTATCGGTGGAGGGATCGCCGGTATTCAGGCCTCCCTGGACCTTGCCAATTCAGGCTACTATGTTCATCTCCTTGAAAAAGGCCCCGCCATCGGCGGGGGTATGGCACAGTTGGACAAGACCTTCCCCACCAACGAATGCGCCATGTGAATTATCTCTCCAAAGCTGGTCGAGGTCGGCCGGCATCTCAACATCCATCTTCTCACCAACGCCGTGCTCGAGAACCTGAGCGGCGAGGAGGGGCGTTTCCTGGCTACAATCACCCAGAAGCCCCGTTACATCCACCTGGACAGGTGCATATCCTGCGGAGCCTGTGCCGAGAAGTGTCCCAGCGTGGTCATCGACGCCTACAATGCCGGTCTTGGAAAACGCAAGGCTGTTTTCAAGTACTATGCACAGGCCATCCCATCGGGTTACTCCATCGATGCGGAAAACTGTCGGCAGCTCGGGCACGGAAAGAAATGCGGCATTTGCGCCAAGGTCTGTCCGGCGGACGCCGTGGATTACGAACAGAAGGAACAGCAGCTGGAACTCGAAGTGGGCGCCGTCATCCTGGCCACGGGTTTTCACGCTTTCGATCCCAGCCGCTTCGATACCTACAGCTACGCCGACCATCCCAACGTCGTAACGGCCCTCGAGTTCGAACGGCTCCTCAGCGCAGGCGGACCGACTTCGGGGCACCTGGTTCTGCCTTCTCACCTCGAGAGGCAGCAGGAGGCTGCCGAGCTGGACAAGGAAATCAAGAAGGTCGACCGGCAGCTGAAACAAATCGAGGAAAAGCAAGGCAAAACGACGGGCGAACCCGAAAACCCTGCCGCATCCGGCGAAGCACAGGACGAGCAATTGCGGCAGCGGGCAGCCCTGACCGAGCACCTCGCCGAAATGCGCAGTCGCATGGCCTTTATTGAAGCCATGAAGTCTCGTGCCCATGAACCTGCAAGGATCGCATGGCTCCAGTGCGTCGGATCGAGGGACATCAACCGGTGCGACAACGGCTACTGTTCGGGGGTCTGCTGCATGTATGCCGTCAAGGAGGCTGTCATTGCCCGTGAACACGCGGGAGGCGAACTCGATGCCGCCATCTTCTTTATGGACATGCGCACCTACGGGAAGGAGTTCGAGCAGTATTACAACCGTGCCCGTGAAAATGGAATCCGCTTCGTACGATCCAGGATCCACAGTATAGAGCCCGTCAGCGATTCGGACAGTCTCAGGTTGACCTATGCCACCGAATCCGGAGAGATGGTGGAGGAGGAATTCGACATGGTTGTCCTGTCCGTCGGGCTCGAATCCTCCACTGAGGTCCGGGGGCTCGCCGACCGGCTCGGAGTCCAGCTGAATCAGTACAACTTCGCTCTAACCGGCAGCTTTACCCCCGTGGCTACATCGCGCCCCGGCATCTATGCGTGCGGGATTCTGCAGGGGCCCAAGGATATTCCACTGTCCGTCATGGAGGCTTCGGCTGCCGCGGGGGCCGCGGCATGCAGCCTTGCGGATTCCCGCCACTCCCTGGTGAGGGAAAAGACCTTCCCCGAGGAAAAGGATGTCCGTGGAGATCCCCCCCGCATTGGTGTCTTCGTCTGCAACTGCGGGGTCAATATCTCGAGCGTGGTGAGGGTGCCGGAGGTCGTCGAGTACGCGAAGACATTGCCCAATGTCGTTTACGTTCAGGAAAACCTTTTTTCCTGTTCACAGGACGCGCAGGACAAGCTGGTCGCCGTCATCGGAGAGCAAAGCCTGAACCGGGTGGTCGTGGCGGCGTGTTCTCCACGCACCCACGAACCGCTCTTCCAGGAAACCATCCGCAACAGTTCCCTGAACAAGTACCTGTTCGAACAGGCCAACATTCGTGACCAGTGTTCGTGGGTGCACGCCGCCGACCCTGAGGCTGCAACAGAAAAGGCCAAGGATCTCGTGCGGATGGCGGTTTCGAGAGCTTCGCTTATCGAGCCGCTTCCCATGCCTTCCGTGCCGGTTACCCAGTCCGCCCTGGTCATCGGGGGTGGCGTCTCCGGCATGGTCGCCGCAATCACCCTCGCCAGGCAGGGATTCAAGGCGTGCATCGTCGAACAGGCCGATTGTCTCGGCGGACACGCCCTCAAACTCAAAAAGACATGGAAAGGCGAGGACGTGCCCTCGTACGTGAGCACACTCGTAAAGGAGGTCCAGGCACATCCAGACATTGATGTTCACCTCGGCTGCCGAGTCATGAGTACATCCGGGTACCTGGGCAATTTCAAGACGGTGGCGGGCGCTGACGGAAACAAGGGAACCCGTGAAATCGAACATGGAGTGACCATCATTGCAACCGGCGCCCATTCTATCCGTCCCGACGAGTACCTGTACGGGAAGAATCCACGTGTGTTCAGATGGCACGATCTCGACGCGGCCTGGGAATCTGATGTGGTCAGGAACGCTTCGAGCGCCGTTTTCATCCAGTGTGTGGGTTCCAGGGAACCACAGAGGCCGCACTGCAGCAAGATCTGCTGCACCTTCGCGGTACAGAAGGCCGTAGAACTCAAGGATCTTCACCCCGACATGGATGTGTATGTGCTCTACCGCGATATCCGCACCTTCGGAGAACGAGAGGACCTCTACAAGGAAGCCAGGCGCCGTGGAGTCGTCTTCATCCGGTATGACCTCGATCATAAGCCCCTGGTGAGCGAGTCGGACGGTGGAGGGCTGCAGGTCACGGTCATGGATCATGTCCTCCGGCGTCCGGTTGTTCTGGAACCGGATTTTATCACGCTGTCGACGGCCATCGAGACCCGCGGAGCCGAAGCGCTGGCTCAGCAATTCAAGGTGCCTCTCAGCCAGGACGGCTTCTTTCTGGAAGTGCATATGAAGCTTCGGCCTGTCGATTTCGCCACGGATGGCATTTTCGTCTGCGGCCTCGCTCATTATCCCAAGTCCATCGACGAAAGCATCGCCCAGGCTCAGGCCGCCGCCGCGCGCGCCGCGACGGTTCTCAGCCGGAAGACGATCGAGGTGGAAGGGATCGTTTCGACTGTGGACGAGGCGCTGTGCCGAGGCTGTGGCAAGTGCATCGAAGTCTGCCCTTATGGGGCGCCCCGGCTCGTGGAGAAAGCCGACGGAGTATTCGTTTCGCAGATTCAGGAAGCCCTCTGCAAGGGATGTGGTGCGTGCGCCGTTGCATGCCCCACCACCGCCGCAACCATCCGGCATTTTAATGATCGGGAGGTACTGGCCATGGTTGAGGCAGCCCTCTGCGAATGAGGCCGCAGCCATGCCGTTTCGGAGGTCATCGCCGCATGCACTCCGGTTTGCCCGGTGCAGGCCGGCCTCAGGGCGGACGCACGGAACTTTGCTTAAGAGAAGTGGAAGGAAAGACATCATGAGTGCTGAGTTCGAGCCCAGAATCATCGCATTTTGCTGCAACTGGTGCGCATATGCCGGCGCGGACCTCGCAGGCGTCAGCCGGATCCAGTATCCGCCCAATATAAGGGTCATACGCGTCATGTGTTCGGGCCGCGTTTCCCCCGATTTCATCCTCAAGGCCTTTCAGTTGGGGGCGGACGGCGTTCTGGTAAGCGGCTGACACATCGGTGACTGCCATTACCTGGATGGTAATGAGAAAGCAAGACGCATCGTGGATATGACACGCGAGCTGCTCGGCCTGATGGGAATAGACAATGACCGCCTGGCACTCGAATGGGTTTCTTCGGCGGAAGGAGCGCGTTTCGCCGAAATCGTCACATCTTTTACGAACAGGATAAGAAAGCTCGGGAAATCTCCCCTTGGAGTAGCGGCATGAATATCGATGAAGCTGTAAAGACCTATCAGACGTATTACTGCCTCGACTGCGGGGTATGCACAGGAAGCTGCCCGGTTTCCCGGGTGCTGCCTACGTTTTCTCCCCGTATCATCGTGGAGAAGGCGCTTTTTGAGCTGGGGGACGAACTGCTCCACGACCGCGAACTCTGGTCGTGTCTCACCTGTGGCCGATGCTTCGAACGCTGCCCGACAAACATCAATTTTCCCGAGTTCATGCGCAGTCTCCGCGAGGAGGCTGCAAGGCTCGGTACTGCTCCCGTGCTTTCCCACCACGGGATGCTCCAGACCATCATGGAGCTTCAGACGCAGGGCATCCAACAGAAGAAGACTGCCTGGGCGAGGGAGGCCGGCAGGATCGCCGACAAGGGGGATACCTTCTTTTTTGTGGGCTGTATGCCCTACTTTGATGTGATCTTTCGGGAAATCGGCGTGGACAGCCTTTCGGTGAGCCGCAACGTCATCAGGATACTGAACGGCGCGGGGATCGAGCCCGTCGTTTCGGATGAAGAATCCTGCTGCGGCCATGACATGCTTTGGAATGGCAGGTTTGACACGTTCAAGAGGCTGGCCGCCCGCAATGTCGAACTGATCAGGGCGTCGGGAGCCAAGCGCGTGGTCTTCAATTGCCCCGAGGGATATTACACCTTCAAGCATCACTATCCCCAGTATCTGGGCAACCTGGGCTTCGAGGTCGTTCATTTCTTCGATTTCGTGGAGACCATGCTTGCCGACGGAGCTCTCAAGCTCGATAACGGCGGATCTGTCTACACGTACCACGACCCATGCAGGCTTGGCCGTATGGCTCGAATCTACGACGGGCCTCGCAACATACTGAAAAGAATCCCTGACGGGCGGTTCGTCGAGATGGAACGAAACCGCGAAAACGCGCTCT
The DNA here is from genome assembly GCA_013314815.1 of Syntrophobacteraceae bacterium. Lineage (GTDB taxonomy): Bacteria > Desulfobacterota > Syntrophobacteria > Syntrophobacterales > Syntrophobacteraceae > JABUEY01. The sequence goes on from JABUEY010000053.1 coordinate 19,982, forward strand.
GCTGCGGCACCAGCGGCTGGGCCAACTGTTCGAGCTGCTCGAAGCAGATTCAGGCCGAGCGCCTGAAGGAAGCCCGTGCCACGGGGGCCCAAGTGCTCGTCACCGCCTGTCCCAAGTGCCGGATTCACTTGAGTTGCGCTCTGGGCAACATGGACCTGGATATCCAGATCAAGGACCTGACCATGCTCCTTGCCGAGGCCCTCCAGGAATCCGGGTAAACCTGCAGCTGTTGGATACGCAGTGGACGCAGGCAACTGTTAACTCGCAACACGAATGAGGTGGATTGTGAGCAAAGATGTTTTGGTGGTCGGTGGAGGAATCGCCGGTATCCAGGCTGCCCTGGATCTTGCTGAGATGGGCATCCAGGTGCACATGGTGGAAAGACTCCCCAGCATCGGCGGCAAGATGGCTCAACTCGACAAGACGTTTCCTACCAACGACTGCGCCATCTGAATTCTTTCGCCCAAGCTGCTGGATGTCGGTCGGCATCCCAGAATCAACCTTCTTGCATACAGTGAAGTGGAGCAGGTGAGCGGCAAGATCGGCGATTTTCACGTGTCGGTGCGAAAGAGAGCCCGCTATGTCAACGAGGATCTGTGCACAGGCTGCGGTTCCTGCGCCGAAAAATGCCCCACCATGGCAGTGGACGTTTTCAATGCAGGCCTGGGCCGCCGCAAGGCGATTTACAAGTATTTCCCCCAGGGCATTCCTTCCGTGTTCACCATTGACGCTCCCGAATGCCGCCAGTTGGGGCAGGGGAAAAAATGCGGGATCTGCGCAAAGGTCTGCCAGGCCGGAGCCATTGATTACGGGCAGAAAGACAGCATTGTCCATCTCGAGGTCGGTGCCATCATTCTCGCCACGGGCTACGAGGTATTCGATCCGTCGGTCATCCCCGAGTACGCCTACGATCGGATCGCCAATGTTGTGACTGCACTCGAGTTCGAACGCCTGCTCAGCGCAAGCGGACCGACGGCCGGTCACCTGGACCGTCCGTCCGACCTCGAACTCGAAAAGGAGATCGAGGAAATCAGGAAGGAGGCGAAGAAGCTGGACCGCCAGATCAGGCAGCTCGAGGAAAAGCACGGCCGCTCTTCCGCATCCGTGATCGAACAGGTTGCCGGCGGTGCCGACAAGGAGCTTCGAGACTGGGCAGCCCAGGCGGAGAAGCTCCTTACCATGGAAAAGTCCCTGGCCGAACTCGAGAAAAGAAAAGCCGCCGCTCAACCCGCAAGGAAACTCGCTTTCATCCAGTGCGTCGGCTCGCGGGATTTCCGGTACAATCGCTTCTGTTCCTCGTACTGCTGCATGCATTCGGTCAAGGAGGCGATGATCGCCTTCGAGCATGACAACGACGTAAGGTCGACGATCTTTTGCATGGATCTAAGGGCCGTGGGGCGTGGTTTTGAAGAGTATAAGCTGCGCGGTGGCAGCCAGGCAGGTATCACGTACCTGCGGGGCCGCGTTGCGGAAATCAACGAGGACGAAGCCCGGAACCCGGTTGTCTGGTACGAGTCCACGACCAGCCGTCAGGTGATCCACGAGACCTTCGACATGGTGATCCTGGCCACTGCCTGTATCCCTTCCTCGAGTGCATCGAAGGTTGCTGAACTTTTCGAGGTGGAACTGGATGAAAACGGCTTTTTCAAGACGGATCCACTCGCCCCCCTGAACACTTCCCGCCAGGGCATATTCACCTGCGGGTGTGCTCAGGGCCCCATGGACATACCCGAGTCCGTGGCCCAGGCGAGCAGCGCCGCCGCGCGGGCTGCCGAGGTGGTTTCTCCCGCACGGCGCAGCGCCTGATCGACTTCCCCGAATGAGCGGGGTTCGAGTCAGGGCAGGAACGAATGCCGGGAGATCGGGTTTGAGAGATTGAACAGGAAATCGAGCGGTCTGCGGCTCGACCCGACGAAGAGGTGCTAAATTGGCTGAAGAGATTCGCATAGGAGTATTCGTCTGCGACTGCGGCAGCAACATTGCCGGTTACCTGGACGTCAAGGAACTGGCTGAGTACGCAAAAACGCTGCCTCATGTTGTTTATGTGAAAGAAAATCTTTACACCTGTTCCGAAGGCGGCAGCAATGAAATCAAGGCTGCTATCAAGGAGCAGAATCTCAACCGGGTGGTGGTCGCTTCCTGCACTCCCAGGACTCATGAACCGCTTTTTCGTGGCACCTGCGGAGAAGGGGGGCTCAACCCCTTCCTGTTCGAAATGGTGAATATCAGGGACCAGTGTTCATGGGTGCATATGCAGGAGAGGAAGGAAGGCACCGCCAAGGCCATGGACCTCATCCGCATGGGGGTCGCCAAAGCGGCTCTGCTCGAACCGCAGGAACCCATTCAGTCGGAGATCAATCCCAGAGCCATGGTCATGGGTGCCGGAATCAGCGGCATGACCGCTGCCCTGGCCCTTGCAAACCGCGGGTATGAAGTCGTACTGGTGGAGAAGTCCTCAGAAACGGGCGGTCTGCTGCGCAGCCTCGACAGGCTGGCTCCTTCCGGCATCGACGCTGCCTCGCTCGCGGATCGACATGCCGAGATGGTCGGGAACCACCCGAACATCAGGCTTCTGACTTCCACCACCGTCGAGGAAATCCAGGGGTACATCGGCCACTTCAATGTAACGACGAACACGAAGGGAGTCCGGGACGGGTTCGAGGCGGGGGTGATCATCGTGGCCACGGGAGCGGGAGTTCTCAAACCTGTGGGGCTTTTTCAATACGACGGAGAAAAGGTTATCAACCAGCTGGAACTGGAAGAACGGCTGAAATCCGAAACCTTCTCCCCCGGGAATGTGGTAATGATCCAGTGCGCGGGAGCCCGCAATGAAGAGCGCAAATACTGCTCGCGCATCTGCTGTATGGTGGCCATAAAGAACGCCATTGCCCTCAAGGAAAGAAACGCCCGCACGGGTGTACGCATCCTTTACCGGGATATCCAGGCCTACGGGACCGAGAACGAAGCGCTGTTCCAGAAGGCCAAGGAACTGGGAGTGCTCTTTATCAAGTACGACCCTGCCCGGCCTCCCCAAGTCCAGCAAGGTACGGTGAAGGTGTTCCACGATCTGCTGGGAAGGGAACTGTCTCTTCCCCAGGACCTCGTGGTGCTCTCCACTCCACTCATAGCCGGAGATGACAACGAGGTCATATCAAGGCTGCTACGGGTCTCGCTCGACGAAAACAAGTTCTTCCTCGAAGGGCACGTCAAACTCAAGCCGCTCGATTTTGCCACGGACGGGGTGTACCTGTGCGGCAACGCTCATTACCCGGCGACGGTGCGGGAGGCGATCAGCCAGGCTTTGGGAGCGGCATCCCGCGCTTCCATTCCCCTTTCCAAGGGAGTGATGAGCGTCGAACCTATCGTGTCCACACTGGTGGACGAAGAAGCCTGCCGAGGCTGTGGACTTTGTGTTGCCCTCTGCCCTTACGGGGCTCTTGAAATCGTCAAGACCGAAAAGGGACGAAAGGTTCGGGTCATCCCGGTTGCCTGCAAAGGCTGCGGTGTATGCGCGGCCACCTGCTATCAGCATGCCCTCAGCGTTAATTCTTACACCGATGACCAGGTGAGGAAACAGATCAGCGCTTTCTTGAATCCCTAGCAGGTTACTGACCAATCCTGTCATCAATAGGACCAACGCATGCCATGACTGTTCAATAAGATACGGGGAGGTGACTGTAATGTCGGATTTCACTCCGAAGATACCGGTTCTTTGTTGCACCTGGTGAGGATACGCAGCGGCTGACTTCGCTGGAGTTTCCAGGATGCAATATACGACAGATGTGCGAATCATCCGCCTGATGTGCACCGGCCGGGTTGACCCTACCATGATTGCCGATGCGTTCATCGAGGGAGCGGATGGTTTGATGGTTGTGGGATGTCATTTCGGCGACTGCCACTACATTACCGGGAATGTTCAGGCCAGGGTAAAGGTCGGGCTGGCTGTCCGGCTTCTCGACTACGCGGGACTCAACCCGGCCCGGATTTCATTCAGTCAGTGTTCTTCGGCTGAAGGAGAACGCTTCGTCAGCTTGATCACCGCCTTCGATCGGAGCATACGTGAACTGGGCCCCCTCGGCACGGGAGACCGCCTTGAACCGCCTGTGCTGAAAAAGAAGCTTCACATTGCCCGGACGGCCCTGGGCAGGGAGAAACTGCGCTGGGTGGCGGGGAAGTTTACGGAGTTCACGACGACGGGGAACAAGTACGGGGAGAAATTCACCGATCACGAGATGTGGAGGACTCTCGATACCATCATCATGGACGAAATGGCCACTCATGAAATTCTCGATGCCTTGCAGAGCCGCCCACAGGCAGTGTTGGAGCTGGCAAGGGAGCTTCGGCTGCCCCCTCCACACATTCTCAAGTACGTGCTGGCTCTGCAGCGCAGAGGTCTTGTAGGGCTCGCAGGAGTGGAAGGACTTTCGCCGGTTTACAGGGTCATCGACCAGGAAGCAGCAACGGCTGCCTGAATTCCGGTCTGTCGTTCAGAATCAGACCGTGGGACATCCGGAATACACAGGCCGGGAAGCCTCGATCCTCGATGGGCAATTTTTCCCGGCACGGAAATGCGAGGAAGTCCGGGCGAATTCCGGGTGGCGATCGAGTTTGATTTGCTCCCATCATATTCGGAGGATGCAACTGTGTCAGAAAAACGAGTGATCATTTTTGGAGGGGATCCCTCTGGCCTGGCGGCAGCACTGGAACAGGCCGAAGCCGGTATGCAGGTGACGTTGCTGGAACCCCTTCCAAGCCTCGGCGGGGGGCGTATTCCTCAAGACAGAATCATCACTGCGGACACCCCCTTTGCCGACCCGCGGATCGAAGCCGTCAGGCGGCATCCCAACATCCGGGTAATCACCAATGCCAGCGTGGAA
>JABUEY010000054.1 GCA_013314815.1 Syntrophobacteraceae bacterium
CGGTTAAGATCGACCCGTCCCAAGTGGACCAGGTACTGGCCAATCTCTGCGTCAACGCCCGGGACGCCATTCATGGAGTGGGAAAGGTCACCATCGAAACGGACAGGGTTGTTTTCGATGAAGACTGTCGAACAGGCCACGCGAATGTTCTTCCCGGCGATTACGTAATGCTGGCGGTAAGCGACGACGGGTGCGGTATGGACAGGCACACCATGGACCGGATCTTCGAGCCGTTTTTCACCACGAAGGAAGCGGGGCGGGGAACGGGTTTGGGTTTGTCCACAGTCCACGGGATCGTCACGCAAAACGGGGGGGTCATCCATTTCTACAGCGAACCGGGGAAAGGAACGACCTGCAAGATCTACCTGCCCCGGCATCCAGGCGAACCCTGTGAGCCTGAACCCCCACGGGTCGGCGAGATCCCGTCCGGTCGGGGAGAGAGGGTGCTGGTGGCGGAAGACGACGATTCGATCCTCAATATGACTGCGAGGATGCTGGAGAGACTGGGCTACAGCGTTCTGAAGGCGGGAATGCCCGGGGAAGCTCTGCGCCTGGTAAAGGAACACCCTGGTGAAATCCATTTGCTCATCACCGACGTGATCATGCCCGAAATGAACGGCCAGGACCTGGCGGAGAGGTGCCGGGCGGCGAGGCCCGGGATGAAATGCTTGTTCATGTCCGGCTACACGGCCAGCATCATCGCCCACCGGGGTGTCATCGACAAGGACGGCCTGAGTTTCATCCAGAAGCCCTTTTCGATGAGAGAACTGGCTTCCAGGGTTAGAGAGATGCTTGATGACCATCCACAACCAGCAGCCCGAAAAGATTTATCCAAAAAAAGCGGGGGAGCCTGAGATTCAGGCATCGCAGTTCAGGTTGCTCAGCTGGAAAGAGGGTTCTGTATCGGAACCCTTGCGTCCATAAGGGCTGCCGCACCTACTCCAGGGGGAGAGGCAAAGGATCGATGGCATCCCAACGTCTTTCTGCTTCAGAACGTCTTTCGGTATCACAACGTCTTTCCCGCCAAGATCACAACGTCTTTCCCGGGAAGGCGGGAATCCAGTCTAAGCGCAGATCGCGCCGCAAAAGTCTCTTCACCCGGGATCGTCCTGCTCTTTCTGTCTTTTCTTCCAGGCTCTTTCCCATTTTTTTGCGGGAATGACGGTGTTAGGCGAATCAGGTTGTTAGAGGAATCAGGTTGTTAGGCGAATCAGGTTGTTGGAGGAATCAAATTATTGGGGATATGACCGTCTCAATCGCAGGCACAGTCACGTTCCTCGTGCTTCACTCTGCACACACCTGAAGGAGACTTTCACCGGCAAGTGAAGTGCCCTGCCGGGCGCACAACGAACAAAGGGCCAGGCTTCATTGCCTGACCCTTGATTTTCCTGGTGCGCCCAGGAGGATTCGAACCTCCGACCTACGGATTCGTAGTCCGGCACTCTATCCAGCTGAGCTATGGGCGCACAATACTTTTCGGCCGCTTGGGGGTATGATATCCCACGGACCAACCACCCAAATGCCCGACCGACATTATATAGCGAAATTGGACGGAGTTTTCAAGAGCGAACTGCTGCACGAACTTTTCCCTCTTGTAAGTCACCGTTTGAGGTTCCCGGCTACCTGCCGAGTTCATGTCTTACTCATGGAACTTAGATATACTTCTGCTCATACAGGCAGGACAAGTGCAGCTCTGATTGAGAGGTTCTTTGTGACAAAGGCCATGAATTACTCCATCCGAAGAATCGAACCGCGATTCAATGAGGTTAAAATATTTTATGTCCTCTGCTTCGTACCGGCGAAAAACCGCGTAGGCGATGTGGTCGGCTAATTGAATGATACGGCTGGCTTTCGAGTCGACGAAAAAAGGGACTTCACATACGGTATTTAATTTTCTCCATCGGGTTCCAGAGCTTCGGAATCTTAATGCGAGCGTTTGGAGGCCCGTTTCGTAAGAGCTCTTGTCAAAAACAATGAGACCCTGATGCTGAGATGCCTGTTTGTGAAACAAGCGTGCGAGAAACATGTCAAATCTGCTGGCAAGATCTTCAAAAGCCAATTCAATAGGGTCTCGACCCGGATAGGATGCTTTGCGCACTGCGCATGCAAAAGCCACAGTGTCTTGATTAGCTTTTTCCAATAATTTCAATACATTTCTGATAATGTCGATTCGTTCGTCTTAGGAAAATCTGTTCCACGGCTCATCGCGTCCGCCAAAAATGTCGGATGCATGGAATTCGACCCTCCGAGGGTCTGACGGACATATCTGACCCGCAAGCAATTCCAACTGGTTTGTTAGCCAATAGATGGATCTCTCCGGAACACAAATTCCTCCAAGGACTATGAAATTCTCTTTTGGATTCCTGGCGGATCCGGAGTCATCGAGGTAAAGAACATACATTCCTGTAGCCTCTCATCGGGCGAATAACAAAAACCCCCCAAGCGGATTGCCTGGGGGGCATTGTTAACGAGGCCGGGAGGATTTTCATCCTGTGAACTGCGCCTATGCAGCTCCCCCAACCCAAAAGACGCAGCAAAGTGGACTTTACCCCAGCGAACCGCCAAATGCGGCTCTCTCAACTGCAACTCCATTACAAGCCCATATTCTCTCCTGTGTCAAGCCAAAAACATAATCGGCACAGAGGGGAGGTATGATGAACTTTTTCTACAGAGCTTTCAGGGCACTCTATCCAGCTGAGCTATGGGCGCAGCGTTTGAACGCTTTTGTTTAGCAGATCCCGCCATGGTGTGCAAGGAGAAAAGTGATTGCGGTCGGAGCGGTTTTGAGGGATATTTTCTTTTTTTCAGACGAGAAGGAATCCAGCAGGGAAAACAGATGGGGAGCCTGGACGTTTCATGTCCTTTTGGAAGCACCGCCAGCAGATGGGAATCGCCGCCCTGATCATGGGAGGCAGCATTTTTCTTTCCCGATTCATGGGACTCATCCGGGACAAGACAATCTCGTTTCTGTTCGGAGCCACCCGGGAATCGGACCTGTATTTCGCCGCCTTTGTCATTCCGGATTTCATCAATTATCTCCTGGCCGGTGCGTACTTTTCCATCACCCTGATCCCTCTTCTCGCCGACTATTTCGAAAAGAATGAACAGGATGGATGGCGGTTCTTTTCCGCCGTTTTCACCTGGGTCGGAATCGCCATATCGAGCATCACTGCCCTGGCCATGATCCTGGCGCCTGAACTGGCGCGCCTTGCCGCGCCGGGCCTCGATTCCGAATCCCTGGTTCGCCTTGCCTTCTTTCTGCGCATCATCCTGCCGGCCCAGGTGTGCTTCCTCCTGGGCTCCTGCCTCACCGCCCTGCTCTACCTGAGAAAACAGTTCTTCGTGCCGGCCCTCACGCCGCTCATCTATAACCTGTTCATCATCGCCGGAGGCGTTCTGTTCAGAGACCGGGGAATGGAGGGCTTCTGCTGGGGGGTCCTCGCGGGGGCGCTGACGGGAAACCTGATCCTCCCATACCTGGCCGTGCGTCGAGGAGACGGCCTGCAGCTGCAGCCTGTTCTCTTCCACTCCGGCCTCAAACGCTTCCTGTACATGGCCCTGCCCCTCATGATAGGGCAGTCCATCGTGGTGCTGGACGAACAGCTTGTCCGGATATTCGGGTCGCTGGCCGGAGAAGGTGTCGTCAGCCGGCTGAACTATGCCCGGCGCATCATGCTGGTTCCCGTGGGAGTCGTGGCCCAGGCTGCGGGAGTGGCATCCTACCCCTTCCTGGCCGAACTCAGTGCAAAGAAGGCTTTCTCGAAACTCCACGAAACCCTCCACAGCGCACTCAGGAATGTTCTGACCCTGCTCATCCCCCTGTCCGTTTGGATGATGACCGTATCGGAACCTACCATCACGCTTATTTTCCAGCAGGGCCGATTCGGCGCTGAAGATACCGGCCAGACGTCCTTTCTTCTGAGGATCATGCTGATCACCGTATTCTGCTGGGGTTTTCAACAGATCGTGGGCCGCGCCTTCTACGCCCGGCAGGACACTCTCACTCCCGCGGTGATCGGAACCATCACCACGGTGCTCTCCGTTCCACTCTATATCTGCCTCACCACCCGCTGTGGCGCCGTGGGTGTAGCCGCTGCAAGCTCCATATCCATCGCTCTCTATACCCTGGCGCTGACTCTCTGGTGGCGGCAAAGGGCCGGAGCAGAATCCTTCAAAGGCCTGCCGGCGGACGCATTCAAGCTTGCTGCCCTTTCAATCCTTGCAGCGGTACCGGCCTTTGCCGCCGTGCACACCGCTCCTTTCAGCCCGCCGCACCATCCTTACCTGTGGTCCCTTTGGACCATTGCGGCGAGCGGGATATGCTTCGGAACGGTCTTCCTGTTTCTGTCGAAGATTTTCCTGAAGGATCTCATGAGGCCTTTCGCTGTGAAAGCCGGGCCACTCGGCCGCTGGTTCACCTCATGAAGAGAGGCCTGGAAGTGCGATAATCGCATTGAAAGGCTTGACAAAATCGGCTTTCATCACTAGGTTGGCTTAGCACTCTTTTGGGTGGAGTGCTAACAACACCAGGGGGGTATACAGTGATCGAACTCACCAAGCGGGATCAGGCTGTTTTGGAAGCGGTAGTCACCGATTACATTCAGACGGGGGAACCGGTCGGATCGAGGACGATTTCCAAGAGGTACGGCCTGAAGGTGAGTCCGGCCACCATCCGCAACGTGATGGCCGATCTCGAGGAAATGGGATTCCTGCAGCAACCCCATACGTCTGCGGGCCGTGTGCCTACGGAAAAGGGTCTGCGTTTCTACCTGGATACTCTTGTGCAGTTCAGGGCCCTGGAAAACCAGGAACGGGCACTCATACGCGAAGCATTCCGCGGCAAGGAGCAGGATGTCAAGGAGCTGCTCCAAATCACTTCCCAGATTCTTTCGAGCTTCTGCAGGCAGGCGGGAGTGGTGCTGTGGCCGCGGCTCACCATGGCGCGGTTGAGGCATATCGAGTTTATCCGGTTGAGACCGAACCAGATCATGGTTATCCTGATTTCCAAGAGCGGGCTGGTTCATCACAGCGTGCTTGTGTGGGAAGAGGACATCCCCCAGAATGAACTGGACAAGTACAGCCGGTATGTGAATGAACTGCTCGAGGACGTGCCCCTTGGCGATGTCAAACGGCGCATTCTAGAAGAAATGCGCAAGGAGAAGGTCCTGTTCGACCAGTTGTATACGCGGGCTCTCGAAATCACCACCAGGGCTTTCCAGGCGAACCTGGAAAAGAGCGAATTGTTCATAGAAGGTCAGACAAACCTTCTCAACAATCCTGAATTTGCCGATGTGGATCGCCTGCGCAGGCTTCTCCATGCCTTCGAAGACAAGTCCAGGATCATCCGGCTCCTCGATATGACTCTGAAGACGTCCTCGGGAGTACGAATCATCCTGGGCACGGAAAGCGAACTGAAGGAGCTGCAGGAAATAAGCCTCATATCCTCACCGTATCGGAGGGGAGACACCCTGCTTGGAGTGTTGGGTGTCATTGGTCCTGTGCGCATGGACTACTCCAGGATTATTCCCGTCGTGGAATTCACCGCTGGCCTTCTGAGTCAGATCCTGGAAGAGCCGGAGGAGGTCTGAATTCCATCCTGTCCAGGCTGGCGAGAGTATGAAGAGATCATAATGGCTTAGCGAGGAGGTCGTAGATCGATGTCTGAGGAACAGAAACGGGAAAACGGAAGTGAAGAGACTCTCGATTCCGCGGACGTTCGGGCGGAGGGACTCCGTATTCCCGAGGAGGGAGTCGAACTGAGCTGCGAGGAACGACTGGCCCGGAAGGAAGAGGAGCTCAATCAACTGAACAACCGGCTTCTGCGCATGGCTGCGGAATTGGAAAACACACGCAAACGACTGGAGCGCGAGAAATCCGAGGGCATCACGTATGCCAACGAAGTCCTGATTCGTGAGCTGCTGCCGGTCATAGACAATCTCGAACGCGCTTTGCAGCACGGAGACAAAGATGCGGATTTCCAGGGACTCGTCGAAGGCGTGCGCATGACCTTGAAAGGATTTCTCGACTGCCTCGGCAGGTTCGGATGCATCCCGTTCGAATCGCAAGGGAAGGCCTTCGACCCCAATTATCATGAAGCGATGATGCAGCAGGAGACGGACGAGTATCCCGAAAACACGGTCGTTCAGGAGTTTCAGAAGGGGTACACTTTAAAAGACAGGCTCCTTCGCCCCGCGATGGTCATCGTCTCGCGGGCTCCCGACCAGGCCGAATGAAGGCGGGAAGCAGCCCGGGGATCGACAGGGTCTATCGGCCGTTTCCTGCGTTCCTGCAGACGAAGCAGGACGACGACATACTGAAATTTGTGTTTGGAAGCATTAACATAATCGCAAAGACGACTGAACGCACCAATTCAAAGGAGGCTTTAAATGGGTAAAGTCATCGGAATAGATCTCGGAACCACCAATTCAGTGGTTGCAATCATGGAGGGGAAAGAACCCAAAGTACTTACGAATGCGGAAGGCGGGCGAACCACTCCCTCCATGGTGGCGTTCACCGACAGCGGGGAACGTCTTGTCGGGCAGGTAGCCAAGAGACAGGCGATCACAAATCCCGAGAATACCATATTCGCCGTAAAGCGGCTGATCGGCCGGAAGTTCGATACGAAGGAAGTGCAGGCGGACATCAAGATTCTCCCCTACAAGATCGTCAAGGCGTCCAATGGAGACGCGCATTTGAGGATTCGCGGGCGGGATTACAGCCCGACGGAAATATCGGCTTTCATATTGATGAAGATGAAGCAGACCGCGGAGGATTACCTTGGGGAGAAGGTAACGGAAGCGGTCATCACGGTACCGGCCTACTTCAATGACAGCCAGCGCCAGGCCACCAAGGATGCCGGCAAGATCGCGGGGCTCGAGGTTCTGAGGATCATCAATGAACCGACGGCCGCATCCCTCGCCTATGGACTGGACAAGAAGAAGGACGAAAAGATCGCCGTATTCGACCTTGGAGGCGGGACATACGATATTTCGATCCTGGAGATCGGCGAAGGGGTTTTTGAAGTCAAGTCGACCAACGGAAACACCCATCTCGGCGGTGAAGACTTCGACCAACGGATCATTGACTGGCTCGCCACCGAATTCAAGAAGGACTATGGCATCGACCTCAGGACGGACAAAATGGCCCTCCAGCGCCTGAAGGAAGCGGCGGAGAAGGCAAAGATCGAACTTTCCACCACCATGGAAACGGACATCAATCTTCCTTTTATCACCGCGGACGCGTCCGGGCCGAAGCACATGAATATCAAGCTTACCCGGGCAAAATTCGAAGCCCTCGTGGAAGACCTCATCGGACAGCTTCTTCCTCCCATGGAACAGGCTCTTCGTGACGCCGGACTGACCCGCGCGGAAATCGACGAGGTGATCCTGGTTGGAGGCATGACCCGCATGCCGCGCGTGCAGCAGAAGGTTCAGGAATTCTTCGGCAAGGAGCCTCACAAGGGCGTGAACCCCGACGAAGTTGTGGCCGTTGGAGCCGCCATACAGGCCGGAGTTCTCAAGGGAGACGTCAAGGACGTGCTGCTCCTCGATGTCACCCCTCTTTCGCTGGGGATCGAAACCCTCGGTGGTGTCATGACGAAGCTTATAGAGCGCAACACGACGATACCCACGAGGAAGAGCCAGATCTTCTCGACGGCCAGCGACAACCAGACGGCCGTTTCGATACATGTGCTGCAGGGCGAGCGGGAAATGGCGTCGGACAACAAGACCCTGGGCAGGTTCGAGCTGGTGGGCATACCCCCCGCTCCTCGAGGAATCCCCCAGATCGAGGTGACGTTCGATATCGACGCCAACGGAATCGTACATGTTTCAGCAAAGGACCTGGCGACGCAGAAGGAACAGTCCATACAGATCACGGCTTCGAGCGGTCTTTCCGATGAGGAGATCAAGAACCTGGTCAGGGAAGGCGAGATTCATGCCGAAGAAGACAGGAAGAAACGCGAACTCGTCGAAATGAGAAACCAGGCGGACACGCTCATCTACAGCACGGAGAGAACCATGCGTGAGATGGGCGAGAAAGTGGACGCTCAAACGAGGCAGAACATCGAGTCTCAGATCGAGAAGCTGCGAAAGACCATGGAGGGAGGGGACAAGGAAGCCATCAAGCGAGACATGGATGAACTGATGCAGATCTCTCACAAGGTTGCCGAGGAAGCTTACAAGCGGGCGGCCGAACAGCATGGAGCGGGGCAGGCGGGCGCGGGAGCTCAGCAGGATGAGGCGGCTTCCCGCAGGAAAACCGACGACGATGTCGTGGATGCCGACTTCGAAGAAGTCAAGGACAAGGACAAGTAAGCTTTCCGGAAGGCGTTGTTCGCAACGGGCAATCCGTCCGTTCACAGGGGGCACACGATTTTTGTGTGCCCTGTCCTGATTTTGAAGTATAAGCTAGGCATTTTCCTTGAATCCGGTTCAGGGAGGGTTGATTCCGGATCGGAGGGGAAGGTTCGGCGTTCCGGGCGATTTGAACACCTGCCCGCGATGAATCGGAAAGCCGTCGTCTTGCAGGAGGGGGGCGGCCGCGAATGTGGTCCCTATTAGCAGGGTCGGGAATCGAAATCGGCTGTGTGCCTGAAGGCAGGCAACTCTCTATCCCCTTGACTCTCAGAGGTTTTGCATGAAGATAAGTATCGGAAAATCCTGGATCCTGCCTGTTCTTCTGGCAGTCTTGCTCTCCGGATGCGCCCAGCCGCGCCCTCTTGAATCGACTCAGCCGCAACCCTATTCAGATGCAGCTCCCCCGGAAGCGGAAGCTCTCTGGCAGCAGGCGGAGCAGGCTCACAAAGCCGGCAAGGTTTCCACAGCCATTCCCCTTTATGAGCGCATCATCCAGAATTACCCCAACAGTGCCATAGCCGCCCGATCGCTGCACACGGTGGGCAACATCTATCTTGCCCAGGGGCAGCCGGAGCGGGCACTGCAGTATTACGATTATCTGCTTTACACTTATCCGAGATGGTCCGGTGTAAACATGGCCAGGCTTGACCGGTTTCGGGCTCTTTCGGCAACCGGCAAGAAAAGGCAGGTGATGCGCGATGCCATTCCGCTGTGGGAGGCGTCGAACGGCCAGCCGCAGGTTCGAGTGAACCTGGCGGCTTTCATGGCGGGAATCTACGGCGGCGAAGGGGATATCGATACGGGCTTCGACTGGGTGGCTGCCGGCTTTTCAGCGGCCAGGACGCCCGAAGAGAACAAACTCCTCTCACAGGCCTGCCTGGAGTTGCTGAAGAACACGAACGAAGCCGGCATACAGCGCCTGTACAGGAAGAATCCCTCCGATTTCATGAAAGTCTTCCTCGACTACCGGCTGGCTCAAATCGACATGGATAAGGGGCAGCAGGACACAGCTCGAAACCGGTACCGGGAATTGCTCAGCGCTCACCCGTCGCACCCTCTCGCGCCGGAACTCCAAATGGCCCTGAGGGGCGCTCCACCGCCCTCCGCGGACACCACCCGTTCGGCAGCGATCGATCCCGGGCGCATTGGAGTCCTGGTACCATTGAACGGCACTTACGCCAAGTTTGGAGACCTGGTTCTGAAAGGTCTGCAGACGGCCACGTCGGAATGGAACGCCAACTATCCCGGCAGTGACGTGACCCTGGTGGTGAAGGATGCGCAGGCGGACGAGGAATCCACGTCGCGATCGCTGGAGGAACTGGCCGTCGACCAGGGTGTGCTTGCCGTCATCGGCCCCTTGGGGACCCAGGCATCCCGGGCAGCAGCTCCCCTTGCAGACCGATACGGAATTCCGCTTCTTCCCCTCACTCAGAAGGAGGACGATCCGGGAGCCAGTTCATTCGTTGTCCACGTCTTTCTTGACAACCGCGAACTGCTCCGAGCACTCGTCCGTCACTGCCGCGAAAAACTCGGCTACGCGCGATTCGCGGTTCTTTATCCGGACGACCGCTACGGGCAGAGACTGTCCAAGGCCTTTTCCGAGGTGGTGAAGGAATTCGGCGGAAGCGTGATGGCCAGTGTCTCCTATAAGGACAAGACGACGGACTTCAAGGAACCGATCCAGAAACTGCTCACCATCGCCAAGAAGAATGCTCCCCCGACGGGAGTCGACGTTACGCCGTTTGAAGCCCTGTTCATCCCGGACCAGGTCCAGGCGGTGTCTCTCATCGCTCCACAACTCCCGTACAACAACGTGGTCGGTGTCACACTGCTGGGGACCAACCTCTGGAGTGAGGCTCCCATCGTTCAAACCGGGGGCGTCTATGTCGAACACGCCATTTTTGCCACCCCCTTCAACCCGGAGAGCAAGGTACCGGCAACGCGCCGCTTCATTCAGAAGTACGAGGAGCAATACAACTCTGCACCGTCTTATCTGGAAGCCCAGGCCTACGACGCTCTCATGATGTTGCTGCGTGCCCGGGATTTGCCCCGCTCACGTGCAACGGACCGCGTCAGCCTCCTTCAGAACCTTCTGCAGTCGGGTGAATTCGAAGGAGCCGCCGGCATTTACAGGTTTACTCCTTCCGGCGAACTGGACCGCACCTACTTCATCATGCAGGTCGAAAATGACCAGTTGATCCAGGTGGCCCCGTGAATTTTCTGTGATGGAGCCTCGGATCTTTGCGGCGACCGGGAAGAAACATTTCGGGAAAAGGATTTTTTCACCTGGCGGACAGGGCGCGCCTGACCGGATTCTCTTGACATTGAAAGTGTGACGCTTATAATTCGCATGAGGTAAAATTCGATAAACAAGCCCTGTGTGCTAAGGTAGGTAGGAAACGTTTATAAGGAGGTTCTTGAAATGCCGATCTACGAGTACGAATGTTTAAAGTGTGGGAAGACTACGGAGGCCATGCAGCGATTCTCCGATCCGCCGTTGTCGGAATGCGGTCACTGCAGGGGTGAAATGCGCAAGCTCATTTCCATGAGCACTTTCCACCTTAAAGGTTCGGGCTGGTATACCACGGATTATGCAGGCAAGAACCAGAGCACCAGTTCCACGAAATGCGGGGATTCGTCGGCGGCCAAAAGTGAGTCGAGAGCGGAAACTTCCTCGAGTTCGACCGAATAGCGGGGTGACGACTGGAGAATCGCCTCGATCCGGCCGTACTGAAAATTCAGCAATTTGAACAACATGATGCCGAGCGGGCCCTCAAGGCCCGCTTATTTATTACCGGTAATCCGACCGTCTCCCGTACCCGGTTCAGTTGGATGGAGGCATGCCATCCGCGCACTGGGAGGCTCCCGGTGCAGGTTTGCTTCCCGGGAAGCAACGGCTTCGGACGTTGCGGAAAGGCTCACCGTTGCACAGAGGATTGTTGATCGTGTTTACGGGGAACGGCAAGGGCAAGACCACCGCCGCCCTCGGAATGGCCCTCCGGGCGGCCGGCCATGGCATGCGCGTGCTGATTCTCCAGTTCATTAAAGGGACCTGGGCCTACGGAGAACTGGATGCCCTCTCCCGCATGGAAGAAGTAACCATCAAACCCCTGGGAACAGGATTCACCTGGAAGAAGGAGGACCTCGAGGAAGACCGGAATTTGGCGGAGGCGGGCTGGGCGCAGGCCATGACTGCCATCCGGCAGGCGACCTGGGATATGGTCATCCTGGATGAACTCAATGTCGTTCTTTCGTACGGACTGCTTCCCATCGAACCGATACTCGATTCATTCACCACACGCCCACCCGGAATCCATATCGTCGTAACCGGCCGCAACGCCCCCGAAGAACTCATCGAGGCGGCGGACCTCGTCACCGAAATGCGCCAGGTGAAACACCCTTACCCGGACCGGGGAATCAAGGCTCAGAAGGGAGTCGAGTTCTGAATGACCCGGGAGGAAAAAGCCCAGAAGCTGAGCGAACTCTATGACGCCATCGCGGCGGATTCCTCTTATCGGACGCAGGGTATGGGATGTGTTCTTGTTCCCGGAGCCGGGAGTATCGAAGACCATGCCCTGGTTTTTGTCGGAGAAGCTCCCGGCCGCGAAGAGGAAATCGAAAAGCTGCCCTTCGTGGGGCAGGCAGGAAAGAACCTGGAAACACTTCTCGGTGAAATCGGCCTGTCCAGGCGGGATGTCTTCATCACCAACCTCTTGAAATACCGCCCGGTTGCCTCGAACGGAAGCAACAGGCCCCCTTCCGCTGGGGAGCGGCATTACGCACTGCCCTACCTCGTCGAGGAACTCCGGATACTCTCCCCGGAGCTGGTGGTCTGTCTCGGCCTGTCCGCCGCCAAGGCGCTGCTCGACCAGCCGGCATTGAAGATGGCAGAGGCTCATAACAGGCTGTTTGAAGGACACGGCTTGAGGATATTCGTCACGTATCATCCCTCTCCGTTCAATTTCATGATCGCTGAAAAAAGGAAGGCGCTCCACGACGCATTCAGGCACCTGTCTTCACTCTCTAAAAGGCGCTCAGTATATGAATGAAGCCGAACTGATTGAAAGAGTGGATCACTTCTCGCGTTTTCCTCATCGAGGGAAACTCAAGGTCGTCCAGGACACGTCCGAGTTCATGAATATTAAATCAGGAGACGTGCTGGAACTGGGGGGGGCCTATTATCTCGTCCGTGGAGACGAGATGGAAGGCCGGTTCGGGCTTGACGGTGAACCCAAGTTCTGGGTGAAGCGGGTTGTCGATCTTCTTGACGGAAGTCCCAAGATCATCAAGCTCGTTTTTCACGAATCCTTCATGATGCAGCTTGGAGTGGAACGGATCCGATGTTTTCGCAGCCCGCGGAAGGAAGCGAGAATCCTGGAGAAGGTCGCCGATGATCCCTATTTTATGCACGGCTTCACGGTCTTTGATGCGGCGGGAAACGAGGTGAGGATTCTCGACCGGATCAGGGGGGTGAAGTTCTATGAATTCATCAATAATCTTTCCATGGAACACGAGACCTATTTCCACACTCGTTTTCCCGATGTATTGAGCAATATCGTGTCGGCCGTGGAAGCCATAGGCAGACTTCACGGAATGGAAGAACTGCACGGAGATATCAGGAACGATCATATACTCGTCGAGAAGGAAACTGGAAGGTACACATGGATCGATTTCGACTATACCTACGAATGGGCGGAGAATCCATTTGGCGTGGATCTTTTCGGCCTGGGGAACATCCTTCTTTTTGCCACCGGCATGGGATTCCATAACCTTCCGGATCTGTCCGCCTGCGCTCCCGAAGGAATGCAGGTAAAGTCCTGCGTGGCCCCGTCCGACCTCTCCCTCTTCTTCAAGCATCGGATCATCAATCTGCAGAAACTTTTCCCATACATCCCAGACGAACTCAACCACGTGCTCATGCATTTCGCCCAGGGGGCCGAAGTTTTCTACGAAACCACGCAGGAGCTTCTCGACGACCTGAAACCCTGTGTCGAGATTTTGATTCCCTGATATCGGTCCGTTCCCCGGGGTGCCGCATACCGCATCCTCGCTCGACGACTGTGCAAGGGGCACTCTCTTCCAGGGGGCTGAACGATCAGCGAACAGGGCGGTTCTTCCCGCCGAAACTTTCCGATGAACGGCAGCAAACGATGGGATGGACCGTTTGCCTCCGTTGGCCATCCATTGACTCCTTCAGTTTTGAAAGGTGGTTCAAGCCATGGAAAACAAAGCTCTGGTTGCCGTGGACCTGTCCGAAAACTCCCTGAAGGCCGTGGATTATCTTGCCGAGGTCATGTCCTGCCACCCGAAAGCCCGTGTGACCCTTCTTCATGTCATCATGGAACCCTCGCCGGATATCGTGATCGATGAAGAACAGCGCAAACAGCGGGTCGAGCAGCTTCGTACCGAGGCTTTACAGCTCATGGAAAAGGCCGGTGAGCGGCTGACATCGCGAGGTATTTCCGAAGAGCGGATCAGGCTGCTGATTCAGGTGTGTTCGAAACCGGTGAGTGTGGCCGAATTGATCCTGCATGAGCAGAAAAACGGCGGCTACGATACGATTGTCATGGGCAAGAGGGGAATGAGCAAGAGGGAGCAGTTCCTTTTCGGCAGTGTATCGAGCAGAGTGGTGAGGGAGGCGAGAAACTGCGCGGTGTGGATTGTGGACTGAGAAGGTGATCCTCGGGCAGATCCGCTGAAGGATCCCCGCCAGGTCATGAGCCCGTGGGGAACCTTCAGCTGCAGATCCGTCTGCCTTTTCCTTCTTTCAACTGCCCGGCCGGCCCGACTGGACAAAAGCAGCACACTCATCGAAGACCTGCTTTTCCCGGATGCCGGTGCCCACAAGCCTGCCGGAAATCCGCAAAGGCATGGGCACCGTCGTGCAGGTCGGCGCCGATCAATCCTTGGCCCCTTCAATGAGCTTTCTCAAGTGGTACTCCTCGGCTATTGCCTTTCTGAGCTGCTCCTCCAGCGTCTGCCTTTCAGGGGATTCGGGAGGCAGATTCTTCACGCTTTTCTTCAGCTCCTCGATCTGCCTCATCACCCGGTAGAGCTCGACGGCCAGCATCCTAATACTCATACTCGATGGGTCCTCCGTATTCCCGAGAGGCCCGATCCGCGGGGCTTATGTGTCATGTGTCAATTCCGGAGATAATTGTTGTAGGCCACGTCGAACTTGTCCCTGCCTCCGGAAGGTAAACGCAGGGCGTAGCCGGAATCGGGAGGTAGCCGATCCAAACGCAAAGACGGGTTCAGGCTCTGCAACTCATCTACTGAAACATCGATCCACCGGGCTACCTGCTGCAGCCTTAAAGGGACCTTGACCCAGATAGACTCGTAATCGAACCTGGGAAAGTGATCCGGGCACTGAAACCCGTGATTCTCGAGGTTGCGCATGATGTGCATGGCCGCAAGAACCTTCGGAACATAAGCCCTCGTTATCGAAGGCAGGCTCCGCCGCTTGGAAAGCTCCCAGAAATCTTTGGCGCGGTGCTTCTTTGCCGCGCTCCGGACGGGGCCACAGCCCGCATTGTATGCGGCAAGGGCCAGCGTCCAGGATCCGAACTGCTCGTATAACGAGCCCAGGTACTTGGCCGCAGCCTTGGTAGACTTGATGGGATCAAGCCTCTCATCGACCCAGCGGTCGACTCTGAGTCCCATTGACCTGGCTGTCGGGGCCATCAGTTGCCAATAACCCACCGCTCCCTTGTGTGACGCATGCCCTTTGAAACTGCTTTCAATGAAAACAACGGAAACCAGTTCCGCAGGCACATTGTAGGATTCAAGGATTTCGATCATGAGGGGGATGTAGAATCTTGAACGTTCAATGGATTCCATCAAGGTTCTCCTTCCCTCTCCCTCAAAGAAGCGGACGTGTTTTTGGATTTGGGGTTGATCATGGATGGGTATCTGAATTCTGTTACTCCATCGTCCAGCAGGGGAAAAACTGAACAAACTCGATGGTGGGGACGGTGGCGCCCAGGTGGCGGCTGGATCCTGAAGATTCTTTCCCGCAGAATGAAGATGAGCGGAATGCCCACTCCAGGAATCTCCGGCCGTCCTTGCGTCAGCGTTTGGCGTGGAAACAGCAAGAATGAACAAAACCGGAACGGCAGCCTTCAGCATGATTCGCCGAAGACCGGTGTCGACTTCCCCCAGCTGGTGCCTCCAGAGTCGTGAATCAGGCGCCATACTGGTTCTCCTTTGTATTTCAAAGAAAAACACATCGCCCTCGCGGATACCCGTAAGAGTTTAGGATGGGTCTTTCTAGCAGCATCCAGGATGGGGAGCAACCGTCAGATTCCGGGTTTTTTGTCCATTAGGGGAGAATATGCGGAAACTGGCTCGAAATCAGGTCGATCGTTGAGCTATGCAAAGGCATGTGTACACATTCTGGCGGATTGAATCGATAAGGAACTTTCTGTGATGCATTATTACCGCTTAGATGACAGGTTTCTTATAGAATCTTTTTCTTAATCGAAAAAACGCCTCCAATCAGCATTTTCTGGAATTTCGACGCACGCAAACTGCAGATTCCTTCAAGTTACCCTCATCGGGCGGGCCGCCAGAGTAGAAGAACAGCAGGGAACCACGACGCAGAATAGAAGCTCCATCACTCCGTATTGGGCGGGACTCCTGCGGGAATCATCCGAGGCCGGAATATTCCGCTTCGTCCGGCAAACGAGCATCTCCGGTGCCTTTCACGCATCCGGTACATTTCCCGCAAATCGATACCGTTTCAAACGAAAATCAGGAGGCGGCAAGTCAGGATATTGTCTTTCTTGCGGTTCATCCACCAGTCATCGGCGGCATCCTCGCGGATATCCGATCTGCCTTGAGGACCTCCGGCATCCTGGTCTCACTTGCGCCCAAACTGAGCATAGGCAAGATTTCGGAATATCTTGGCGGATTCTCTGGAATTGTGCGCATGATTCCCAATGCGCCTTCCATCGTCAACGAAGGCTACAATCCGGTAGCCTTTCACCCGGCTCTCACTGGCACCGACAAAGAATCATTGCTTGCGCTGTTCAGGGTTTTTGGTGATTGTCCGGAGGTCAATGAAGAGAAGCTGGAATCCTACGCCATTATCACGGCCATGGGGCCAACCTATCTCTGGTTTCAGCTGTATGAGTTGCAGAAGTTGGGCCGGCGGTTTGGACTGACCGACGAGGAACTGCATGACGGCATTGCCAAGATGATCGCCGGAGCGGTGAAGACGTTTTTCGATACCGGGCTCTCCGCCGAGGCGGTCATGGATCTCATCCCGGTAAAGCCGCTCGCCGGGGAAGAGGAAAACATTCTAAATGCTTATCGCTCCAACCTTACAGCTCTTTATCAGAAAATGAAATCATAGTCATTCGGCCTGCCTCGGCTGGATGCTCTTATCAAGATGAAATAGACGGCGGACGGAGTCTCCTGTGCCCTGGAATCGCGGGGTGCGGCTTCACAGAACCATTTGTCTACATTTACACGATTATCAGGGGATGATCTGCAGAGACGATAGAGTCTGATTTACGTTTGAATTCGCATTCAATGCAGCGATCATCCTCGGAATTCTTTACTGTAAATTTAAACCCTGTCTTCCACGGAGTCATCTTCGAAAATCAACTGTCTTCCGGCAAGAGCACCCTGACTCTCTTCCGGTACTTCCGGCATTTTCTCATAAAACGCTTATCCGGAGGGTTGTCGCACAATAGTGGATTACACCCTCCACAGCGTCATCGCCTTCACAGCGACAGGGGTGCATGGACAGCGCATCGGCTTGCGCCGCCCCTACCTCCGAACCGGAACGGCGGATCTCCCGCATCCGCCGATCCAGTCAGTGGTTTTGCCTCATGAGGATTGGAGCAAAACGCGACGGGCTGCTTCCAGGCTGAAGAGCCTTCAGACGGTGATGAAACAGGAGCCATTGCGCGAACAGTCGTAACCGGGCGGGCCAATGGATTACCGTTCATGTCCGTTTCGGCGGCGTTTCATACCCCGAGATCCTCCTCGCACGAGGCCATCGAGCACCCAATGGGTTTGCTCTGGACTTCACCATGAAAGAGCCGGCTCGTCGCATCGCTTGGCCGAATCGTGTTTCTCATCGCATGGACCGCAGGTTCGCCTCCGGTTGATCCCTACCCCGCCTCGCGGCGACGCGGTCACGTTCGGCTGCCGGGAGCGGGTCTTTCCCGAAGGAGACTTTCATATCAAGGGTGCGCCTGCTCGGACGCGCACGGTTTTCCGTTTGCCGTGGCACGAATGATATGCGCAGTTGTCGCGCAGCTTGACAGGTTTTAGCGAATTTCTTACATTGTTGCGCTATGATTTCATGAGAAGTGCAGTCGGCACATAAAATCTCTTACCAAGGATTACCTGAATGTCGGAAAAACGGCGGCTCAACAAATTCCGAAACATTGGGATCATCGCCCACATCGATGCCGGCAAAACGACCGTCACCGAGCGGATACTCTACTATACAGGCCGCTCTCATAAGATGGGTGAAGTGCATGATGGAACCGCCGTGATGGACTGGATGGAACAGGAACAGGAGCGGGGCATCACGATTACGTCGGCGGTGACCACGTGTCACTGGCGCGAACACGAGATTCATCTCATCGACACACCGGGACACGTGGATTTCACCATCGAGGTCGAGCGGTCGCTGCGGGTGCTCGACGGGGCCATAGCCGTGTTTTGCGGAGTGGGGGGTGTGGAGCCCCAATCTGAAACCGTCTGGCATCAGGCGGACAGGTACCATGTTCCCAAGATCGCCTTCGTGAACAAGATGGATCGACTTGGAGCCAACTTCGAGAACGTAGTCCGCCAGATCGAAGAAAAGTTCAGGACCGTTCCGCTGCCTCTCCAGATCCCTGTGGGTGCCGAAGGCGACTTTCGAGGCGTGATCGACCTGGTCGGTCTGCGGCAGATCACGTGGTACGATGAAAGTTTGGGAGCCCAATACAGTTATCATGACATCGAAGCAGGATTCCAGGCCATGGCGGCTGAAGCCAGGGATAACCTGGTTGCACGTATTGCCGAATGGGATGACCGGCTGATGGAGCGGTACCTGGAGGGCGAAGAGATCCAGGCAGACGAACTGGTGCCCGTCATCAGGCGGCTGACCCTGGAACTGCGGGTCGTGCCTGTGTTCTGCGGTTCCGCCCTGAAAAATAAGGGGATACAACCCCTCCTGGATGCCATCGTCAGCTATCTGCCATCCCCCCTGGATGTACCGCCCATCGAAGGGGAAAACCCCCGGACCGGGGAAAGGGAGAAGCGATCGAGCAGCGAACAGGAACCCCTTTCCGCTCTCGCCTTCAAGATCTTCATGGACCAGGGACGCAAGCTCACCTATGCGAGGATCTATTCCGGCAGGATGCAGGTGGGATCCGAGGTCCTGAATCCGACGAGGGGGGTCCGGGAAAAGGTTTCCAGGATCTTTTCCATGCACGCCAACAAGAGAGACCGCCTCGAACAGTCCGGTGCGGGGAATATCGTGGCCCTGATGGGGCTCAAATCCGCTACGACGGGCGATACTCTTTGCGATCCGGATCATCCCATCCTCCTCGAACCCGTGGACATTTACGAACCCGTCATATCCATCGCCGTGGAGGCGCAGACGCGGGCCGACCAGGAAAGACTGCTCGACAGCCTCAACAAGCTCGCCGAAGAAGACCCCACGTTCAAATTCAATGAGAATCCCGATACGGGCCAGACAATCATCAGCGGCATGGGAGAACTGCACCTGGACATCGTTCTGACAAGGCTTGACCGCGATTATCACATCCGAGTCAACGCAGGAAAGCCCCAGGTTGTGTACCGGGAAACCATCGGCAGCAAAGCCACGGCCCAGGGCACCTTCGATCGCGAAATCGGAGGCAGCAGGCATTTCGCATCAGTCGATATACACGTGTCCCCCCGGGCACGAGGAGAAGGGAACTCCATCCTCATCAAGGTCAGGGACGGCTCGATCCCGGAAGCCTTTTTCCCCTCGCTGGAACAGGGTGTGCAGGACGCCCTCAGCAGCGGCCCCGTTCTGGGATACCCCGTGGTAGACGTGGAGGCGGTGGTGTTCGGAGGGACCTTCCAGGAAGGCGTATCCAGCGAACTGGCTTTCCGCGTGGCGGCTTCCCTGTCCTTCAGGAAGGCCTGCGAGCAGGCTTCCCCCCTGCTTCTCGAACCCTATATGTCCGCGGAAATCCTGGTCCCGGACGAATTCCTCGGAGAAGTGCTTGCCGACATCAACCTGCGCAAAGGTCGAGTGGAAAGCATCGCGGCGCGCAAGGCAATCCAGGTCGTCCATGCGGTGGTTCCCCTGTCCAAGATGTTCGGTTACTCGACGAGCCTCCGGTCCGCGACGCAGGGGCGGGCCACCTTCACCATGCATTTTTCTCATTACGATGCGGCCATGCAAAACTGACATTGGGAAGAAACGGGCAACGGCGAGGGATTTTGGTTATTCTTTCCTTGAAGTCCATGCGATTATGTTCTATTATTTTTTTTTTAGATTCGATGATCCGCCCGGTCATCGGATCGAAGAGCCGGCCTGTGCCGCGGCATCAGGGAGGCCGGGATAGTTGCTGACTGTTGCGTTGCCCAGGATTTGATGAAGATGTGTACGGCCACTCTGAACCTTGTTGCGGAAAGGTAGGTGAATACTGAATGTCGGAGTCGGAAACAAAGGAAAACATAGAGAAGAAGATCAGAAAGCTCCGCAAAGATTTCCAGAAGAACGTTCAACCCGTCTTACGTCGGCACAATTATTATCTCTCCAAGGGAGAACGTCGCAGGATCAAGAAGAAGAAAGCCATCAAGAGAATTCAGCGGCGTGAACGCAGGATGATGAGGTCCGCATAAAGAGAGAGCCTGTTCTGCGCTTCTGGCTTATCACACAAAACCCTGACCGGACAACCCGGTCAGGGTTTTGTGTTGCGGCTGCGGATCTCGAAAACTTGAATGTCGAGCCCTATCGTTGTTTCAGAACGTTCCTGGCGATGACGAGGCGCATGATCTCATTGGTCCCTTCGTAGATCTGGGTGATCTTGGCATCGCGCATGTGCCTTTCCATGGGGTAATCCTTGCAGAAACCGTATCCCCCCAGTACCTGGACGCCTTCCACCGCGGCCCACATGGCGGTGTCGGAAGCCAGAAGCTTCGCCATTGCCGATTCTTTTTCGTAATGCCTTCCGTTGTCTTCCAGCCAAGCGGCTCTGAGTGTGAGCAATTCCGCGGCGTCCAGTTGCGTGGCCATGTCTGCGAGCTTCCACTGGATCGCCTGAAAATTTGAAATGGGCTGGCCGAACTGTTCGCGGGTCTTGCTGTATTCGATGGCTTCTTCAAGGGCGGCGCGGCCGATGCCCAGGGCCTGCGACGCGATTCCGATGCGACCTCCGTCCAGAGTGGTCAGCATCTGCCTGAAACCTTCGCCTCTTTTCCCGAGCAGATTCTCTTTCGGGATCCTCGCATCCTCGAACACCAGTTCAGCGGTGCCGGAGGCATTGATTCCCAGCTTCTCCTCGACGGTTCCGACGCGAAAACCCGGAGTATTCTCGAAATCGACGATGAATGAACTGATCCCCTTGTATCCCATCCCCTTTTCTGTTACGGCCGCAAGCACGCAGTACCGGGCGACGTTACCGTTCGTGATGAACTTCTTAGTCCCGTTGATGACCCATTCGTTTCCGTCTTCAACGGCGTTGGTGAGCATCTTCGCAGGGTCAGAACCTGCACCCGCTTCCGTCAGTCCATAGCAGCCCAGAGCTTCACCGCTTGCAACGGGGCGCAGGTACTTCTGTTTCTGTTCCTCATTTCCGTATGCATAGACGGGAAAGTTGTAAAGACTGTTACAGACACTCATGATCACGCCACACGATGCACAGGCCTTGGATATCTCGATCATGGCCAGAACATAGGAAACATAGTCCATCCCGGCTCCACCGTATTCCTCGGGAATGGTTACTCCCATCAGGCCCAGTTCCCCCATCTTGGCGACGAGTTCCGCGGGGTGACGGTGGGTCCTGTCCAGTTCGGCCGCAACCGGTTTGATCTCGCGCTCCGCAAACTTGCGCGCCATTTCCTGGATCATCTTCTGCTCTTCGGTCAACTCAAAATTCATCCGTTCTCCTTCACCTTTTGTCTTATCCGTTGAGGATTCAGCTTGTGAGGCTTCCCTTAAACCGGGGCTGACGCTTTTCCAGGAAAGCGGATACGCCTTCCCTCGAGTCTTCTCCGGCAAAACACGCCCCGAAGGCTTCGGCTTCGAGTGCACATCCGTTTCTCAGGTCCATGTCCATTCCCCGGTCTATCACCCGCTTGAGAGACCGCAGGACTCCCATGGACTTCAAGGAGAGCGACCGCGCGACCTTCATGGTTTCCGCCATCAGCATATCGGCAGGAAACACCCTGGCTACGAGCCCCAGAGCACGTGCCTGTTCCGCGTCGATCATCTCCCCGGTCATGCACAACTCCTTGGCCCTCGCCCGGCCGATCAAGCGAGCCAGCCTCTGGGTTCCTCCAAACCCGGGAATCAGGCCGAGATTCACTTCAGGCTGACCGAACCTGGCCCTGTCGGACGCATAAATGAAGTCGCAACTCATGGCCAGCTCACACCCTCCCCCCAGCGCAAAACCGTTGACACAGGCAATGACGGGTATGGGAAGCTGTTCGAGCATAAAAAAGACTTCCTGTCCCTTTTCCGCAAAAAACCTCGCCTGAAGCGGGTTCATCCTGGGGAACTCGGAAATGTCGGCTCCAGCCACAAAAGCCTTTTCGCCGGCGCCCGTCAGCACCAGGACACGCGTGTCTCCCTCCTCCCGCACGTGCTCCAGCAGGTTTCCGAGTTCCTCAAGGGTCTTCGGATCCAGAGCATTGAGGGCTTTCGGCCTGTTCATGGTCACGATTCCCACCCGGTCTTCCAACTGAAACAGAATGTTTTCATAAGTCATGGCACAAAATCCCCCAACTGCGATCGTCTCCCTTTTCGCCCTTCATCACGTACGTTCGATCAGAATCGCCGCCCCCTGCCCACCACCGATGCACAGCGTGGCCAGGCCGCGTTTCGATCCCCTCTTCTGCATTTCGTGCAAAAGAGTCGTGAGAATCCGGGCTCCCGACGCTCCAATGGGATGCCCCAGGGCTATGGCGCCGCCGTTGACATTCACCCTGGCCAAGTCCCAGCCCATCTGCCTGTTCACCGCCACAGCCTGCGCCGCAAAGGCTTCGTTGGCCTCGATGAGATCAAGATCCTGCACAGTCCACCCTGCCCTGGCAAGCGCCTTTTCACTCGCCCGGACCGGCCCTATTCCCATCACGGCAGGATCCACCCCGCTCGACGCATATGCCCGAATGGTTCCCAGGGGCTTCAACCCGAGAACCCTCGCCCTCGACTCAGCCATGACCACCAAAATGGCCGCTCCGTCATTGATGCCGGAGGCATTCCCCGCCGTCACGGTGCCGTCCGGCTTGAACGCCGGCTTCAGTTTCGCCAGGGCATCGAGATTGGTTCCGAATCGAGGGTGTTCATCCGTGTCGAAAAACACGGGAGCACCCCCCCGTTGAGGAACCTGGACGGGGACAATTTCGTCCTTGAAGCGCCCGGCCAGGATTGCCGCCTCGGCTTTCCGCTGACTGTGAAAGGCAAGATCATCCTGGTCTTCGCGGCTGACATTGAACATGGACGCAACGTTTTCGGCGGTGTTCCCCATATGGTAACCATGGAATGCATCCCACAAACCGTCGAGAATCATGAGGTCCACAAGTTTGCCGTCGCCCATGCGCTGTCCCCAGCGGCAGTCCTTCAGAGCATAGGGCGTTTGGGACATGTTTTCGATTCCGCCGGCGACGACGACTTCGGCATCCCCGATCATCACCGCCTGAGCAGCCAGGAAAACAGACTTGAGGCCGGATGCGCACACCTTGTTTACAGTAAACGAAGGAACCTCCTTCGGGATCCCCGACCTGATCGCTACCTGCCGCGCCGGGTTCTGACCGAGTCCCGCCTGAAGCACATTTCCGAGTATTACCTCGTCGACCTGGTCGACTTCGAGGTGCACTCGGCGCAGCGCTTCCCTGAGCGCCGTGACTCCAAGGTCGATGGCCGAAACGGATCTCAGCGATTTCCCAAAACTTCCGACGGGCGTCCTCACGGCGCTGACAATAACAGCCTGCTTCATTTCATCCTCCATTTCATCCCGGGAAACAAGATTTCAGGCTGGAACTTCTCTGTGGAGACAACCAAATCGAAGGGACAGACCTCTCCTGCTTTCCCTCTTTCTTGAATTGAGTTTGTTTATATGAAAACAATTTAGCTTTGTCAAAATGTTTGCTCGATCCACCCCGGTTTCGTGGCTGGATAGAGCCTCCCTACAGGTCGGCTCCAAACCGCGACAGGTTTTCCTGCGGGCCGATGGCGATGAGGGTATCGCCGGCTTTGAGCAGTTCGCGG
>JABUEY010000055.1 GCA_013314815.1 Syntrophobacteraceae bacterium
CCATCGGGTCCATCGTCTTTCTGCGCATGATCGACGCGTGGATCGTCCTGCTTCTATCCCTGCCCGCATCGTGGACGCTCCTCTCCGATCGCCTGCCCGATTCAGTCGTCTGGGTCCTGGTTGGAGGCGGAGTCATCGCGTCGGCGTGCACGCTGATCATGCTGGCCTTTCTCGTACTGGCCAGGTCCCTGCCGCGGTGGATTCCGGAGAAGATCATGGAGATGATCCAGGCGTTTCGCAAGGGCATGTGGCCTCGAGGCCGGCACCTGCTTCCCATTATGAGTTTTACCGGGATGATCTGGATCCTGGAAACCCTCTGGATCTACTTCCTGGTTGCCGGGTTCGGTATATTTCTTTCGCCCGTCCAAGCGGTTTTTCTGACCATGCTGCCGCTCCTGGCTTCTGCCTTTCCGCTGACCCCGTCGGGTGCCGGCGTCGTGGAACTCACCCTGTTCAACTGCCTGCGCGTGGCAGGAGTAGCGGCTCTTCCGGCGGGATCCATCACCCTGCTCAACCGCCTGATTGACTACTGGCTTCACATCGCGCTGGGAATAGTGGTATGGCTGTTCAGGCGCCGGCTGGGGCTCCGGACCTGGGAGGAAGTCGCCGGACTGCGAAGCGCCCTTCGAGTCACCTCTTGACCTCGGCCCGAAACAGGGCAAGGATTCTTTCCATTTCGGCTTCCTCATAAAGAGCAAAGGCCCGCACCTGGAACGTTTCGGCCAGGACTCGTTCGGCCACAGGAAATCTTCGGCCCGCCTTCACTCCGTAGAACTCACTCACGGCGTTGTGTTCGGGTATGAGGAGCCGCCCTTTTCTTTCCACCGGGCAGCCTTTTCCCTGGAGCCTCGTGCACACGGATTCGGCGCTCCCCAGGCGGGAAGCGTCCACTCTCACCGGAACACGCCAGTAGACGCGGCCGGCTTCCGCCGGGGTCGCAAAGATACCGTAGCCCGGCATGTGAGCCACGGCCTGTTCGAATCTGCGGGCGTTTTCGACGAGCCTTCGAGACCGCCGCGTGTAGGTTTTCAGTTGGTCCAGGGCCAGGGCCATGGCAAACGGGTGCGGGCGGTACTTGACTCCCACCGCGTTGTGCATGTGCCTGTATTCGTGCGTGATGAGCGCGTCGGGCACCCGGTTGACGTGCCCGAAAAGCAGCATACGGTCCCGGTGGCGGTCGTCGTTGACGGCGGCTGCTCCGAGTTCGCCTCCCGAAATGAGCTTCCCCTTGCCGAAGGATGTACACACGAAGTCGTAGTAATGCCCGAGAGGCCGGCCGTTCCAGAGGACTCCGTGAGCGTGGGACGAATCGCTGATAAGGCTCAACCCATGGCGGTCCGCCAGGCTGCGCAGAGCCGCGGCATCGGCGGGGCA
Organism: Syntrophobacteraceae bacterium; assembly: GCA_013314815.1. GTDB lineage: Bacteria > Desulfobacterota > Syntrophobacteria > Syntrophobacterales > Syntrophobacteraceae > JABUEY01. The sequence goes on from JABUEY010000055.1 coordinate 1,375, forward strand.
GCCCCAGGGCTGGTGCACGATCACCGCTCGAGTGCGGCTCGTGATCAACTCCCGGGCTTCGTCGATATCCAGGGTAAGATCGTCTTCCCGGACATCGCAGAAGACGGGGATGCCTCCCAGCATGCAGACGGGCAGAGCCATGGCGTAATAGCCGTAGGCGGGAACGATCACCTCGTCTCCCGGCCGGATATCCAAAGCGAAAAGAGCCATATGCAGGGCGGCGGTTCCGTTGCAGGCGGCCACCGCGTGGCGCGTGCCGAAAAGTCCGGCTGCCGCCTGTTCAAAGCGGTCGAGAATGCCGCCCTGGACAACGGAGAGATCCTCCGCAACCACGTCTCGCATGATTCTTTCCATGCTCGACCGGTCCAGCTCGTAGAAGGTCCGTTCATGCGTCTCCGCCCCCGTCATGACCGCCCGCCGCCTGGGTGGATTTCCGGCAGACCCGCCCATGAACGGATGAGCCGGGCGATTCGCTTCATCTCCTTCTCGGGAATAATGGGATAGACGCAGATTTCGAGAACGGACGCATCGAGCCGCGCGCCGGGTTCCGGGGAGAACTCCCCGCCGTCCTGGAAGGCCCTGAGCTTCGTGCAGTCGCTCATGTCCGTGTTCTTGGAATCGACTCCATGGCGAAGCAGGAATCTTCGAAGATCGTCGCGTTTTTCGGGATCGACGGAAAGCGGATAATAGACGTAAACATGGTCGTCCATCGAGCCCCGAGGCACCCGCACCGACGGCACCTCACCGAGGTTTTCCGTCAGGATCCGGGCATTCTCGCGGGCACCGTCGTTGAAGGCGTCGATGTACCGGAGCTGCAGGAGTCCCAGGGCGGCCTGGAGGTTGGTCATGCGCCCGATGCGCGGCTTTGACGCGGAGAATTCGTCGAGAAGCGCGTCCCCGACGGTGGAGTCCATGAGCGGCTTGCCCATGGCGAGTCTTGCACGAAGAACGGGGTAGGCGGTGATGCCGAAGATGAACGGGCGGGTGAGCAGCCACTTGACCCACATGGAAAAGGCCTGCGACGCGATGGCCCCCGCTTCGGCAAGAGGCGAACGATCCAGGATGCTCCGGGCGCGCCGGGCGATCTGTTCATCGGCCGTCGCGATGGCTCCCCCCCCGAAGCACGGCATGTTCTTCCCTTCCGCAAAGCTGTAGATCCCGACGTCTCCAAAGGTGCCGGCCGGCCGGCCGTTCACTCGCACCCCACAGGCATGGGCGCAGTCCTCGAGCAGCCGGATTCCACGGCTCTTCACAAGTTCAGCGATCTCACGGATCGGGCACGGCCGGCCGAACATGTGAGTCGCCAGAACGGCACCGGTGTTTTCCGTGATTTTCGCCTCGATGTGCTCCGCCCCGGCATTGAAACTCTCCGGGTCCACATCGCAGAAAACCGGCTTGTATCCCAGCAGCCTGGCCACCATCGGAATCACGGGAAAGGTGAAAGCGGGGAAGATGATTTCCTTCCCCCTTTCCAGGTCGAGGGACTCCAGCGTCAACTGGAAGGCGGAACGCCCCGACGAGACGCCAAAGACATGGGGTACCCCCAGCCATTGACCGAAACGCGCGGCGAATTCATCCACGGCCGCACCCTCCCGCAGCTTTCCGGCCGCGGCGGTATGCAGCAGCAGCCTGAGAGCTCCAGGGGGAAGGTTTACGCATCTTCGAGGCACCGTTCCAGTAAGCATCATGGCGTCGTACTCCCCAAGAATCAGTGTTTCAGTCCGTGTTGCGGCAGGAGGCTCCCCGGCCTTCCCATAGATTTTTTCACCCGCCTGTCAGAACACCTTGCGAATGCCCAGGAGTTCCCACAGGATATCCGGGTTGTGCAGGTAGAAGCGCGCGTGTTTTTTCATATGGTCGAATGCGAAGCGCGGCCGCAGGATATAGCGGCGATAGAACGCCGAACGCAGCTCCACCAGTTCTTCCACGGGAACCTGCGAAAGGGAGATCTTCGGGGTGGCGTAATGGAACATTTCCCCGGTTTCCGCGTCGTCGATCAGGTTCTTATACCTTTCCCATGCCTTCGACCCCGGATACGGCGTATAGTAGTGCACCTGGATACTGTCTGAATCGAGTTCGCGGGCCAGCCGGATGGTCATCTCGATCTCCTGCCGGGTTTCTGTGGGATTACCGATCACGTAGTAGGCATTGGTTCCGATTCCCAGTTCGCGGGTCCAGCGGAACACCTGGCGGCACATGTCCGGCCAGGGTTTTCTTTTCTTCGTCTTCCGCATGTCATCGATGATCCGCTGCGAACCGGATTCCACACCTATTCCCAGCATGATGCAGCCCGCCCGTTTCATGAGACGGAGAAGTTCGTAGTCCACCTCGTCGATACGGACTCGAGCCATCCAGGGCATTCTTGACTCTCGACGTATGAGTTCCTCGCAGACGCCGACGACAAAGCCGCGATGAGCGGAAAAGCTGTCATCCTGAAAGGAGACGATGTTCACTCCCTGCCGGGCCATGTGTTCGAATTCGTCGGCGATGTTCGCCGGGGATCGCCCGCGAAGCTTCTTGCCCACGCTGACCCGCATCACTTCACTGCAGAACACGCAGTCGTGAGGGCATCCGCGCATGCCGATGGTGTATCCCCAGATTACGCGGCGGGCCAGGCGAACGGGAAAAATCGACCGGTAAGCCTCGAGTTCTTCGCGGGTATAGGAAGGAAAAGGCAGGCTGTCCGGATCGTTCACGATAAACCGGTGTCCTTGAAGGCAAAGATCGAGGTAGTGTTCTCTCCAGCTCTTCCCGTCCTTGTTTGCGTCCTGCCGGATGAGGTCGAAGAGTTCGAAGAAAGCCTCTTCGGGTTCCCCAAGCAGAATGGCGTCGTAATTCCCGCAGCCCCGGTCCCCTTTTCCGGCATGGTCATGAGCATAGAACCCCTGGCCGATGCCGACTATAACGGGCGGCGCGGGCTGTTCCCTCAGAGCCGCAACAAAGCGGTCCGCTACCTGAACGTCGAAGCTCGAAGCCGAAACAACGACCAGATCCGGCCGGACCCGGGATGAGTATTGGAGAAGACCGGACACATCCATGGGCCGGATCCAGCAGTCGAGATGGTGCACGGTCAATCCGCTGCGGGCATCGAGGCCCGCCTGCAGGTACTTGAGCGGGTAGCAGGGATCGTAGAACTGCGGATGGTCGACGCCCTTGTCGACAGTCGAAGTGACACGCACAAGCAGAACCGACTTGATTTCCACCATGAAACTCCAGTCATTTTCACATGTGATGCGGGAAGTTTCCGCACACAGGGACAGCGCCGGGGTGCCTTGCCTCACGCGGTTCAGTTCTCCGCCCACGGCTTGCCTTCCCGAGGCTGCAGACGGTTTTCAAAGACCCTGCAGGTCTTTTCGAAAACCTCATCCACCGAAATGCTTTGCATGCACAGGTTGTTCCTGCACGTCAAGAGGCGGTTGTTATAGGCGTTCACGCACGGACTGCACACGGTGCGCGCCCAGATGACGTGGCTCCGTTCGGAAGGAGCTCCAAAAAGCCGGGGGGTCTCCGGCCCGAACAGGGTTATGGCGTCGATGGGGGTGAGCGATGCGAAGTGAGCCGGTCCGCTGTCATTGGTGACGAGCACCTGGGATTCGGAGTAGACGATGAGCAGCTCCCGCAGAGTAGTCCGGCCCGCCAGGCTTACGCAGCGTTCCGAACCCACACGGCGCACAAGGCTGTCCACCGGCTCCCGCTCGGACGGAGCCCCCGTGAAGGCGATATGAACGGAGTCGTAGCGATCCAGGAGGCGCCGGGCCAACGAAACATAATTGTCACTCTCCCATCGCCTGAGCGGAAGCAGGTCGCTGCAGTTGGCGTTCAGCAGGATAAGGGGAGGAACCCGGTCCCTGCCGGTCACTTCTCGAATCATTTCCCGGACAGAATCGACTTCGTCCGGCTCAGGGCTGAACATGGGAACGGGCCTGCCGTTGATCGGAGGCGCCTGCATTCCGAACGCGGGGAACAGCTCGGGCGGGTGATTGAGGGCCTCCACCATGATTTCGAACACCTGCGACGTGTGGAGGTGAGGATTGTATACGAGGCGGTGAGTCATCAGGTCACCTCGATACGGACCGTCACCTCCGTACGAATGAAAACCCACTCGATGGACAGCGCCGCTCAAGTACGTGAACACCGCGGATGCCCTCGCGAAAAACTCCATGTCCACGGCGGCATCCAGCCGCAGCGCCCTCATCCTGAAAACTGCGGCTATTGCCGACAGGGGCATCCGGAAGATGGAACCGGTCTTCACGGTGATCACGTTCCCAGGGGGAATCAGACCCAGGACATCGACGATGAAACGGTTCTCCTCGAAAACGAGGAAATACACATTCTGCCGCCCCACCATTTCCACGGCTCGATGCATGGCTCCATGGGCCAGGACCGTGGATCCTTGTTCGGCAAGTTTAACGAAAAGAAGGCTGCGAACGGACCCGGAAGGCTGCCTCCCGCGCCGTTCGGTCACTTTCCGAACAAGGCTCAGGATCAGCGCCAAAAAGGTGCCGACCCAGCGATCGATGGCCCTCAGTGTAGTGACTTTCATGATCCTCGAATCACCGTTACACTCCCGAAAATCGGAAACGGGCGACGTTCATCCTTTCAGATCCAGTCCTTCACGGACAGGAAACCACCCTGCCTGTTCTGCGATTCGCGTCAGGCCACATTCTCTTACATGAATTAAGCGAGGAGTGCAAGGGCGGCAAGATTTCGATGGCTTCCGCCTCTGGGGAGTCGTCACGGAGGGTGGTTTGTGAAGAGCTGAAATACTCCGCTTCGATCCAGGTAATGCAGATTCAGCTTCGAGTAAAACTCCCGCCTTTCGGCGGACCGGTTGTACGGGTAGTCGGTCAGCAGGTAGACTCGTGCCCCGGAGTTCCAGGTGCGGAAGAATTCCTCCTCGTCCATAAAGACCTCCGCGGCTTCCGGGTAGCGGGCTCCAAAGACCAGGTCGTTACGAATGCCGTTGACCAGGTAGACCTTCCGGCCCATGTAGAAACCCACCGATGCGATTTCCTCGTAACGGCCGTCCTTGACGATCCTGTCTCCCGGACGGAAGGTCGACGCGATAGAGGCTGCCAGAGATTTCGTAGACCTGTAGGGTTCGAAGATCTCCATGCCGACCAGGGCACAGTAGCGGATGGGAAACATCGTCACGAGCACGAAGACAAACACCCACGATAATCGATTCAGCAGGGCGGCCAGGAAGGCAAGAAGGCTTCCGGCCATCAGAATCAGGCCGCCCGAAATCCACAACGGTGAAAGCTCCTCCCAGGAAGGCAGCAGGATCCCGGCACCTGGATCAGCATCCGAAGCGAGTTCCGTAACCCCGGCGTCGATCATTACGAAAGACTCCCTGCCCAGCCACTCCCGCCATGATTCCGGGACTTGCGAGGCGAGGAAGACTCCCGCCGAAATCAGCACCAGCAGGACCACACCTGCCAGGATGCCCGTTCGGCCCCCTGCAGTTCCGTGCAGGCGCGCTGCCGGGACGGATCCTTCTTCGTTTCTGCCGGATGAAGAGGGCGGGCGGGCTTTCGACTCCGCCGTCATGACCATGGCCCAGAATCTTCCCCCCAGGATGGCAAGAGGAGACAGGACGGGCAGGCCGTAGATGTACAGCCGGAAGGAACTCACCGCGAAGAAGAAGATCACTGCTCCCACCCACAGCCATAACCAGAGCGCGGCCCTGCCGCTTTCGTCCCATTGCTTCGATCGGAATGGGAGATCCCTTGGCAGGATCCCGGGGAAGAACACGACCCAGGGATAGATCAGCATCGAGGTGATGCCCAGGAAGGCCGGAAGGGACAGCGAGCTCATGGTGGAAGCGATCAGCCCTTCGTCGAAAAACCTCAGGATATGAACATCGAGGAAGTAGAACTTGAGAAAACCCGGACTTCTCCATTCCGCAGCCAGGTGCCAGGGAAGCGCCAGCAGGACGAAAACCACCGCCCCTCGAAGCAGGTACATCCGCCTGATCATCCCATATTCCCGGGTCAAGCAAAGGTATCCCGCAAGGGCCAGGAAGGGGAAGATCGGCCCGATCAGCCCCTTGGTCATTACGGCAAGAGCCAGCGCCGCGTAGCCTGAAAGGAAATACCTCTGTTTGTTCTCCCGTTCGAAATACCCCAGCAGAAAGGCACCGAATGCCGCAGTGAGAAAAAAAACGAAGACCATGTCCGGCTGGAGCTGCCTGCCGAAGTCGAAGACCGCGGTTCCCGCACTCGAGGCGAAGATCAGGGCGGCAAGAAACCCGGCCAGGCTGCCGAAGAATCTCTTGCCCAGCAGGTAGCACAGCATCATGCAGCCCATGGCGGAGAGGGCTACCGGAAGACGTGCCGAGAATTCCGAGATGCCGAAAAGCTTGAAGGAGCATGCGGTGAGCCAGTAAAGCAGGGGCGGCTTGTCGAGCAGCCTCACAAAGTTGATGCGCGGAATGATCCAGTCGTTGAGAACCAGCATCTCGCGGGCTATTTCCGCGTATCCGCCTTCATCGAGGTCGTACAGGGCGGGAGTACCGAGTTTCCAGAACAGGAAGTAAAACCCTGCCAGGAACAAAACGGAAATGCGCAGGCCTTCGGCCCGGCTGATTCTCGAAACCATTCGAAATGCTCACGGAAAAGTTGAACGGAAGAAGCTGGGCACCCGTTTTCGAAGGAATCTGGCTAGCACGTTTCCTGGTCTTTGTCCAGCGCTATCGGGGGGCTCTTCTCGGGGGGCTCTCCGTGCTGGCGATACCCATCATCGCTTGCCTTTTGTGGATTATCCATATAAGAAGAGTAAGTGCCGGTTCGGCGGAAGAGAATGCACAGACCGCAACCGGCCGATGGCTTTCCTTGCCGGAGCAGGTGGTCGGAGGATTTTGCCTTTTCAGATAAAGGGATTGAACGGAAAGAATCGGCATGCGGGAATATCCGCGGCGTTTTGGACATCGAGTTCAAGTCTTTTCGCAACAGTGTCACTACGAAAAACAAGGAGAGAGATTTCGAGTACATGGGATTTTTCTGAGCCATCGGTCTGTAACTCCATGGTGCCGGTCGATCTTTGGAAGGAGACAGAAAATCAGTCTGCCGGCGGGAAGCGGACAACAATTTCGTCTCATGACGGGACGAAACAAGCCGAAGCATGAATTCCCCTCGAGGGAGAACGGATTGATGCAAATCCGGATCCGACGGGGATGCGCAGGCATTTTAACCACGCCAGACAGTTTTGGAGATCGATCTGATGACAAACGGCCACCATTTTTCTCCTCAAACGGATAAGCTTCTCGAGGGCTTCCAGATTTCCATGCACCAGACGGAGCAGTTCCTCATGATGAACGGATCCCGCTTCGGGGAGTGTGAACCTTCCGCCGCCGGCATGTGCGTATTTTCCGGCTTCCTGGTTACGGTTTGCGCTCTGCTCGAATCCCAGTCCATGGGAGCTGCCCAGGACCAGCCGACGAATGCGCGGCTTGACGAATTTCACGCAATACTGATCGGTGTCATGTTCAACAGGCTTCAGTTTCAGGCGCCGCCCCAGGACAGCCCGGAACCTTTCGAAAAAGAATTCGAGATACAGAGCAAGCTGGCTATCGAACGAGTTTTCGCGGAAAGGTATCCTGTTTATTTCAAGTGTTTCAACGAGGATATCGTGGAGATGGCCGAAGGCCCGTCCGCTCGATTTCCACGACTGGCTGAGGCATTCATGCAGGACGTTGTGGGTACGCCGCTCCATTTCCCGCATTCCGACGATTTTTCCCCGGGATCGTTCATCGAGGAGACGGCAATCCGGCTCCGTTCCCATTTTGATGGTTTGTTCAGGCTCGGTTAGAATTTGCCGCCTGAACAGGAACGGCAAGAACACCGGCGTGCAGGTTTCCTTTCTTTACAAGGCGCGATTCGAGCCGTTGGGCGCAGTGACGGCGGAGGTGCCGTTGCCTGCAGAGTAGCGACTCGAGGAAGAGGAGAGGAGATTCGCATGATTGTCCCTGTCATACTCGCGGGGGGTTCGGGTACCAGGCTCTGGCCATTCTCACGACACCTCTATCCCAAGCAGCTGATGCCGCTCGTGGACAGCCGCACCATGCTCCAGGGCACGGTTCAGCGACTGTCGGGCCTGGAAGGCATCGCCGATCCCATCGTGATCTGCAATGAAGACCATCGCTTCCTGGTGGCGGAGCAACTCCGTGCCATCGACGTGCAGCCCGCCTCCATTATTCTTGAACCCGCCGGCAGGAATACAGCCCCCGCCGTTGCCGTGGCTGCCATCAAAGCCCTATCGTCCGACCCGGACGCCCTTTTGATCATCCTGCCGGCCGACCATCATCTGAAGAACATCGAGGCGTTTCATGAAGCCATTCGGATCGGGGTCCAGTTCGCCCGCGATCAGTACCTGGTCACCTTTGGAATAGTCCCCGATTATCCGCATACGGGTTATGGCTACATCCAGACGGGCCGGAAACTGCCGGCGAAGAGCGGATCTTCCGAGGCGCTCGAAATGAAGAGATTCGTCGAAAAGCCCGACGCCGCCAAGGCACGCGAGTACGTGGATTCAGGGACTTACCTGTGGAACAGCGGGATGTTCGTGTTCGAAGCCTCGGTGGTGCTGAGCGAACTCGATAAGTTCGCTCCCCGCATAGTCGAAAGCTGCAGGGAAGCATGCGCTCGAGGGCTGAACGACCTGGATTTTTTCCGACTCGATGCCCGGGCATTCCAGGCCTGCCCGGAAGATTCCATCGACTATGCGGTCATGGAAAAGACATCGATGGGAGCGGTCGTGCCCCTCGATGCGGGGTGGAACGACCTGGGATCTTGGGAGGCTCTCTGGTCGATCCGTCAAAAGGATGCAAACGACAACGTTACGGTGGGAGATGTTCTCATCCAGGATGTCCGAAACTGCTACATTCACTCGACCGGCCGTCTCATCGCCGCCTTGGGCATCGAGGATCACGTCATCGTCGAGACCTCTGACGCCGTTCTGGTATCCCCTCGAAGCCGGGCCGCAGACGTCAAGGCTCTGGTCGATCGACTCAAGAAGGACGACAGGCAGGAGGCTCTCGTTCACAAGAAGGTCTACCGCCCCTGGGGATCGTTCGAGAGCATCAACGCCGAAAGCCGTTTCCAGGTCAAGCGCCTGACCATTAAACCCGGCGCCATGATTTCACTCCAGATGCACCATCACAGGGCCGAGCACTGGGTCGTGGTCCGCGGCACCGCCCTGGTTACCAAGGGGAATGAGCAGTTCCTGCTGCGGGAAGACGAGTCCACCTATATTCCGCTGGGAGTCGATCACCGGCTGGAAAACCCCGGCAGGATTCCTCTCGAACTCATCGAGGTGCAAACGGGAAGCTACCTCGGCGAAGACGACATCGTCCGGCATGACGATGTCTACGGGAGGAAGGAGGAACGCTGAAAGGTAAGGAACGGCTGAAGTCGTTTCAATGGCTACCTTTTTCCGTACCGGCGATCTTGCCGCTCGAGATAGGCGCCCGACCTGACCGAATCGACCCACCCCGGATTGGCTGTGTACCACTCGATGGTCTTTTTCAGCCCCGATTCGAATCCTTCGCGGGGGATCCATCCCAGTTCCTTCTCCACTTTCGTCGAGTCGACGGCGTATCTCCTGTCATGCCCGGGGCGATCCTCGACGAAAGAGATCAGGGATGAATGAGGCAGCTGCGGTGCATCAGGAAAGAACTCGTCCAGAAGTGCGCACAGGGTATGGACCGTTTCCAGGTTCGTCCTCTCGCTGCGGCCCCCGATGTTGTATGCTTCGCCCGGGCGCCCTTTTTCCAGGACAACGTCCAGGGCCTCGCAATGATCCTCCACGTACAGCCAGTCCCTGACATTTCCTCCGTCTCCATACACGGGCAACGGCTTCCCTTCCATGCCGTTCAGGATCACGAGGGGTACCAGTTTTTCCGGAAACTGCCGAGGGCCGTAGTTGTTGGAGCAGTGAGTGATCAGAGTCGGCAGCCCGTATGTGCGGTGATACGCCCTCACCATGTGGTCGCCCGCCGCCTTGGACGCCGAATACGGGCTGTTGGGAGCGTAGGAGGACTGTTCGTTGAAGGGGGGATCGAAAGGGTTCAGGGACCCGTATACCTCGTCCGTCGATACATGCAGGAATCGGAAAGCTTCCTTTTCCGCTCCCGGGAGCTTCTCCCAGTAACGGCGGACCTCGTCCACAAGATGAAAAGTCCCCAGCGCATTTGTCCGAACAAACGATTCGGGATCCTCGATGGACCGATCCACGTGGGATTCCGCGGCAAAATTCACCACCGCTTCGATGCGGTATTCACACAGCAGGGTCCGCACGAGATCCCGATCCGCGATGTCTCCACGCGCAAAAAAATACAGGGGATCACCCTCGACGGCTGCTAGGTTCATGAGGTTTCCCGCATAGGTGAGCACATCCAGGTTGATCACCCGCCGCTTCCGCCTGCCACATTGAGCCAGAACGAAAGCGCTGCCGATGAACCCGGCTCCCCCTGTCACCAGCAAGGTTTCCATGCAAATTCCTCCCAGAAGGAACGATCGCCCCCCCGAAGGGCACACCCTCCGCAGAATCGCCTTTCGACTCCTCCGAAGGGCTTCACCGGGGCACGCAACGCAGTTCGTGGACCGCCACTTCCGGCGGGCAGAAATACCGGACAAACAGACCGGAAGCCCCAACCCCCCGTGACGTGTACCCCGCCATGTGTTCATACCGCCATGCACCGGCCGTGTACTTTCTCGGGCAGCCGGCATTCGTATAGATGGGAATTTCCCCAGGCAGGCAGATCTGACCGCCGTGAGTGTGTCCGCACAGGTAATAGTCTGCACCCGCCTGTGCGGCTTCAGAATACAGCTCCGGCGAATGGACCAGCAGGATCGTCACGTCCTCATCGGAAATCCCATGAAACGCCTTGTCGATGGAATGGACTCCGTAGAAATGAGGGTCATCCAGGCCGACCAGCTGTATTACGGCTCCTTCCTTCTCGATCCGAACCGATTCATTCAAAAGAATGCGAATCCCCAGAGCCTCGAGTTCCGGGACCATTTCAATGAAGTCGTGGTTGCCGAGGATGCCGAGGACTCCGCAAGGGCATCCAACAGCCTCGACCAGCCGCTCCATCCCCGACAGGGCCTCCTCACTGGCGCCGAAAGTCTCGAAACGAAAATCGCCCGTGATCACGCACAGGTCGAACTGCAATTCACGGATCACACCGCGGAGCTTCTCTCCCCCGTCCGGGATGCCGTCCACATGCACATCGGACAGGTGAAGGATTCGAAAGCCATCGAAGGGCCGGGGAAGATTCCTGAGCAGGACATGGCGTTTTACCAGGCGGTAGTCTATCGCGTTTCGCCTGCCTCGATGGATGAGTCCGACGGACCTGAGCAGATACTCGAGAACCACCGGCAGAATTACGGAGTTTTCCCAATGGAATCTTCCGTACCCTTTACCGAAGAATCGCATGGAATGGTCCACCTGGAGTCTCAATCGCCTGCCGAGGTGGTACCTCCCCATGCGGCTTTCCAGTTCATCGAATATCGATGAGTCAACGGGCGCCATCTCTGTTCTCTCCGGATCGTGATCATCCGCCGCCGGGATTTCCTGTGCAGGCGGGATCTTCCTGTTTTCCTCACAATCTGCACCCTTCATACACCGGCGCCCGTGCAGCGGCGGTTATCAGGGCTTCTGCCGGCGTGCCGCCTCCAGGGAAATCTCCATGAGATACCGCCCGTAGTCGCTCCTGGCCATTTCTGCGGCAAGATTTTGCAGTTCTTCGGCGCCGATGTATCCCATTCGAAAGGCTATCTCCTCGATGCAGGCCACCATGAATCCCTGGCGCTCCTGGATGGTCTGTATGAAGCTGCCCGCCTGGAGCAGCGACTGGGCGGTGCCCATATCCAGCCAGGCATAGCCGCGGCCGAGGATTCTCACCTCGAGTTCACCGCGCCTGAGGTATTCGAGGTTCACATCGGTGATTTCGAGTTCACCGCGGGGGGAAGGTTCGAGCTTTTCCGCGATCTCGACCACCCGATGGTCGTAAAAATAAAGACCGGGCACAGCATACCTCGATTGGGGATGCGCGGGCTTTTCTTCTATGCCGACCACTCTGCCCTGCCGGTCGAATTCAACCACTCCGTACTGTTCGGGATTCCTTGTAGGATATCCGAAGATCAGCGCACCTTTTTCCCGGGCCGCGCATTCGGTGAGCAGTCTTCCGAGTCCAGTGCCGTAGAACACGTTGTCTCCAAGAACCAGGACCACTCCGGATTCGCCGATAAATCGTCTTCCGATCATGAACGCGTCCACCACCCCCCTGGGAACAGGCTGTTCGGCATAGGAAAGAGATAACCCAATCCGTGAACCGTCTCCGAGAAGAGTTTCGAACCTCGGCAGATCCCCGGGGGTGGAAATGATGAGGATGTCCAGGATTCCCGCAAGCATCAGCACGGATAAAGGATAGTATATCATGGGCTTATCATAGACGGGCAGCAGTTGCTTGCTGACGGAACGTGTCAGGGGATGAAGCCGCGAGCCGGAACCGCCTGCAAGGATGATGCCCTTCCTTCGAGGGCGATTTCTTAACATATCTTTTCTTTTCATCTTCCACCTGTTGCCATGACCCTGAAGAGGCAGTATTTTTTCAGCAGGACTGAAAAGACCATTCCACAACGGAAAAGGACCTTGTGAAGTGCTGCCGGCCGCGACCCGGATCAAGATCGATGCCGCGGGTCATCGGAGCATGAAAGCCGCGCCGGAAAAGGGAGGCATCGACATGGGTTTTCGATTCTTTTCCCAGGCAGCCGCTGCTCTTACAACATACCAGAATCCATCGACAAACATTCCTTTTTTGTGTGCGTCCCGATAGGATCGTCATACAGCAGGAGGACTCCTGTCCATGTCTATGCCAGAGAAGTTCGTCGCTTACATCGCATTGCTTGCCGGATTCTCTTCGCCGCTCGCACAAGCAGCCGAGTCAGGCAGTTCCGCGCCGACAGAAGGTCAGACGGCGGGTGTGGCCATTGCTCTTCTCGCGTCCCTGCTCGTGGTTCTCTTCATCATCATCGGATGGTACTGGAGACGATGGACCAGGAGCATGCTCCAAGACGCTTCGTCGAGGCTGCGTGAATCGGAGGAACGCTTCAGGAAGATGTTCATGGACAACAGCGCGGTAATGTTCATGATCGATCCGACAAGCGCCGTTATCGTCGACGCCAACACCGCGGCCTGCCAGTACTACGGGTATTCTCACGCTGAACTGACATCTCTCAAGGTTACCCAAATCAATGCACTCCCCCCCGAGGAGGTACTCCAGGAAATCACGGCAGTGCAGCACGGGCTTCGCAACCGCCTTTTTTTCAGCCACCGGCTGAAGTCCGGTGAACTCAGGAATGTCGAAGTAGATAGTATACCTCTTTTTTCCCAGGGCAGGCAGCTTCTCTTTTCGATTGTCCACGATGTTACGGAACGCAGGAAAGCAGTCGATGAACTCAGGCAGACCAAGAATCTCCTCGAAGCCATCATCCAGAACATCCCCATCGCCATCCAGGCCAAGAAGACTGATTCCCTGTCCATCACCATCTGGAACAAGGCATGCGAGGACCTGTTCGGGATCCCGAGTTCAGAAGCATTGGGCCGGACCGATTATGATCTTTTCCCGAAAGAGCAGGCGGACAACTTCAGGCGGCGCGACCAGGAAGCCATCTCGTCGGACACTTTGACCGACAACCCTGCGGAAACCGTGGACAGCTATTCGAAGGGACGCATCGTTCTGCACACCCGTACGCTGACGGTACATCATGAAGACGGCACGCCATCGCATCTTGTTGTCCTCTCCGAAGACATCACGGAGCGAAAGCGGACGGAGGCGGCTCTCATCGACAGCGAAAGAAGATTCCGCAAGATATTCGAGAACGTGCAGGACGTCTTCTACCAGACCAGCATGGATGGGATCATCTTGGAGATCAGTCCGTCCATAGAGAAGTACAGCGGCTTCTCCCGCCAGGAACTGATCGGCAGACCTGTCGAGGAGGTCTATTTCGATGTAGGGGACCGGAGGCGATTCCTGCGGGCGATACACGAAAAGGGCCAGGTGGCCGACTTCGAGGTGAGACTGAAGGATCGCTACAATAGAATGGTTTACACGTCGGTCAACGCTCACCTCCTCTTCGATGAGGAAGGCAGGCCCGCGGGCATCGAGGGATCCCTTCGGGACATATCCGCACGCAAACAGGCCGAATCCGCACTTCTGGAGGCCAAAGAGCGGGCGGAGGCAGCCAACCGGGACCTCGAACGGGCCATCGACGTCGCCAGGCAGATGGCCATGGATGCCGCCGTCGCCAATGCGGCCAAGAGCGAGTTTCTGGCCAACATGAGCCACGAAATCCGCACACCCCTCAACGGGGTGATCGGCATGGCCGGACTGCTCCTGGATACGGAACTGAGCAACGAACAGCGCGAATATGCCGAGACGTTAAGAAAAAGTGCGGACTCTCTACTCGGCATCATCAACGACATCCTGGATTTCTCCAAGATCGAGGCGGGGAAGTTTGAGCTGGAATCCCTTGATTTCGACCTCCGCGAAACCCTTGACGACATCGTTGACATGCTGGTCATGAAAGCGCACAAGAAGAAACTGGAACTGGCCTGCCTGGTTGATCCGGCCATTCCTCACATCCTTATTGGCGACCCGGGAAGACTCCGCCAGATCCTGATCAATCTTGTCGGGAACTCCATCAAGTTCACCAGGCAGGGGGAAGTCGCCCTCTTTGCCACTCTGGAACATGAGACGGATGAACAGGCTTATGTACGTTTTGAAGTCAAAGACACGGGAATCGGGATTCCCAGTGATAAAATCAACCTGCTTTTTCAGCCCTTCACCCAGATTGATTCCTCGAATACACGCAGGTTTGGAGGCACCGGCCTGGGGCTTTGCATCTCCAAGAGACTTGCCGAACTGATGGGAGGCAAGATAGGCGTCGAGTCCGAGGAAGGGAAAGGTTCTCTCTTCCGGGTCCTGCTGCCCTTCGGGAAACCGCCTTCCGCTGCCGAAGTGAGAGAAGAACCCTCCGAAGACCTCGCCGGTGTCCGCGTGCTTGGAGTAGACGACAATGAAACCAACCGGCGCGTACTGGCATCCATGCTCGAAACCTTCAAATGCCGCCACAAGGAAGTCCCCGACGCTCCCACCGCCATGGAGGAACTCCGTTCAGCGGTTCGCTCCGACGACCCATACAAAATTGCGGTCCTGGACATGCAAATGCCCGATATCGATGGAGACACCCTGGGAAGAATGATCAAGGAAGATCCGGAACTCGCCGATACCCTGCTTGTCATGATGACATCCGTCGGCATCAAGAGTGAGGCAGCCCATTTCAAGGACTCCGGGTTTTCCGCACTCATGACGAAACCCGTGAAACTGGCTCACCTGCGCAAGTGTCTCGCCGGCATCCTGGCACAAGAGCAAACGGAAACTCCACGCAGGCTTTCCCTTTTCCCCCGCCCCCGGCTGGCGAAAGACTCGAAGCCCGGCGTGCGTATTCTTCTCGTGGAAGACAATATCATCAACCAGAAGGTCGCCCAGAGGATCCTCGAAAGGATCGGGTATCAAGCGGATACGGTCGCCAACGGCCTCGAAGCCATCAAAGCCCTCGAGACAATCGCCTACGACCTCGTTCTGATGGATGTGCAGATGCCCGAAATGGACGGATACGAAGCAACCCGCAGAATTCGAACTGTTCCCTCGACAGTGAAAAATCCCGGCGTACCCATTCTGGCGATGACCGCCCATGCACTGAAAGGAGACAGGGAAAAATGCCTCGATGCGGGCATGGACGATTACATCACCAAGCCCGTCAATCCCGAGGAACTCGCAGATGCCCTTGCTCGATGGCTGGGGAAAGAACACGTAGAGGTTCCGCGATCGTGCTGAATCACAGGCCGCCTGGAAAAGGAAGCATACCCGGTTTCCAGCCGATCCGGGAAGGATTTGGGGAGGTGAAGCCGATGCCTTGATATTCGACAGGAGCATAGCCCGAAAGCCTAAAGCATTTTTCGCCTCGGATGCGCTTCCATGAAGCGAAGACTTCTCGAAGAAGGAAAGGAGTGGAGAAGATGGTCTCGCAAGACATTTCGAGTGAAGACCTCTCAACGGCATGGCGAAAAGGCGTTGCCTGGACCCTGGCAATCGGACTGGTCATCCTGCTTTACATCTCCCTGACGGCATACCGGGATGCTCCGCCCATTCCCGACGGGGTCGTCGACGGCCGGGGACAGATCGTCTTCACGGGCGGGGATATTCGGGATGGCCAGGAGGTGTTCCTGAAGTACGGCCTGATGGAAAACGGCACCATCTGGGGCCATGGAGCCTACCTCGGCCCGGATTTTTCGGCGGAATACCTGCACACCCTGGGCCTCGATACGGCGGAATTCGTCTCGAAGAAACAGTACCGGCTCGAATATCGGAAACTCAGTGAATCCGAACGCGGCATCGTGAACGCCGAGGTCCGCAGGCTGCTCAAAGAAAACCGTTACGACTCGAATGCCGGGACACTGATCTTCCTCGAACCCGAGGTCCTTTCCTTCCGAAAGCAGATCGGGAAGTGGACCGACCACTTCTCCGGCCCGCAAGCCAGTGGAGGACTTCCCGCAAAGTACATCGACAACCCGGCGGAGATCGAGAAGCTCACGGCGTTCTTCGCCTGGACGGCCTGGGCATCCGCTGCAAACCGACCCGGCCTTCCCTACTCGTACACCAACAACTTCCCCTACGATCCCCTGGTCGGCAACACCCTTTCGAGCGACGCCATCCTATGGAGCGCACTCAGCATCATTGCCCTTCTGGCCGCAACAGCCCTGGTGCTGTTTATCTTCGGCCGTTTCGATTACCTGGGCTGGAAGGGCCATGCGGCCCATGTTCATCCGAGGATGCTGCCCGGCGTATCCACGGAAAGCCAGAGAGCGACCATCAAGTACTTCGTAATCGTCACGATGCTTTTCCTGCTGCAGGTCCTGGTGGGCGGAGCAACGGCTCATTTTCGAGCCGACCCCGGGAGCTTCTACGGCATAGATCTTTCGCTGTTTTTCCCCAGCAACATTCTCAGAACCTGGCATCTGCAGCTTGCCATCTTCTGGGTCGCCACCGCCTACGTTGCAGGAGGACTGCTGCTGGCCCCGGCGCTGAGCGCCCGCGAACCGGACGGGCAGTCAAAGGGCGTGCACCTTCTTTTCTGGGCCCTGATCCTGGTGGTCGGTGGGAGCCTGCTGGGGGAAATGCTGGGCATACGCGGCCTTCTGGGAGACTACTGGTTCTGGTTCGGCCACCAGGGCTGGGAATATCTCGACCTCGGGCGTGCCTGGCAGGTCCTCCTTGCAGCCGGGCTCATCTTCTGGCTGTTCCTGCTTTACCGGGCTGTCGCTCCAGCCATGAAAGACCCGGAACGCAGGGAGATTGCGATTCTCTTCATGTGTGGAGCGGCAGCCATTCCGCTTTTCTATCTTCCGGCGTTTTTCTTCGGGACCAGGACGCATTTCACCGTGGTGGACATGTGGCGCTTCTGGATCATTCACCTCTGGGTCGAAGGATTCTTCGAACTTTTCGTCACGGTCCTTGTGGCGGTCATTTTCTTCCAGCTGGGCGTGGTTTCCCGTAACACCGCCGTCCGGGTAATCTACCTGGATGCCATCCTGTTCCTTGGGAGCGGCGTGGTCGGAACGGCACATCACTGGTACTGGACGGGCCAGTCCGCCGCCACCATGGCCCTGGCAGCCGTCTTTTCAGCCATGGAAGTGGTTCCCCTGACACTTCTCACCCTCGACGCGTGGGACTTCATAAAATTGACGGGAACCCGCTGCGACGTGTGCGGAAAGTCCGTGGCCATCCCTCACAAGTGGGCCTTCTATTTCCTCATGGCCGTCGGTTTCTGGAACTTCGTCGGAGCGGGCATATTCGGATTTCTGATCAACCTGCCGGTGGTGAGCTACTATGAAGTGGGTACGCTTCTCACCCCGAACCACGGGCATGCCGCTTTCATGGGTGCCTTCGGTATGCTCGCCATGGCTCTCCTCGTACTTGCGCTTCGGCAGGTCCTCACCGACGATCAATGGGTCCGCCCGGAAAAATACATCCGCGTCTCCTTCTGGGGTTTGAATATCGGGCTGCTCCTCATGGTTCTGTTCAACCTCTTCCCCGGAGGCGTACTGCAACTCTGGAACGTTCTCAACCACGGATACTGGTACGGAAGAGGCATGGAATATATGAGCCGGGGCACCGTGCAGTTCATTGAGTGGATGCGCATGCCGGGAGATGTCGTCTTCATCGGCCTGGGCGTCGTTCCCGTCGTGATGGCGACAGTTCTTGCCTACCGGAACATGACAACGCATCCATGATGTCCTGTTTTCCTCGAAAACAGCGGTAAGAGGCCCCCGAAAATGAACAGGTGGTCTTCCCGACCGGTGGTGTTCAATCATCGCGCCGGAAGACCGCCTGTGTCCTCCATGTAGAATCGATCGGTCATTCCCCGTATTCCCGCAATGCTATAGATGTGCCTGCGGGACGTCACTGCGGACATCGCTCTGGCCGTTGCGCCAAATGTTACCCCGGACGTTTCCCTGGATGTTGCCCCGATGGATAGGGGTAGGGACGGCGCATTGGTTTGCGCCGCCCCTGCCTCCGAACCGGACTGGCGGATCTCCACGGACACGGCTCTCCAGTCGGCGGTTTTACCTCACGAGGATTAAGATAAGCATGACCGGCACACAAAAGGCGCCTATGCAAGTCTGCCTGAAGGGTCTGTGTCCGTGGAGTACTGACGTCCTCGGCCAGTCCGTTCCTCGGCCCCTTTCATTCGTCATGGACGAGCTCTCGACAGCCAGGATCCGTAGGGGGAAAGGCACTGAAAACAGTTCCCCGCGGCTTAGCCCCTACGGGCAGTCGCGCGGTTTGAAGCCCCACCCACATACGATCACAGCATCCACCTTCCTGCATCCCTTGGCTCCACGGGCATTACCCAGCTTCCTCGCTAATACACCGGGGTCTCGCAAACCTCTGGCAGACCTCGTGCTTTCGCCCGTGTCCCGGTCTGGACTTCACCTTGAATGAGCAGGCTCGTCGTAAGGTTCGGCCCAATCGTGTTCGTCATCCTCGGACTGCAAGTTCGCCTCCGGTTGCTCCCCACCCCGCCTCGCGGCGACACAGTTACCTTCAGCTATCATCATTGGGCACCTCCCGGGAGGGGACTTGCACCTCTCAGATCGCGCCTGCTCCCAGGCGCACTCATTCCCGCCAAGGCGGGAATCCGGGAAGGGTGATTGTGCATGGCGAGACAGTTTCACGAAATGGGAAAGAGCCTGGAAGACAAGACAGACAGAGCAGGACAATACCGGGTAGAATGACCTTCATGGCGAGATCTGCGCCTGGCAGGCTGGTGACTGGATTCCTTCGCGGGAATGACGTTGTTGATGGTCGCGGGAATGACGATGTGGAGGCGGAACGACGTTGTTGTGGGAACGATGGTGCTGTAAGGGTGACATTGTGATGCCGGATGACCCCTGATGCCATCGATCCTTTGTGTGGAAAACTCCGGAGGTACTTGTTTGCCGGATGACTTTTTTGGGGGGAGGTCTTTATTCTCTCTTGTGTGCCGAGAGCATGGTTCCCTGGGAGGCCGGATCGTGAACTGTGGAGCGGCCAGTGAAGCAAGGACTTTTCTTCATCCGGCCGGGTTCGGTTCCTGTGTCGGTGGAGAGAGGAAACGGTTCATCGGCTGCGGTGGGAGCCCCGCCGGTTTTCGCAGCAAAAGGCGCGGAAGGGCGGCCTATGCCGAAGGCGAGGTCAGGCCGTACTTTTTCATCTTCTTGTAGATTTCATTTCTGGATATGCCGAGGATCCTGGCGGCTTTCGCTTTGTTATGGTTTGCAAGCCCGAGGGCGTTGACCAGAGCTTCCTGTTCGCTCTTTTCCCTGGCAACGCTGAGCGACGTGGGCGCGGCGACAAACGTACCCGCCTTGATCAGGCTCTTTTCGATAAAATAAGGAGGAAGATTCCGAAGCCTGATCTCGCTTTGCCCTTCGTCGAGAGAAAAGATGGCGAAGGAGAGTACGTTCTTGAGTTCGCGAATGTTTCCAGGCCAGGCGTAGGTCTGAAAGAGTTGCTGCACCTCGGGTGCAAAGGTAATTCTGCCGGTCAGCGGCTTTTCCGCCAGACTGTTGAGGATATGCTTTGCAATCAGGGGCACGTCTCCGGGTCTTTCTCTGAGGGGGGGTATATTCAGCGTCAGGATGTTCAGCCTGTGATACAGGTCTTCCCTGAATGTGCCTTCCTGCACGGCCGATGCAAGATCCTTGTTGGTTGCGGCGATCAGCCGAAAATCCGAAGATATGTGTGACGTCGCCCCGATCTTCTGTATTTCACCGTTTTCGATTACCCTCAAGAGCTTGGCCTGCATTTCGAGAGGCAGCTCGCCGATTTCGTCCAGGAATACCGTTCCTTTGTCGGCAAGTTCAAATTTTCCGGCCCTTCCTCCCGCCTTGGCTCCCGTGAACACTCCTTCTTCGAACCCGAAGAGTTCGGATTCCAGCAGATCCCTGGGAATGGCGGCACAGTTCACACTGATGAAGACCTCGCCCGCTCTTTGACTTGCCGAGTGGATGGCGTGTGCCACGAGTTCCTTGCCGGTTCCGCTTTCACCCAGGAGAAGCACAGGTTTTGAGGTGTTTGCAAATCGAATTCCCAGTCTCTTGAAGTTCCCGATGTTTTCACTGTCCCCGATGATGTCGTCGAACGTGTACCGGGCACTGGGCAGCCCCTGGCTCTTACGCTGGTAGTAGAGAACCTTCTTTTCCAGGATGTTCATCTGGCGGATGAGGTCTCTCAGGATATTGATGTCCCTGAAATAGACTTCGAGGAGTCCCCCGATGACTTCACCGTTCATCACGATCGGGTGGCGGCTGATCAGGGCGTTCTGGCCCTTGTGCGAGAACTTTACGGCCTTGTGCGGTTTTCCCGTCTTCATGACTTCCATCATGGCCGAGTTCGGGAAGTAATCATTGATGTTTTTTGTGAGAGCTTCCTCGATTTCCATGCCGAACATCCTGGAATATGCCGGATTGAGGTACTTGATGTCTCCCGCCCTGTTGGTGACGAGGATGCCGACGTGAGCGAGATCCAGAACATGTTTGTGCAGGCAGACGCTCAGGTTGTCCAGCGGCAGGGAATCTTCTCCTGGAGATTTGCATCTGGAATTCATTCTCGCCTCCATAATCCGGTGTCCGAACTCGAATACATCATGGAACGAGCGGTGCAGGGCTGCCGCCCGGAATCTGGAGACCCAATCCCGATCTCCTGTTCGCCCTGATCGCTGCCACTTCCCACGGTCGTCCCAGTGAATGTGAAATGCTCAAACACGACACGGCACAGGTCTTCCTGGAAGAGGTATGGAAATATCGAGCCATACGATCCGCCGTCTGCACGTTCAAGGTCAACATACGAGAAGAATGCACACGTGTCCGGGAAGCAATGATGTCGAAAGGCCCGAGTATGCAGTAACCCCGTTCGATTGCTTCGCCTCGAAAAACCTTCTTTCGAGTCCTTCCTTCAAGTGCACACTTTTCTAAAAAGTGTAATCGATTGAATACATGTAATCTGACAGTTACGTATCACCTCCGGACGGAAACAGTATCCCGAAAGGCATGCTAGAATATAATCGATTATTTTTCAACAGGTTATCCGATTTCTTTCTTTTTAAGATTATGTTTCAACAAATGTCGCATCCATCGGGCCGAATCTTCCTCTCTGCGAAAAAACTATATGAATCCAGAAGATAGAACCTCAAACCTGTGTGCAGGCCATTTCCGGCACTGACGTTGCATTATGTGATTTGCAATCACTATCACAAACTTTCAGGACTCTAAGGAGCGAGGAAGATGAGCAAGCAGAGGATGTCTCCCAGTGAGGCGCTGGTGGAGACCATGGCAGCAGAGGGTGTCAGGACCGTATTCGGCATTGTGGGGTCCGCTTTCATGGATGCACTCGATCTCTTTCCGGACGCCGGCATCCGTTTCGTATCCGTCGCCCACGAACAGGCGGCTGCTCATGCTGCGGACGGCCTGGCGCGTGTGACAGGTCAGCCCCAGGTCTGCATAGCGCAGAACGGACCGGGTGTGACCAACTTTGTATCTGCAATCACGGCTGCATATTGGGCGCATTCCCCCGTGGTGGCCATCACTCCTGAAACGGGATCCATGGGGATTGG
>JABUEY010000056.1 GCA_013314815.1 Syntrophobacteraceae bacterium
TCCGGCAAGGAGATTCTCATACGCCCGGGTGAGGCTCTGTCCCCCAAATCCAGGTGCAGTCCGGTGCGGGACATCTCCCTGTTGTTTTCGGCGCCTGCGCTCACCGAGGACATGAAGGACTCCCTGCGGTTCAGTCCGCCGCTGCCGCGACTCGGCGAGGATTTCGACCCGTGGGAGACGACAGGTTCCTATTCACGACTCTTCGAAGCACACTCGAAGGGCTATGCCTACCCGGTATTTCTTCCTTTTCAGGGTCTCAGGGCGAATACGGAGTATCGAATCCAGGCCGATGCCGCAACGGTGAAGGACGAATTCGGAAGGCCTCTCACGCGGCCCATGGACATACGCATCTCGACGGACCACCTGCCTCCCGATTATTCGCTCTACAAGTCCATGCCCGTGCTCGAAAAGGGGCTCGATACGGATGCGCCGATGCTTGTGACAAATATCCAGCGCGTGGACATTCGGTACGAGGCCATGACCCTCGACGGAAAAACATTGCCTCGAACCGTTACGCTGCCCGTCTCTGCCCCGCAGGATTCAACTTCGGTACTGCCCCTCGGGATACGCAGGCTCCTTCCCAGGAGTTCGGGCGTGATCCTGGGGGAAGTCGCCACGCAGCCCGCTGTTTCCGGCAGGTCCGACTTCGAAAACTGGTTCATCGCCCAGGTGACCCCGTTTCATGTCCATGTCAAGTTCGGGCATCACAACACTTTGGTCTGGCTGACCGATCTGCAGACGGGAGAGCCTGTTCCCGGGGTGGACGTGCAGATCTTTCAGGGCGGCATGAAGAGCCTCGATCCCTCACCCCGCGCGCTGTCCCGGGGCAGGACACGGGAGGACGGCACAGCCGTGCTTGCGGGCACGGAGACCATCGATCCTGATCTCAAGATGCTTCATGCGTTCGAACCCGGAGAGCCCCGGCTTTTTCTCAGTTGCATGCGCGGAGAGGACATGGCGTTCATGCCCCTCGTGTATGACTTTCGAGTGGACGCGCTCGGAGCGAACCAGGAATATATCCCGTCGTGGCAGAAATCCCGGCACGGACATGTGAAGGCCTGGGGCGCGACGGCTCAGGGGGTCTACCGTGCCGGGGATACGGTTCAATACAAGATCTACGTCCGCAGCCAGGACAACCGACATTTCGTTCCGGCGCCGGCGTCGAAGTACCTGCTCAAAGTCATGGATCCCATGGAGAAGGTGGTTTTTGAACGGGAAGGGATCACGCTGTCGGAATTCGGAGCATTCGACGGCGAATTCACGGTTCCGAAGAACGGGGCTGTGGGCTGGTACCGTTTTGTGCTGTCCGCTGATTTCACCCGGGAGGAATGGGAACCTTTGAGGGTCCTGGTGAGCGATTTCACTCCTTCGCCCTTCAGGGTAACCACGGATTTGAACCGAAAGCTGTTCGGAACCGGCGATACGCTCAAGGTGATCACCCATGCGGGTCTTCACGCGGGAGGTCCTTATGCCTCGGCGGACGCCGGGGTTGCGGTCTTTGTCGAAAGCGCTCCCTTTGTTCCCGAAGAACCGTGGCTGCGCAGCTTCCAGTTCGATGTGCTGGGAACCTCCGAACACGACACGCCCGAATCCCAGACGCTGTTCAGGACCGAAGGGAAACTCGACGACCGGGGGAGCCTGGAAAGCGTGTTCACCCTGGCTGAAAGCCCCGTGCTCTACGGACGCCTGACGGTGGAGAGCACCGTGCGGGACGACCGTGGGAAATCCGTTGCCGGTCGCGTATCCGCGTTGTATTTCGGCAGGGATCGATACGTGGGCATATTGCAGCCGGGCTGGGTGCTGGAAGCCGGAAAGCCCGCGCGGGCCGAGATCCTGGTGCTGGACCAGCACGGTAAGGCGGCTGCGGGCACCGATGTCGAGGTGAAGGTGGAGAGGCAAATCACCAGGGCGTCCC
This sequence comes from Syntrophobacteraceae bacterium, assembly GCA_013314815.1. GTDB lineage: Bacteria > Desulfobacterota > Syntrophobacteria > Syntrophobacterales > Syntrophobacteraceae > JABUEY01. Next base: position 1,916 of record JABUEY010000056.1, read on the forward strand.
GGGTCAAGGGGGCGGGAGATGTCTATCTGACCCAGTACGTGCAGGAATGGGCCGAAACGGAGAGCTTCAAACTGTCGTCTGGAAAGGACCCCCGGGAGATCAGCTTTACGCCCTCTCATCCTGGAAGCTGCAGGATCCGGGCATCGATTGTGGATACACTGGGAAGGCCTCATGAAACCGTCCTGGAGCGCTGGGTTACAGGGAAAGGCCATGTGGTCTGGGAGTCCGTCTCGGGAAACCTGCTCAATGTTTTTCCCGAAAAGAGCGAATACAAGGTCGGCGAGACGGCGCGCTTCGTAGTACAGAATCCATTCCCGGGTGCGAAGGCGCTCATTAGCGTTGAGCGTCTGGGAGTCATCCAGAGCTTCGTGAAGACCTTTTACGAGAGCACGGAAGTGGTCGAAGTCCCCGTGGTGCCGGACTGCCTGCCCGGTTTCTATTTTTCCGCCATGGTCATGTCTCCACGGGTGGAGAAGGCGCTGGGGCCGGGAGGCGAAGACCTTGGAAAACCCACCTTCCGCATGGGCTATTGCAGGGTAAAGGTAAAGGACACCTTCAAGGAAATCATCGTGGAGGGCAGGCCCGGCAAGGAGGTGTACAAACCTGGAGAGACGGCTTCCGTTGCCCTGAATGCGAAGCTCAGGCACCCGGTTTCCGCTGCGAATCGACCGCCCATCGAACTGGCGGTCGCGGTGCTGGACGAGGCGGTATTTGATCTGCTTCGGCGGGGAAGGGAATCCTTCGATCCGTACCAGGGATTTTACGACCTGGATGAACTGGACCTGGCCAACTTCAATCTCCTCATGCACCTGGTGGGCAGAGAGAAGCTCGAGAAAAAAGGGGCCAACCCGGGAGGCGCCGGCGGGTTCGACCTGGGCATGCGCTCCCTCTTCAAATTCGTGGCCTACTGGAATCCCTCCATCCGGGTCGATTCCGAGGGGAAGGCCGAAATTCGGTTCCAGGTTCCGGACAACCTCACCGGATGGCGAGTGCTCGCCATGGCGGTAACTCCCGAAGACCGCATGGGACTCGGGGAAACCGGGTTCAAGGTAAACTTGCCCACGGAAATCCGACCGGCACTCCCCAACCAGGTGACGGAAGGAGACAGCTTCGAAGCGGGCTTCACGGTCATGAACCGGACCGGGGCGGCGAGGGACATCGATGTGACGGTACAGGTGGACGGCCCGGTGGAGAAGCTTCCCGCCGGCAAGGCGCCCGCGCTCAAGCAGCAGTTCAGGGCTGAACCGTTCAAAAGACAGACGGTCAGGCTCCCCGTGAAAACTACCGCGCCGGGTGAGATAACCTTCACCGTTCAAGCTGGTGACGCGGTGGACCGCGATGCCCTCAGGCAGAGCATCGAGGTACTCCGGCGATCCTCGCCCGAAACCGCTGCAGTTTACGGCAGCACTGCGGAGGGGAAGACGTCGGACCCCGTCGTTTTTCCTTTGAATATGCGGCCGGGTTCGGGCCGCCTGGACGTCACGGTTTCTCCTTCCGTTATCGGCGGCCTGGAAGGAGTCTTCCAATACATGCGCGACTATCCTTACATCTGCTGGGAACAGAAACTGACCGTCGGAGTCATGGCTGCGTTCTTCAACAAGCTCAAACCCTATATTTCAGACAGCTTCGAATGGAAGGAGAGCGAAGGCCTTCCTGCCGCGACGGCCGCGCTTGCTGGCGATTACCAGGCGCCAGGAGGAGGGATGACCTTCTATGTGCCGAAGGACGAAAACGTCTGCCCGTACCTCAGTGCTTTCACGGCGCTGGCATTCAACTGGCTGCGCCACGAGGGATACCCGGTGCCGAAACAGGTGGAGGCAAGGCTGCACGAATACCTGCTTTCCATGCTGCGCCGTGATGAAGCCGCTCCTCATTACAGTCGGAGCATGTCGGCCACAGTGAGGGCGGTGGCACTTGCCGCCCTGTCGGAAGGCGGAAAGATCGGCCGCACGGAACTCGACCGCTTCTGGAACCAGGTGCCGGAGATGAGCCTTTTCGGCAAGGCCCTCTATCTTCAGGCTCTGCTCCAGGTGCCGGAGACTCGAGCCCGGCAGAGGGAATTGATCGAGAGAATCCTCAGCCATGCGGACCGCGGCAGCGGAACGCTGGTCTTCCGGGAATCCCTGGATTCAGGGTTCGAGGCTCTCCTGTCGTCCTCCATACGCGACAATGCAGCGGTGTTGAGTGCGCTGACGGCTTTCGAGACTTCCTATCCGTCCGACCCGATCCTTGGAGACCTGCCGGTGAGCCTCATGCGCACCATGGCTCTCAGCCGCAAAAACCGCCCCCACTGGGGATCGACGCAGGAGAACCTTTTTGCGGTCAAGTCCCTTGTGGACTTCGGAAAGGCCTTCGAGGAGCAGAAGCCGGATATGACCGTGTCGGTGCGCCTGGATTCCCGGGTGCTCGGGGAAACCCGGTTTGCTGATGCCGCGGAAAGGCCGGTTGTGTTTTCTCACGTTGCGGGGCCGGACGATGCCGGGCGCAGAGCCGGGTTGAGCATCGAGATGTCCGGAAAGGGCCGCGTGTACAGCGTGACGAATCTGTCCTACGAGCCGGACAGGATGCAGACGAGCCCGGTGAACGCGGGGATCGAAGTACACAGGGAATACAGTGTCGAAAGAGAGGGCGCGTGGGTGCTCCTGGCAGACCCGGCAGAGGTGAAAAGCGGTGAACTCGTGCGGGTGGACCTCTATGTCTCGCTTCCTGCCAGGCGATATTTCGTGGTAGTCGAAGACCCCGTTCCCGGAGGACTCGAACCCGTGAGCAGAGACCTTGCCACCACGTCCCTTGTGGATGCTTCGGCGGGGGAGGTCCGCTACCCGGAAGGATCCTTCAAACGGCGGTTCGCAGACTGGATGAACTACGGCTCATCCCGGTGGAGCTTCTACCACAGGGAATTGCGGCACAATGTCGTGAGATTCTATTCGGAAAATTTGCAGGCGGGGCGTTATCACCTTTCCTATGTGGCCCAGGCTGTGGCTCCCGGAGTCTTTCTCTCCATGCCTCCGCGCGCCGAACAGATGTACAGCCCGGATGTATATGGGAAAGGGAGTCCGGCGATCTGGCAGGTGAGGCTGTCGGAGTGACGCGCTGCGCCAATAGTCCCTCCGACCCCGCCCGCCTGTACGAAACATTTCTTCGATGGGAACGGGCCATGAAGACGAAAGGCTGTATGGTCTTTATCGAAGGGGGTGCGCCATGGTCGGCCGCCGACGGAAAACCGCCCGGCTGATCCTGCCGGCCATTGCCATCCTGGCGGTTCTTGTCTTTACCTGGAAGACGGCCCGGGACATTCTTCCCTTTCCCCCTTCCCTGGACATGCGCAGCATGGATGTCCGGAAGGTGCGGATTGTCGACCGTGCGGGTGTTCCTCTTTCCGTTACGTATGCCAACGAATGGAACATCCACGATTTCGTCCCGTTGCATGAAATCCCCGAGCTGCTCCTGCAGGCCTTTATCGTGTCCGAGGATCAAAGATACTTCAGCCACGGTGGAGTCGACTGGAAGGCGAGGATTCATGCCCTGGTTCAGAACATCCGGGCTGGGAGAGCCGTTCGTGGAGCGAGTACCGTCACCGAACAGGTGGTGCGCATGCTGCACCCCCGCCCGCGGACACTCTGGTCCCGCTGGATCGAAGGGTTCGAAGGAGTGCGCCTCGAACGGTTGTTTACCAAGGCGGACATCCTGGAATTCTACCTGAACCAGGTTCCCTACGGGCACAATCGCAGAGGGGTTGCCCAGGCGGCACGCCTGTACTTCGACCGTGGTTTGCATACCCTCGACATTCGAGAAATGCTGGCCCTGGCGGTGTTGGTTCGAGCTCCCTCGAGCCTGGACCTGCATCGAAATCCCGCCGCTCTCGAAAAAGGCATCGACCGCCTGGCGTGGCGCATGCTCGTGCTGGGAGTGATCGACGAAACTCAGCACCGGATGGCTTCGTCCGGCGGACTGTCCCCGGCAAGACATGAATTGCCTGTCGATGCCGGCCATTTCACTCAACACCTCTACCGGAGAGGCTTCCCGGATCACCTCGTGCAAAACGGTACGCTGGTCACCACCCTGGACGCTTCACTCCAAAAGCGGGTGCGGCAGATTCTCGACGGTCGGCTCCGGGACCTGAGTTCGAGCGACGTGCGCGACGGAGCGGTCCTGGTCGTGGATCACCAGGCCGGCGAGGTGCTGGCGTGGGTGAACGGATGGGGCCTGTGCAGCGGGACTCCTGGAGGATGGATCGATGCGGTGACGGCTCCCAGGCAGCCCGGATCGACTCTCAAGCCTTTCCTGTACGCCCTGGCTCTCGATTCGGGGTGGACACCGGCAACCCTCATCGATGACTCCCCCCTGGTGGAGTCCCTCGGGCAGGGGCTTCATTTCTTCCGAAACTACAGTCGCACCTGCTATGGGCCTCTGCGCCTGCGCGAAGCCCTCGGCAACTCCCTCAACATTCCGGCGGTGCGCACCATTCAGTTCGTGGGGACGGACCGGTTTCTGAGTCTTCTGCACGAGCTGGGTTTCAATTCTCTTTCCAAGTCCCACAACCACTATGGGCAGGGGCTTGCCCTGGGGGACGGCGAGGTCAGCCTGTTCGAACTGGTCCGAGCCTACACGGCCCTGGCGCGATCCGGAGAGCTGCATCCTCTGCGCATGGCGGTGTACGATGGGGAGGCAGGAGTGAAGCCCGTCCGCGTGTTCAGTGAGGAGGCGGCTTCCACCATTGCGGATATCCTCTCCGACCCGCAAGCCAGGCGGCTCGAATTCGGAGACGGAAACCTTTTGCGGCTGCCCGTCCAGACAGCGGTCAAGACGGGTACTTCCAGCGGGCACCTGGACAGCTGGGTTGTCGGGTTTTCTCATCGCCACACGGTGGGTGTCTGGATGGGCAACCTCGACCGTCGGCCCACGATCGGTGTCACCGGTGCCTCGGGACCCGCCCTGGTGATGAGGGCGGTTTTCGCGGAACTGAACCGACACCGGGACGGTGAGGCCCTCTTCATGAGCCCGCGGCTCGTGCAGGTGAACATATGCCCCTTGAGCGGGACGCCCGCGGGTTCTTCGTGCCCCGGCGTGAGGGAATTCTTCAAACGAGGAGAAGAGCCTGTCGGTGTGTGCCCGATTCATGCAGATTCAAACACCGCGGGAACGCCGCCATCCGCGCAAAGTCGTCGGGTTCAGCTGCAACAGCCGACTCCCGGCCTTCAACTTGCCATGGATCCGCGGATTCCGGACGATCTCGAAGCCTTTCCCTTCGTGATCTCCGTCCCCCCCGAGGTTCAGAAAGTCGAATGGCTGGTCAACGGAGAAGTGGCCGGGGTCACCGGCGTCGGGGAGAACAGGTTCCTGTGGCCCGTTTCCAGGGGAAGCCACCTGGCCATGGCCCGGGTGTGGCTGCAGGGTGTGGATGCTCCCCTGGAGACCCCCCGAATTCCGTTCGCAGTCCGTTGAAGAGGTGTTTCAGGGGCGGTGCGTCGAGGCGTGAATAAGCATGTGGTCGCGATAAAGGGGGAAGAAGTGTGACCGCCCGTGACGGCTCAGCGCCGAAGCCCGCTCCTCGAAAAGCTGCTGAGCCTCCTCCTGGGACAGACCTTCACTCACCTCGTAGTCATAAGCGATGGAAACGGGGTCCCTGTTCGGCCGGTTCATGACTCGGGTGATTCCGAACCGGGCGGGATCCTTCAGAATGTCCGAGCCTTCGAGCAGAAGAAAGCGGGACTTGGACAGCGCATCGACGGACTCCCCGAGTCCGTCGAGCAGGTCCAGGGTCTTTTGCCATTCCTCCCGCGTCTCGGTGGGAAAACCGAACATGACGAACACAAGATTCCAGATTCCCACCTTGTGAGCAGCCTCGAGGACCTGTTTCATCACATCGACCCGCGTGCCCTTCCTCATCGAATCGAGCAGCCTCTGACTCCCCGATTCCACCCCCCACATGATGACTCGCGCGCCCGACCGGTGAATGGTCCGAAACAGGGCTCCGTCGAAGCGATTCGTGGGTTTGGCGTAGGCGGAATAAGAGATATCGAGGCCCTGCCCGAGGATGCGCGCACTCAGGTTTTTGAACCGGTGGGCGTGTATCATCTCGTCCACCAGGCTGAAATGGCTTGCACCATACTCGGTTTTCAACTCGGCCAGGCGGCGGATCGTTCTGTCGACGGCTTCTTCCCTGTAGGCCAGGTAGGTTTTCTGATGAGTGCAGAAGGCGCATCTGCCCCAGAAGCAGCCCCGGGACGAGAGGTACGGGAGCACCGGGACGGGGGAGTGGTAATCGGCCAGGGGAAAATCCGAAAAATCCGGCAGGGGCAGTTCATGGATGTCAAGAGCCGCGGACACCGGATTGGAAAAGATCCTGCCCCTGCGCAGATACACGAGTCCGGGCACTTCGGATTCGCCTCCGTCGAACCTGCGTACGAGCGCGGACAGGCCCGCTTCTCCTTCCCCGATAAGGAGGTAATCCACGAAACGCGAAAAATTAAACCTTTCGGAGGTCTTCGCCGAGTCTCCGGCCGCGGGCGATCCGGACAGAAGGCTTTCGGGTCTCGGCATCACCGAAAGAGTCGCGCCTCCGAAAACCACCCGGGATCCGTCTTCTTTCATAATCTTCGCCAGGGCGGCGGAAAAAAAGAGCTGACGGCTGAACAGCAGGGAAAATCCCGCCAGGTGAGGACGGAACGCTCGAACAGGTTCGATCAGTTCGAGGAGGTAGGCTCGTGCCAGTGGAGGCACAGGCAGTCCCGCGGAGAATTTTCTGCAGAAGTTCTCGAACAGGCCGTTCAGGACGGTTTCAAAGCTCCGGTAGAATGAAGCCGCTTCGTCGTAGGCTCGAATATCCAGGAAGGTGTCGAGTCCTTCCTGCCCCTCGAAGAAACGAAAAGCACGGGCGACTCCACGAGCTGTCGAATCATGGTCCGTCTTGCGAAGACTCATCTTCAGACGGCCGTCCTGCATCCATCGGATCGCCTGCCGGTAATGCGCCAAGTTCAGATCAAAGACCTTCACGTCGGCGGTCGGGTTGTTCCGCCCGAGAAAAGCCTTGAGGCAGGCGGGCCCGAGTGGAGGACCGGTGGGATGGATGGGCGGCGGGAAAACGATGGCCACTCTGGTTTCACTCATTCATGAATTCCCATGAGCCAAGGGGCTCGAACGGATCAGGACCGGGGACGCCGGCTTCCCTCGAGTTCCTCGATCTTCCTGCAGATCAGCGCGGCGGTGAACGCCGAGAGTCTTTTCATCAGCGGGCCGGCGCTCCGGAAGGAAACCACCGAATAGATCCATTCGAGCAATGCCACAAGGTATGGGATCATGGATTCCTCAAAAATGGTCACCCTGTCCGCGAAGCGCCTGAGCAGGCAGATGACGCTATATGCCTTTTGCATCGAAGGATCCGGCCCGTTGCAGAGGCAGCGAGGAATCTCCTCCATGGACGACGGTTCGGTGAGGCCTGCCTGAAAGGCGAGGAGCTGCTTCAGGTCGGATTCATCGTCGATACGGCACATCTCGGTTCGGAGGATGGCTTCGATGCGCGCAAAGTCCGAAACGGCGTTTCCAATCCTTGTCTCTGAAAAATCGATCACGAAAATATTGTCTTTCTCATCGACCAGCACGTTGCGCAGGTTGAGGTCTCCGTGGATAACGGTCTTGTACCAGGGCATGGAATCCCCGGCGCGCTTGGGATATTCGTATTTCAGGAAACGAAAGGGATTGGGAAGCGCGGTCTCGATCTGTTCGCAGTAGATGGATTCCGTCTCGGGGGAGATCCCCAGGAATTTTTCGGCATCCTCGAGGATGCGGGGGAAGAGCTTCATCGGGTTGTGTTCGGCGTACGGGTACAATGTTTCCCACTTGGGCTGCCCGTACCAGGGCTTGAGTACGTTCGAGAAGAGGGACTCGAACAGGAGGACGATTTCATTGAGGGGTCGCCTCTGGAATTCGTCTGCGAGCCAGGACAGGCTGCTGCCTGGACCGTTTATGCCGACGAAGCTGTAGCGCAGCCCTGTCCAGCCTCCCCGGGATGCCTTTCCCATGATGGTGGTGGTATTGTTCAGGATGTACTTCTCCACGTACCTCCGGTAGGCGGATTCCTCCCGGTCGCTCACCTCCCTCGAACCGATCTTGAGCACGGTCGGGAGCATCTTCCTCCCGTCCCTGTCATAACTCGTGACGGAATAAGTCTGAGAAGTGAAGCCTCCATGTATCGGCATGATCGCCACCCTGCCCGCGTCCCTGTAGATGCGCCTGAGAATGAATTCCCACTCGGGAATAAGCTCGGTGCTGCCGTCCTTTTCGATGGCGAGAAGTTTTTCGGTGCCCGACCGGATGACGGACGGCAGAAATACCCATGCCACAGGGTGGCTGATGAGGGATTCAGGGTGGATGTGCAACACCTGCTTGAGTCGTTCGATGTGCAGAGCGCCCGCCATTGCGTCGTGCAGGTTCGAGCCCGTTTCGAGCGGGTTGAAATCGGAAAGGGTGAGACCGTGGATATGGAGAAAACGTTTTTCACCGGGGAAGTGCCCTGCCATATCGTTGATCAGGGAGGCCGAAATCGGATCGAGGGAGGACAGTGCGGGTGACTGTCGGTCGATGGCGATCCCGACGGCCAGGATTCCCAGTGCATCGGAAACCGGACAATCCTGTGCGGTGTCCTTCGGTATGTCCGCCGCCTGTTTGAAGTAGGACCCGCATATCTTATTCGATCGAGCCATCAGCAGGAACCCGATGACGGGTGGTGGGGTGCTTTCGTCGATATCGGTACAGAGATGAAAGAATGCATCCACCAGTTCGGAAAAGGAGATCTCGGTCCCGCTCCCGGTTTCCACGATGAGCGAAGGCGAACCTGAGAATCCGGCGGCAGCCGCCAGGTGAACCATGGCTTCGGAAGGTTCCCGGGTTGTCTGGAAATCGGAAATGCAGTGTCCGTCTGCCGGGACGACTCCCGCCAGAAGAGGAGTCGAAATGAATTCACCGAGGGTTTCGGCGGCCTGCTCCCGGTTTTCTCCGATTCCGCCGATCCCGATGGCGACCCCCAGTTCTTCGAGGCTGACGGATGTGAGGTGCCGGGCGGTGAGGCTGTTCAAACCGGGCTGCGAGAAAGAGCCCCATATCTCCATGGCGCAGGAGCCGCCGGATGCCGGGAAAAGCGTGTACTCCCTGCCTGCGTGGGTTCTGTGCAATGGATCGGAACGGGAGCAGCGGGGAGTCCCGGCCAACTCGACGGCTTCCTCGACGGAACCGGCCGTTCTAAAAAGGCTGTGAAGCCCCGCGCTTGCGAATACCTGTGCCACAAAGGGACGCATACCGGTGAACACGATTCCGCCTCCTCTTTTTGCGAGATTCTTTTCCAGCTTGAGAAGGGATCTGATGCCCATGCTGGACAGGTACTCCACCTGGGAGCAGTCGACAACCACGGCACTGGATTCCTGCTGCAGGCCGGAAACGCACTGGTCGAAAACGGTCGATCCGTAGCCGTCCAGGCGTCCCTCGAGCCTGAGAACGGGGATCGGCCCTGCAAATTCCACCTGTGTTTTCATATGCCCCCTTTCTCTCGTGGTGAACTCGTTACATCATACTCCGGTATCCGAAGTTTTGCCATCACGAGGGTGCACTCTCCGGCCTCGATGAAGCTGAAGAGAAATGCCGGCGCCCCTTCAAGAAAGAGAGGCGGGGAAGGCAGGTTTGGAAGCCTGGGGGATGGTTTGACGTTCGGAAACGATGGATCAGCAGCGCTTGAGTTCCCGGTGGTTCCGGAAAAACCTGTTGATCTCCGGCCGATGGGGTTTCTGAAGAGTCTTCGTGATTTCGTCGGCGTGTGCCGGGTAGCCGAACAGGAATCCCTGGGCTTCATGGCAGCCGTGATCTCTGAGAAAGGAGAGCTGTTCCTGCGTCTCCACTCCCTCGGCGACCACCCTGAGCTTCAGCGCCCTGCCCAGCGAGATGATGGACATGGCGATGGCCGAGTCATCGGGGCTGACAGGTATGTGCTGTACGAAAGACTGATCGAGCTTGATCGCGCCGATGGGGAAGCGCTTGAGATAGCCCAGGGACGAATACCCCGTACCGAAGTCGTCTATGGAGACGTTGACGCCGAGCATGCTCAACTCGTTGAGGGTCCTCACGGCCCTTTCCACGTTTTCCATCATAACGCTTTCGGTGATTTCCAGTTCGAGCAGCCCCGGGTCTGTCCCGGTTTTCTTCAGCATCCCCTCCACGGTTTCCGTAAGGTTTTCCTTCTTGAACTGGTGGGTGGACAGGTTTACTGACACGCGAAGAGGCGGAAGCCCCGCCGCCTGCCATGCTTTGTTTTGCATGCAGGCCGAATGCATAACCCATTCTCCCATGGGGACAATCAGGCCGCTTTCCTCCGCCAGTCCGATGAAGTCCTTCGGGCAGAGGAGTCCGCGCACGGGGTGTTGCCATCGCAGGAGCGCTTCGACGGCGATGATTTCCCCGGTATGGATGTCGACTCTCGGCTGGTAGTGGAGGACGAGTTCGTTGCGTTTGAGTGCGTGACGCAGGTCCGATTCGAGTTTCAAACGCTCGTAGGCGGTGGCGTTCATGGCTGCCGCATAGAATTGGTAATCGTTCTTGCCTTTTTGTTTTGCACGATACATGGCGGTGTCCGCGTTTCCGAGGAGAGCCTGGACGTCATGTCCGTCTCCCGGAAACAGGCTGATGCCGATCGTGCCGGTGACGAAAACTTCGTGGCCCTGGATATGGAACGGTTCGATCAGGGAGTCCAGGATCCGGCGGGCCGCTGTCGCGGCATGCTGCGTTCCCTGGACCCTCTCCAGGAGAAAGATGAACTCGTCTCCTCCCCAGCGGGCCAGTGTATCCGATTCCCCTGCACAGGAGCGGAGCCGTTCGACCACGGCCTGGAGAAGACGGTCCCCGATGCCGTGGCCCAGCGTATCGTTGATGACTTTGAAACGGTCCAGGTCCAAGAACAGAAGGGCAAGGGAGGTCCCGGTCTGCGCTGCAAGAGCCAGTGCCTGGGTCAGTCGGTCGTGGAAAAGCGTGCGATTGGGCAGACCGGTGAGGGCGTCGTGGGTGGCCTGAAAGTTGAGGCGCTCTTCGGCTTCCTTTCGCAGGGTGATGTCCCTCGAAATGCCGACGTAGTTGGTGACATGACCCTTGCCGTTCCTGACGGCACAAATCGTGAGCCATGCAGGAAAGATGTCTCCATCCTTCCTGCGATTCCAGATTTCTCCCTGCCATTGCCCGGTTTCATTCAGGTTTGTCCAGAGGCTCCTGTAGAACTCGCCGTCCTGCATGCCGGACTGGAGAATTCGGGGGTTCTCGCCGGCCAGTTCAGAAGTCGTATACCCGGTCATGGAAGTGAACGCGCTGTTGACCTTGAGAATGCGTGCGTTGGAATCCGTAACGATGATGGCTTCGGTGCTTCCGTCGAACACCGTGGCTGCAAGCCGAAGATCATCTTCGTACATCTTTCGCCGGGTAATGTCTTCGATGAGGTAAATGAAGGTCTTGGGGGATCGGTCCTGGTTGCGGAGCAGGGAGAGAGTCAGGCGAGTCCAGATGCTGTCTCCGCTTTTGTGCAGAAGAGGGATTTCGCAGGCATGGTATTCGATGCCGTCTTCGAGCAGCTGTCTTAACTGCTTTGCATAATCTCGAATATATCGACTGTCGCAAAGGGCGTCGAACGGCAGATTCGTGAGTTCGTTCGAGGAGTAGCCCAGGAGTTCACAGAGTCGACGATTGATGAGCAGAAGTCTCCCGCGCAGGTCCACGTGAGCTATACCGACGGGGGCCTGGTCGAAGGTGGCGCGAAACTTCTCCTCGCTCTCGGCGAGTTCGCGGGCTTTGTGGTGGCGGATGACCCGCTCGCGGTAAAGAGCCAGGGCGGAGTTCACCCGCATGAACAGGTCCACCTCGTTGACCGGTTTGGTGATGAAATCGGTAGCCCCTGCAGCGAAACTCTTCTGCAGAGCTTCATTGTGGCGAAGGGCGCCGCCCGTCACCATGATGACGGGGATGTGCCTCCATGCATCGCTCGATGTCACTCGACGGCATACCTCGTATCCATCCATGCCCGGCATCATCATGTCGAGTAGAATCACGCCGATGTCGTGGCGGGTCTCCAGGAATTCGAGAGCCTTCGGGCCGGACGATGCCTTGTGGATGGTTTCGTAGCCTTCGTCCTGGAGCAGTGCTTCCATGAGGTCGAGATTGTCCTGCGAATCGTCCACCACGAACACGGGAATCTTCTTGCTGGGCAGGTTTTCGGGAAGCACGGGCAGGATTCTACCTGACATGAAGAAGCACCTCCTGGAGCCGGCTTTCCAGGCAATCGTCCTTCTCGATCCAGCCGGCCACCCGCCGCTCCAGTTCACGCCTGTCTCCAGCGCTCATGTTCCTTCCCGCAAGCACCACCACGGGAAGACGCCGCAGGCGCCTGTCCGCACGCAAAATGCGCAGAAAGGACAGGCTGTCCATCTGCGGCATGTCGAGATCCAGGAAAACGAGGTCGGGAAGGAATTTCTCGAGAATCATCAAGGCCTCCCGGCTGTCGGAAGCCGAGTGGATTTCAGCGACTTTGCCTTCGAGAAGAGAAGTGAGGAACAGGCGTGTTTCCTCGCCGCCGTCAACGATCAGAACCTTGTTGGCGGATTGCCGGCAGACATAACGCTGGAGGAGTTCCTGGAGCTGATCGTTGGATATGGGTTTCGTCAGGGCGTCGACGGCCCCCAGGACCAGTGCTTTCCTGCGGTTGGCAACGATGCTGATGATGATGACGGGTATCGCCCTGGTTTGCGGGTTCTCCCTCAGACGCCTCAACACTTCCCATCCGTCCATGCCGGGCATCATGAGATCGAGGGTGATGAGGTCCGGCCGGTATTCGACGGCCAGCCTCAAGGCCTGTTCGCCGTCGCTGCAGGCCAGAACCTTGGCCCCCATGGATTCGATGTGGCCCGTCAGCAGTTCTCTCGAGTCCGGGTCGTCGTCCACCACGAGAACTGTGGCTCCAGGTACGGGCATCATGCCGCCCTGAAAGCGCATGCAGGAAGCCGCGACTTCTTCGCAGAGACCGGACAAGGCGCCGTCTCCGATTCCTCTTGTGTTCGTTTCGGTTCCCTCCCCCCTTACTGGAAGAGCGACGGTGAAGGTGCTTCCCCCGCCGACCTTGCTTGCCACGGAAATCTCGCCCCCCAGCATTTCCACGATGGACCGGCTGATGGTCAGTCCGAGTCCCGTACCGCCGAATTCACGGCTGGTACTGCTGTCTACCTGGCGGAAAGGTTGAAAAATGGTCTCGATCCTGTCCTCGGGAATCCCGATCCCCGTGTCCCGCACCTGGATGAGGATCCTCTCGTGTCCTTCAGGAACGAGTTGCACGGTGATTCCTCCGTCCTGGGTGAACTTGAGGGCGTTGCCCACCAGGTTGATGATCACCCGCCGGATCTTCTCTGAGTCCGTCTCGACGGTGGGAATTCCTTCAGCGATTTCCAGGTGGAGGGCCAGCCTCTTTTCTTCGGCTTGAGGCTTGAGCATATCCAGCACTTCTTCGGTCAGGATATCGAGCCGAACCGGCGCAGTGGACAGGTCCATCCGGCCTGCCTCGATCTTGGACAGATCGAGTATGTCATTGATCAGGCTGAGCAGGTGCCTGCCGTTGCGGTTTATCTTTTCAGCGTAATTGAGGTCGGAATTGGACAGGGTGCCCTGGCGGTTCTTGAGAAGGAGACCTGAAAAGCCGATGATCGAATTGAGGGGAGTCCGGAGTTCGTGGCTCATGTTGGCCACGAACTCACTGCGCAATTGATCCGCCTCCATCAGTTCCACGTTGGCCTGCTCAAGCTGTAGAGCCTGGTGCTGTACCGTCTTGTAGGTTACGGCGCTGTTCAGGGCATTGCCCAGGGCCCCCATCGCGCTCCCGATGATGCGTCCGGCTCCTTCCTCGATCCGGTGCAGCGCCGCCAGAATGAGAACTCCCAGTACTTTCTGCTGGAAAAGAACGGGAATTCCGAGGACACTCGTCAGCGAACCGGACGAGAAGCCGAGCCCAACGGCGGGCAGGGCGTCTTCATCCACGTCTCGGATGGTGAGCCATCTGCGTTCCGCCGCCACTCGGGCGGGCAGCCCTTCGTTGGCGCCGGAAGCGAGATCGGCAAGCGCCTTCGAGTCGATTCCCTTTTGAGCGATGCACGAAAGTCTGCCCGTCGTTTTGTCGCAAAGGTAAAAGAGTCCGAGTTGGAGGTCGGCTTCGCGCATAAGATAATCAAGGGTTTTTTCGGCAATGGCATTGATGTCCACAGCGTTGAGGGCCTGCAGGAATTCTCCCAGCGCGGCCTGGCGCCTGAACTGTTCTTCAAGTCGTGCATTCTGTCCCGCAAGCAGCTCCCTGCTCGTTACAATATCCTGCTGCTGGGTTTCCAGTTCACGAATGGAGGACTGTATTCTCGCAGCCATGGAATTGATGGTGCGCGAGAGCAAAGCGATGGAGTCGGATCCCGTTATGGGGGAACGCGCGCTGTAGTCTCCCATTTCGAGAGCTCTGGCCACGTCGGCCAGGTGAAGCAGACGCTGATTCACACGGCGTATGACGATGAGGCCGATCACGAGTCCCGCCACCGCAACGGTTACGTTGATGCCGATCAGGAGTTCACCTCTGATTTCCATGAACTGGGGAGCCAGGGCGAAGGCCAGCAGGCTCAGCATGATGACCAGAAACATCCATGCGATACGGTGCATCTTCAATCGCGAATAGTTCATGAGGTTGGTTTGCCTCCCCTGTGGATCAGGTACTCCATCACACGGATCAGTTGGGATTCATCCACGATGGGTTTGGTGACGTAACCATCGAATCCCAGGCTCCTGAACCTCGATTCATCGCCCTTCATGGCATGGGCTGTAAGGGCCACGGCGGGAATACCGGCCAAAGCTTCGCTGGATCGGATGCGATGCAGAAGCTGAATGCCGTCGATGCCCGGAAGGGATATGTCCAGCAGCAGCAGGTCCGGAAGAAGCGTCGTGGATTCCAGAAGAGCGAGTGCAGACCTGGCATCCGCACAGCTCGTGATTTCATAGGAATCTTCGAGCATGGCACAAAGGAGTTCTCTGCTGTCTTCATTGTCTTCCACGACGAGTACCTTTTTCATTTTTTCCTCTTTGGAGATGACCGCAGTGTCTATCCGGTGGATCGAGCCGGAATTTCGCCATCCGGCCACCTGCCGGCCTCGTGCCCGTGCCGCCGCCGTCGAGTCTCCTTTCGCATCGCCTCCGCAATGAGGAAGGAAAGACTTTCCTCACAAGGTAGTTCGGATGCTGATGTCATAACTTGAAGTCTTTTTCTCGATTCCCTGGCAAGAAACGGTCCTGTATCGAGGCGACAGGGCGAACGGACGTCAACGTGGGCTTTCTCTCGTTTTCCTGTGCCGGTACTTCAACCGCCGCTGCACACCTGGTGGTGCTCATCTGGTGGTTGTGTTGCCCTGTTGAATCGTGTAGTCTAATACGCGGTTCGAGTGCATTCTCCACGATTCCCTTATGTATTTCCTCCGTGGGACCCATGGCGCCCGAGAGGCCTGGACCGGAGATATCGGATCGAGCCTTAAACCCATTTCCCCCTCGCGGGAAATCCCGGGGACGGACAAAAGTCATTGGAATCCCCAGTCGCCAGGTTAGAAAGGTCATTTCAGCGATGGTCATTCATTGCCCGGAGCCTTTGCGGGGGGTTGCCGGGGAAGGAGCTGCGAATGGAACTGACAGGAAACAGGCATGAGAAGGGTGTAAGCCTCAAGATAAAAGGACGGATGGACACGTTGACCGCTCCTGAATTCGAGAAGGAGTGCACGAAGTGGATGGAGGAGGGGGTAAACCATTTTGTCCTGGATCTCGGCGAACTCGAATACATCAGCAGCGCCGGCCTCAGGAGCATCCTGCTCATCGCCAAGAAGCTCAAACCGAACAACGGGCAGATCTGCTTCTGTTCGCCGTCTGAAATCGTCGCGAAAGTCTTCCTCATTTCAGGCTTCTCGTCCATGTTTTCCACTTATGATTCCGTGGACGAGGCCTTTCATCACCTGTAAGCGGACGGCAATGGACTTTCCGGGAACCTGACTTGAAGACCGTCGGCAAGTACGAAATCCGGGGGCTCCTGGGCAGAGGTGGAATGGGGATCGTCTACAGGGCTCGCCTGCCGGTGATCGAAAAGATCGTGGCACTCAAGATCCTAGCACCTCATCCGACCCTCGTGGATCTCCTGGGAGAGGAAGAACTGGTAGGCCGTTTCACCTCCGAGGCGTCGGCCATGGCTTCCCTGCGCCACCCGAACGTTGTGGATGTCCTCGATTTCGACTGGTGCTCGGGGCGCCCTTTCTTTACCATGGAACATTATTACCAGAGTCTTGGCACGATCCTGGGCGAAGGCGGCCGCGCTGAATATCCGTCGCGTATTCTCAGCCTGGACAGGTGTGTTTCCTGTATGCGCCAGCTCCTGCAGGGGCTCTCCCGCCTTCACCGTGCCGGCTTGGTCCACCGCGACATCAAACCACACAACCTGCTGATCACCGAAGAAGACCGGTTGAAAATCGGAGACTTCGGCCTTTCGAAACTGCGCGGGGAATCGTATCGAGGGCCTTCGCAGCTGGTGGTGGGTTCCCCGTATTATGCGGCCCCCGAGCAGGAAAGAGACCCGGACAGGGTGGACCATCGAGCCGATCTCTATTCGGCGGGTGTCGTCCTGCATCGTATGCTGACCGGCCTCCTGCCGGAAGAAGGAATTTCGAAGCCGAGTGAACTGCATCCCGATGCGGATTGTCAATGGGATGCCTTTGTGGCCGAAGCGATCCACCCTGACAGGGAGAAGCGCTTCCCCGGTGCGGAAGCCATGATGGAGAGGCTGGAGGACCTGCAGAAAGAATGGGAAAAGAAAAAGACTGAAATGTGCAGATCCGAAGTGGAAGAACCTCGACGGGAAAAGGCCCTTTCGACGGTCGTCCTTCTGCGCAACAGGCCGGTGAAGACAGGTCCACGTCACGCTCGAGAGGTTTTTGCCTGTGATGATCTGTGGCGTCCGCTGAAGTACATCGAGAACTCTTTTGAACACGAGGACGGTTCCCCCGTGGTCATTGACCGTGCCACCGGCCTGGCCTGGCAGCGGGCGGGTTCCCCGGATCCTTTGCGATGGCCGGAGATTCGTGCGTACGTGAAAAGCCTCAACGAACAACGGTACGGCGGACTCGACCAATGGCGTTTGCCTACCGTAGACGAGTTGTGCTCGCTGCTCAAGCCCGTCTTCCATCTCGATCGACACTGCATCGAGGATCTTTTCGACCGCGGCAGGAAGTGGCTCTGGAGCTCGGACCTGCGATCCTATACCAGTGCCTGGTATGTGAATACCGAACTTGGATTCGTCGGTTCCGGTGATTTTACCTGCCATTACCACGTGAGGGCCGTATGCAGCAGGCAGGGCTGAAAATGTTTTGCTTTTCACCGCAGATTCGCGATTGTATCGGTCAGGGCTGCCGGTATCGATGGAAAGGAGCGTTAAGATGCTGAAAGTTAAGGATATCATGAGCAAAAACGTGGTCACCGTTTCACCGGATATGGATATCGTGCAGGTCGCTGCCATACTCCTTGAAAAGCGCATCAACGGACTGCCCGTGGTCGACAGCAACGGCCGCCTGGTGGGGATTATCTGCCAAAGTGACCTGATCGCTCAGCAGAAACAGCTTCCCATACCTTCCATTTTCAATCTCCTGGACGGCCTGATTCCCCTCAAGTCGCTGAACAAGATTGAAAAGGAGGTGCAGAAGATTTCAGCCACCACGGTTGCACATGCCATGACGGTCGATCCTGTGAGTGTGGATCCCGAGGCAAGCATCGAAACCGTCGCCTCTCTCATGGTGAACGAAAACTTTCATTCCCTGCCTGTTGTCGAACGGGGCAAATTGGTGGGTATTGTGGGCAAGGAAGATGTCCTTCGAACTCTGTTGCCCGGTGCCGAGAAGAAGCCTTCTCAGTCATGATATCCAGGCTGCGGCCAGCTTGTCGGAGCCGCTTCATGGAGAACATTTTCGCTTTGAACAGGAGCTCCCCTGGCATATATTGGCATTCATCAGGAAGTCTTTGCGAGTACAGTGTCTGAGAATTCAACGGGAATGCCCCGCAACGGGAGGTAAGTCATCCATGAGGAAGTCATCGTTGGTCGTGTTTCTGACTGTGGCACTGCTTGTTGCGGTCCTGGGAAGCGCTCTTGCGGCAAGCATTCCCGAAAGGATCGATCACCAGCAGAGAAGGATCAACCAGGGCGTGGTGTCGGGGCAGCTCACTCGAGCTGAAACCGAAATCCTGCAGGGAAACCTCGACATGATCAAGGAGAGATACTACAAGATGAGCTATGACGGTACGCTTACGCCTCCTGAGCGCGAGAAACTCAACAGGATGCTCGACCGAAACAGCAGTATGATCTACAAGAAGAAGCACAATCCCATTCAACGGCTCTACTAGCCGGTGGCCGGCTTTCGATGCGTCGCAGGCCTTGTCCGGGTTTGTCACCCTGATTTTCGAATCGAAAAAAGCCCCGGGACTTCAAACGCCGGGGCTTTCGCCACACCCTTTGGGATGAATTTCAGCAGCCCGCAAATGAGATTTTCAGGAACGCGCTCTTACGTAACCAACTGAAACAAAGGAGAATGATCTTACTGGATGACCTTTACCCTGACTGCTTGAGGGCCTTTGGCTCCCTTTTCCACGTCAAAGCTCACCTGCTGGCCT
This sequence comes from Syntrophobacteraceae bacterium, assembly GCA_013314815.1. Classification (GTDB taxonomy): domain Bacteria; phylum Desulfobacterota; class Syntrophobacteria; order Syntrophobacterales; family Syntrophobacteraceae; genus JABUEY01. The sequence goes on from JABUEY010000056.1 coordinate 20,648, forward strand.
TCTTTCAACGTCTTGAATCCCACACCTTCAATCGAACTGTGATGGACAAAAACGTCAGGGCCTTTATCCGTTTCGATAAAACCGTATCCCTTCTGATCATTGAACCACTTCACTCGACCTTCCGCCATTTCAAAATCCTTTCTTGACTTTCCTCAATTTCTTGTGACCGGCATTCTTTTTCGAGGTACTTCTGAAACCGTTCCAATAAGGCGAAAGACCGATTTCGAACATAACCCCCCCAGGATACCGAACCCCTTGTATTTGATAATTATAATAAACCGATCGCCCCTGAAATGCAAACAGTATCTTCGTTAAATCATCACCGACGAACCCTGCACGCACCCCTGTATCTCTTCCTCCAGTAAGTGTCCGTAAGCCTGTCCTCCCTTACGCGGCCCCCGGAACTCGGACAGTGCACAAAAACATCGTTTCCCGTGTAAATGCCCACGTGAGAAGGACCCTTCCTGTGGATCTCGAAAAATACGAGGTCGCCGGGCTTCAGCTGTTCCCTCGAGACAGGAACCCCGGCCCGGATCTGCTCGATGGACCTTCGAGGCAGCTCGATGCCGTGCCGGGAATACACCCAGCAGGTGAAGCCGGAACAATCGAATCCCGATTCGGGTGTCAGGCCGCCAAACCGATAGGGTATTCCCACCTGGGATCGTGCCGTGGCGAGAAGTCGCTCCATATCACAGGCGGGGGGTATGGGTTCCGCCTGCCGCTTGCTGCCTGCACAGCCCATGAGACAGAACAGGGCCAGGATGGCAACGACGGTATTTGTCAATGTTTTCCGCATGATCCATTCGACCCCGATTCGCTCGATCCTTCTCGATCGTTTAAAGTCTGCCTCAAAAGTGCACATGATGCAAGAAATCAGGTTCTGCATAATCGCGGCCCCGTACCGTTGTCGCTGTACGGACAGTTGTCGCAAAAAGGTGGAATACACCCGCAACAACGTCACTTGGCACCCCAGCGTCGTTCCCGCAAGAACCACAACGTTATCCCCGCGAAGGCGGGAATCCAGGAAGGGTAACCGTACATGGCGAAACACGCATAACGGCAGGCGGATCAAGCGGTACGCTGTACGTCGTTGTGACATCGAATCCGGTGCAGCGGGCAGGGCATCCCAAACAGGGCGTGGTCGAAGGATTCACCGGTGAATGGGGAGCCAGGATGCGTTCAGACTGGATTCCCGCCCTCGCGGGAAGGACGTTGTTGTGGCAAGGACGTTGTTGAGTGAAAGACGTTTTTGAGACAAGGATGATGTGGCCGTTGTCGGGGCCGGCCCGGCGGGAGCGTCGGCGGCATGCATCCTGGCGGGAAGAGGAAACAGGACCATTGTGTTCGAAAGGGGAGGATACCCCGGATCGAAGAACAAGTTCGAATGAGGACCCTTCTGGCTGCTCCGAACCCGAACCTGTTGAAAGGCACGGACGCCCGAGTCAGCCGCCCGAGTGGGCAATCAGGGCACGGGCCTTGCCACCAGGTGAGTGATAACCGGCGGTTTGTCTCCACAGTGGAATGCTCGGACCCGCTGCTCGATCTCGAGGTCGGCCACCGTCAGCCGTTCATGCTGGCGCAGATGTTCGATCCAGGATTCAACGATAAATGATTCGAGGTAACGACCGCAGTCCGAGGCGTCGACGAAAAGGCGCCAGCGGAAGGCGCCTCCGCGCAGCCTGGATCTGCGAAGCCGGTCCATGACCAGGCGGAATTCGGCATCCTTTCGAGGATCCACGCGATATTCGATGGTGATGAGTACCGGTCCGTCCTCGGGGCGAGGTTCGATCACCAGGGTCGGGACCGACCAGTGCATGGACGGGGAGAGGTCCAGGGTTTCGGGAGCCCTCAGCCTCTGACTCCTCGTGAGGACAATCCCTGAAGCCAGCCCCAGTGCAGCCAGGTTCAGTGCCGTGGGAATGCTCGAAAAGGATGCCGCCACGCCCCAAACAACGCTGCCTCCCGCCATCCCTCCAAAAAAGACAAGCATATAGACCGCCAAAGCGCGCCCCCTGACCCACGCCGGTACGATGGATTGAACACTGCTGTTAAACGAGGCCAGCAGTGCCAGCCATGCCCCTCCTGCTATGGTAAGCGCTGCACATACCGTGTAGAATTCGTGAACAAAGGCGATCAAAGCCAGGGCGGCTGCAAAGGCCAGGTTCGTCAGGACATTCAGCCTGTCCAGGGATGTTCTTCGGCGTACTGCAGGCAAAACCGCCGCTCCCGCAACGGCTCCGAATCCGAAGGCGCCGAGGAGCAGTCCGTAGCCGACGGAGCCCAACCCCAGCATCTGCCTGGCATAAAGGGGCAGCAGGGCCGCCAGTGCACTGGCACACACGATGAATGCCGTGGCGCGGACAAACACGGCGCGCAACGCCGGTGCATGTCGCACATAGCGCAGGCCGGTGCGCATGGCGCCGACAATCCTTTCGGCGGGCAGAGTACTGGTATGAGGCCGCCTCTTCCAGAAAAACAGAACGATCATTACTCCGAGGAACGAGAGCGCGTTGATCATGAACGCGAAACCCGTTCCCGCCAACCCCACTACAAGCCCTCCAACGGCCGGCCCTATCGCGCGGGCGGCGTTGAATCCAACGCTGTTGAGAGCGACAGCCGACGGGATTTCCGCACGCGATACCAGTTCCGGAATAATGGCCTGCCATGCGGGCATGTTCGTGGCTGCCGCTGCTCCGAGAACAAGCGTGAGGGCAAGCAGGGTCCAGGGAGTCGTAAGGCCAAGTATGGTAAGTACTCCCAGG
>JABUEY010000236.1 GCA_013314815.1 Syntrophobacteraceae bacterium
TGACCGCCGACGGCATCGCGGAAGGAACGGGAGGCGGAGGCGGCGGGCGCGTGGCATCGGCTCTGCAAAGCCTGTATAACGAGAAGGTCAAGGAAGCCGTTCGGCGGGAGTGGTCCGTTTTGGATTCTCTGAAGGTTCAGGGCCTGGAGACGCACCTGCTGGTTGTGGTGAGAAGAGACGGCAGGGTGATCAATCTGCAGGTCGAGAAGACTTCAGGCAATTCCCTGTTCGATGAGTCTGCGAAGCGGGCCGTACTCAAGGCTGACCCTCTTCCGGCCATGCCGCAGGCGCTGACCGAATCGAAGCTCGAATTCGTTCTCAAGTTCCGCCCCGGCGGCCTTTCCTGATCACCATTCATTTAGAAAGGATTCTCAGCACTCATGCCGGCAGGCAAACATTTCAATATCGGTTGGGGCGGGATCCTGTTTGCACTGGCCTTCCTGGTCGCCTGCAATCAGCCCGCTTACGCTCAACGCATTTACCTGGATATTACTCAGCCCACTTTCCAGCGGCTGCCCATCGCGATCCCGGATTTCAAGTACCGGGCACCTGTACAGACGGGCCTTGCACGGGAAATGGCGGAGACTCTTTCGGCCGATCTCGACTATTCCGGAGTCTTCCGGCCACTGGACCCCAGAGGATTCCTCGAGGATCCACAGGCCATGGGACTGACTGCCGGTGAGATCAACTTCCCGGACTGGCGGCGCCTGGGCGCGGATTTCATGGTCCGGGCGTCATACCAGGTGGAGGGATCGTCGTTGAGGATCGAGGCGCGGCTGTTTGATGTGGTTGCCGCGCGTATGGTGATGGGAAAGGTCTATGAAGGGGATGCCAGGAACTGGCAGCCCATGATTCATCGGCTTGCAGACGAAATTCTGTTTGCCGTAACGGGCGAAAGGGGAGTCTTCGACAGCAAGATCGCCTTCGTCCAGGCTCAGGGGAAGAACAAGGAGATCTTTATCGTTGATTTCGACGGCAGCAACCTCGTCCAGGTGACCCGGGACAACTCCCTGAATCTTTCCCCTGCATGGAACAGCCGAATGACCGAACTGGCTTATGTCAGTTACAAGGAAGGAAACGCCAAGATTTTCGGGGTCAACCTGCAGAACGGAGCGACAAGGCTTATCTGCGGATATCCTGGGATCAATATCTCTCCTTCGTGGAGGCCTGGCACTTCTGAACTGGCGGTGACCCTGTCCAAGGACGGAAGTCCGGACATCTTTCTGGTGTCTTCTTCAGGGAGTATTGTTCAGAAGCTTGTCCACGGCTGGTCCATCAATGTGTCGCCCGACTGGTCGCCTGACGGAAGGAAACTCGTGTACGTGTCCGACGAAACGGGAAGTCCCCAGATATACGTGCTGGACGTGTCGACCGGGCAGAAGAGGCGCATCACATTCAGCGGCAATTACAATACGTCGCCCAGCTGGTCGCCCAAGGGAGACTGGATTGCCTACAGCGGGCTCAGTGGCGGCCGGCACAATATCTTCATGGTAAGGCCGGACGGCAGTGACCCCCGTCAGCTGACTCATGGAGAAGGAAACAACGAATCGCCGACATGGTCTCCCGATGGGCGCATGATCGCGTTCAGTTCTACTCGGCAGGGAAGTTCATCCATCTGGGTTTTACTGACCAACGGAACCGGAGTGAGGCGGCTTACCCGACAGGGTGGCGGCCAGGAACTGCCCAGTTGGTCGACGCGCATGAGTGATCAATAATTCTACATTGCATAGTATTGAAATTCAGGAGGAGTGGGATGAGAAAGAGTTGGGGGAGATGTGTGTACCTGTCGCTGGTGGTGGTCCTGGTTCTGGCCGCGGGAGCGTGTCAGAAGAAGACCGTTCCCGCATCGCAGCCGGGCTATATGGCGGATTCGTCCGTGTCTGCCGGGATGGGGCCTTCGGGAGCCGGCCTCGGGCTGGACGACGCACGGTGGAGGGAGTTGGGGATCGCCGGAGAAGCGGAAAAGAGGGAGTTTCTCGAAAAAGCTCAAGCTTTCGAGAACCAGGATATCTACTTTGACTTCGATTCGTATGTGCTCAGTGAACCCGCCAAGAGGATCATGGACGGGAAAGTGGCTTTTCTCAGGAAATACCCCAGGGTCAAGGTCACCATTGAAGGACACTGCGACGAACGGGGGACTACCGAATACAACCTTGCGCTGGGCGAACGCCGTGCACACAGCGCACTTCAATACCTGGTAAACTCGGGAATCAGCCAGAGTAATCTGAGCACCATAAGCTACGGCAAGGAAAGGCCGGCTGCCCCGGGCCATGACGAAGCGTCCTGGGCAAAGAACAGAAGAGCGCATTTTGTGCTTCAGTATTGATGATGGTCCAGGAACTCCCGGGACATCATGCGTGGTGAGAATCTTTGTCTCCTGACAGAGGCGGATCGTGCGTAAAGCCCTGCAGGGAGGAATGAGGACATGACCCTCTCGAAGGGGCTTTTCGCCCGAAATGCAGAGAAAGAGGATATAGGTTGGTCAATATGAAGAACCACTTTTCGATTGCCCTGACATGCCTTCTTGCGGCCTGTCTCCTGTACGGATGCGCGTCAACCCAGGAGACCAGCACCATGCAGCAGAGCATCAGCATGCTGCACGAAAGGCAGTTGAACCTGGAAAGACGATTTGAGAGTGTGGACGCACAAGCGCAGAGGGGAGGGGATCTCTACGCCAGAATGGATGAGCTGCAGGTCAGAATAGGAGCCCTGAACGGACGGATTGAGGAACTTGAACACCGGATCAACCAGGTAGCACGGGCCCAGGCCCAACATCCTCCCGCGCCCGCTCAGCCTTCCTCCGAATCGGCCCCTCCACCGGCATCGCCTCCA
>JABUEY010000057.1 GCA_013314815.1 Syntrophobacteraceae bacterium
AGTATTGGAGTGGTACGTGGAGGACGGCAACACGCTGGTGCTGCGGCGTCGTAAACTTCCCAAACCGCGCTCGCTCAAGAGTATTGCTTAACTTGACGGCAATGCGCGAAGGCGGGAATCACGTTGTGATGCCATCCATCTTTTGCGTAAAGAGCACTAGATGCGTAACAAGCACCGCATGCGTGAAAAGCACTGGATGTGTATAAAGCACCGCAGTATTCGTTTATCGGATGAACCGAAAACCAGGGACCGGGCTTCGGACTGACGCATCAGGAGTCCATCCGACTTCTTTCTGAACCGGCAAAGCCTTCCCCGACCGGACACCCTGCACCTTGAGAGTCCTTCCAATGCTCCTTCCAGGCATTTTCCAGGAGGCCGGTCCTCCCGGTCGTCCGGGCAATGAAGTACCCCGCGGGGGGCCTTGTGCTCCGGGGAAGTGGATTTCCCAGGATCCCGACACTGCCCACTACCGATCCAGGACCACCTCGATCCGCACCTCGCCTTCGGCAATCACCCGTCCGACAACCTCGACGCCCTTCACTCCTTTTTCAACCAGAAGTGCAAGCAGCGCCGGCGACTTCTCCTCAGAAACGGAAATGAGAAGCCCTCCCGAGGTCTGGGCGTCGTTCAGAACAAGGCGCATCGGCATGGAGATCCGTGCATCATATTTCACGTAGGGGGATGTAAAATCCAGGTTGTTTCGAGTGCCCCCCGGCACCACTCCCGAGGCCGCCAGTTCCTGTGCTCCGGGAAGCAGAGGCACCCTGTCCGCGTAGACTTGTGCGGAAGTGCCCGAGCCGTTCATCATCTCGAGAAGATGGCCCAGCAGGCCGAAGCCGGTGATATCCGTGCAGGAGTTCACCCCGATTTCCTGCATGGCTTCCGCGGCGGCCCGATTCAATAAGGCCATGGTCTCGACCAGAGCCTCGGCCTGCGCGGCCTCGATCAGTCCCTGTTTCATGGCTGTGGCCAGGATGCCCGTTCCAACGGGTTTGGTAAGGACCAGGCGGTCCCCGGCCCTGGCGCCGCGGTTGGTCACGATCCTTCCGGGATCTGCAACACCGGTCACCGTGAGTCCGTACTTGGGTTCCGTATCATCAACCGTGTGGCCTCCGATGATGGAAATCCCCGCCTCCTCGGCGGCAAATCGTGCTCCCTCGAGGATCCTTTCGAGCACCCGCATGGGAAGACGATTGCTCGGAAACCCGACGATGTTCAGGGCAAAAAGAGGCTTTGCCCCCATGGCGTAGATATCGCTCAGGGAATTGACCGCGGCGATCCTGCCGAACTGGAAAGGATCGTCCACCACAGGGGTGAAGAAATCCACTGTCTGGACAACGGCGGTGTGTTCGTCGATGAGGTAGACGGCGGCATCGTCGGACGTATCGGTGCCCACCAGGATGTTCCTGTCCACCGGGGCGGGTATGCTTTTGAGAACCTGCTCCAGGAGCTGAGGCCGCAGCTTGCAGGCGCATCCCAGGCCGTGGGTGAAGCGGGTGAGCTTTATGTCGGCTTCGGATTCGAAGTCGAGCCGCCCGCTGGATTCCTTCGGCCGCAGCCTTTCCACCACCTTGCCGATTTCTTCAACCGCCTGGTCGATTTCATCGGATGTTGTGAAGCGACCTGTCGAAAATCGTATGGTTCCCATGGCGTATTCGATGGGGACATCCATGGCCTTGAGGACACTCGAAACATCGACGTGGTCGGTATGGCATGCAGCGCCGGCCGAAGCGGCAACGGAGGTGAGTTCCGACAGGATGGTGTTGGCCTCCAGCCCCCTGAAGCCGACACTCGACGTATTGGGCAGGCGCTTCTCCGGGTGCCCGTGTATTCGAGTAGCCGGAAAAACGGCCTTCAAAGCTTCTTCGAGCCGGTCCCGCATCTTTCGCATGTGTTTTCCGTAGGTCTCCAGGTTTTCATCGATCAGCGCACAGGCTTCTCCAAGCCCTGCGATCTCGATGACGTTTTCCGTTCCGGCCCGCCGGTTCATCTCATGGCCGGCGCCGTGAATGAGTTTTTCGAGTTCCACTCCAGACCGGAGGTACAAAGCGCCGACCCCCTTGGGTGCATAGAGTTTGTGGCCGGCGATGGACAAAAGGTCCACACCCAGTTCGTCCACATGAACGGCGATCTTGCCCACCGACTGCGCAGCATCCGAGTGGAGCAGGATTCCGCGGCGCCGGGCGATCTCCGCAATCTCGTGAATGGGCTGGATGGTGCCCACCTCGTTGTTGGCGTGCATGATGGTGATGAGGATGGTGGAGGCACGGATGGCTTGTTCCACATCGCGGGGATCAACGAGGCCTTCGCCGTCTACGGGAAGTGTGGTCACCTGGAAGCCTTCCTTTTCCAGGTACCTGCAGACCTCCGTCACCGCGGGGTGTTCCACCGCCGACGTGATGATGTGGTTGCCCTTGTGCCGCAGCGATCGAGCGGCTCCCTTGATGGCGTAGTTGTTCGATTCCGATCCTCCGCTGGTGAAGACGACCTCCTCCGGGCGGCACCTCAGCATTCGGGCAATCTGCCCCCTGGCCTTCTCCACAGCCTTCTTCGCCGCGGCTCCATACACATGACTGCTGGATGGATTGCCGAAATGACGGGTAATATAGGGCAGCATGACTTCCGCCACCCGCGGATCTATGGGTGTCGTTGCATTGTAGTCCAGGTATACGGGTTCCATGGTGTCACTCCTCCTGTCTTATCCATTGGATGTTACACATCGTTTTCCATTCGAACAAGGGAATCCCCGCAGGAATTTTCCGCCCGTTTGCAGGGAATCCTGTTCCCCCGCAGCCTGTTCTTGACCTCCAGATCGATTGAAGCTATGCATGTCTGATCCACTTTTCCAGGAAAAGGCTTGGAAAATCATGGCAAAATGCAATTTTTACCGGAGAAGACAGGATGGATGCACACTTTGACGTCGCCGTTGTGGGAGCCGGAATACTTGGGCCGGCAACCGCCATGAAACTTTTGGAAGCCCTCCCCGGCCTCAAGGTGGCCGTACTGGAAAAGGAATCCCGGATCGCCGGCCATCAAACCGGGCACAACAGCGGAGTGATCCATTCCGGCATTTATTATCGCCCGGGATCCCTCAAGGCACGACTCTGCGTGTCCGGAGCCCGCCAGCTCGTGAATTTCTGCAGGGACCACCAGGTTCCCTTCGAGCTGTGCGGCAAGGTGGTGATCGCCGTACGCGAGGATGAAATTCCCAGGCTGCGGGAACTCCACAGCAGGGGCACCGCCAACGGCGTACCGGGGCTCAGGCTGCTCTCGCCCGACGAAACGCGCGAAATCGAACCGCATGCCCGCTGTTTCATGGGTCTTCACGTGCCCGCTACGGGAATCGTGGATTTCAGGGAGGTAGCCGCGGCTTATGTTCGAGTCTTTCAGGCACTGGGGGGAAGACTCCTGCTTGACCACAGGGTTCTTGAAATCCATCCCGGAGATGGACACATTCGGATCGAGACGAACCGGGGTCCAATCATCGCCGGCTCCCTCATCAACTGCGCCGGGCTCTATTCGGACCACATGGCGCGCATGGCGGGATCTCAGCCGACCTGCATGATCGTGCCTTTTCGAGGGGAATATTACCGCATAAAGCCGGAACGGAACTACCTGGTTCGCAACCTGATCTACCCGGTGCCCGACTCCCGTTTTCCTTTTCTAGGAGTCCACTTCACCCGCATGATGGACGGCAGGGTGGAAGCCGGCCCGAACGCTGTTCCTGCATGGGCCAGGGAAGGCTACACCCGGACCGATATCGTGCCGGGCGAACTGATCGAGACCCTGAAATTCGAAGGCTACCGGCGCCTCGTCCTGCGATACTGGAAGCCCGGGCTGATGGAACTGACTCGATCCTTTTCCAAGTCTCTTTTTACAAGAGCACTTCAAAGACTCATCCCGCAGATCCGCAAGGAAGACCTGGAACCAGGAGGTTCAGGCGTGCGGGCCCAGGCGCTGGGAGCGGATGGATCGCTCCTCGACGACTTCGTCATCGTGGCGGGCAGCCGCATGGTCCACGTACTCAACGCGCCATCCCCCGCAGCCACGTCTTCCCTGGCCATCGCCGATCACATCGTTTCCGTGGCGGCTCCCTTCCTGTAATATTTCAACGCCTGGGCCGATCCGTGCCGACGAACCAGATGCTTCATGAAACTGTTGCAGTACACGGCGAATCATTCTACACTTGTACCGCGTTGCTGCCGGCGGGGTAAGGACGGAAGGGCATGAGCCCGGCGACGGCAATCAGGACGGGAAGCTTCCACGGGCCGACGTGAGAGTCGGCTTGCTGCAGCCTGCGGACGAACGGACAGGGAGGCCCGCGCGTGAAGAAGCCGGCATCGTGGAAAAGATACACGCCGACGGTTTTCCGCCACTGGCGATGCCTGGTGGCAGGCATGCTGTGGTCCGTCGTGGGTCTCGGGCTCTGCGTTACGGCGTGCAGCTGGTTTTCCGAACTGGAATGGGCGGCATGCATTTCAGGAGCCCTGGCAGGTTTCGGGTCCGGTGTCCTCATCTACCGGTTCGGTTTTTCCCGCATCGCAAGAAAAAACATCGATCGCATCTCCAGTCAGCCCGAGCGGGCATGCCTTTTCTCCTTCCAGGAATGGCGAAGCTATCTCCTTATCGCCTTGATGGTCCTGCTGGGCCAGGTTCTTAAGCACTCCCACATCTCCACGCTGGTGCTCGCCACTGTCTACTCGGGCATCGGAACAGCCCTCACCCTCAGCAGTTCCCTTTACTATCAAAGGCTTCCCTGACCCTCGATCAGAAGACCCGCCCATACGCAATACTGCCTGAATCCCGCATGGAGCACGCATATCCAGGGAACACGCACAAGGTGGAGATGACTTCCCTCTCCGCCGATCGTTCTCCCCGGTCTTCCCTCAGGACGCCGTGCACGGCGGAACACGTTCAGTAAGTCTCCGTCTCTTTTCCGGAGTGAGTTCCAATTCGATCTTCCAATCCGCAACGGCATGATCATCGCGCTTCTTGATGAGGAGCCACTCTTTCCCCTTGCCTTTTCCCTTCAACCGGGTGAGCGTGAACCCTCCCTTCAGCTTCCGCCCCTCGAGGTAAAACGTGATACGGTCCTCTTTCCATTCGGAAATTCTGCAGGGCCCCGCGTCCCAGATGAGGACGGCCCCCGCTCCGTACTGCCCCTCGGCAATGATGCCTTCGAAGTCGATGTATTCGATAAGGTGGTCTTCCACCGCAACCGCCAGGCGCTTTTCCGATGGATTCATGGAAGGTCCCTTGGGCACCGCCCAGGATTTCAACACCCCTTCCCATTCCAGCCTGAAATCGAAGTGCAAATGCCTGGCATGGTGCTCATGCACGACAAAGCGCAGACTCACGGCAACCTCCTTTCGCCTTCCCGGGTCCGTGCAGATCCTCCGGCTTCGTTCTCATCCCGTCAGAAGAATCCGCGAGTTCGGCCCGCTCATCTAACGGGGGCATCGTCTTTCACCTAGTTCGTAGAGCTATCCTTCGGGAAGACAGTCGATGAACCGGTCAGACGGTCCATGCCCGCTGGACTTCATGGTCGATGGATGGACCGATCTTCGTTGAGCCGTTGAATGTCAATGATTATATTAATTAAAATTGGATGAAAAGGAAAATAGGGAGCAGGCAAATGAAAACGCCTACCGTTATAATGGTTTTTTTCGGTTTGCTCCTCCTGCTTTCGGCGGCTTTTGTACAGGTCGCGGGGGGAAATGAATCGTTTCCTCCTTTTGAACAACCGCTCGTGCGTGAGGGCGACTTTGCCCGCATGCTGATCGAAGCGCTCAAACTGCCCGCGGTGGAATCCGAAGCGGAGGCACAGAGTGAGCTGACTGCACTGGGTATTGCTCCCCGCAACGGGTGGATCGCCGACTATCCCCTCACCCCCGATACGGTGGGTGACCTGAGGGAAGCCGCGGCTGCCTCGGCGGAACAGGGAAGACTGCCGTTGACCAGGGATGAATCCCTGGACGCCGTCGATTCGCTGGTGGCATCCCTTGAGCTTCCCATTCTTCCGGACGATTCGACTACACACACCTACGATCAGCCCCCATACGACGACTACCGGTATGCCGACCCGGCGGTCATCGGCGGATACTATTACGACGCAGGACCGCCCGTGGTTACCTATTATCCTCCCCCCTGGGACTACTACTACCTGTACAGCTGGGTGCCCTATCCGTTCTTCTATTCCGGCTACGCCTTCACGGGATACTTCATCCTGAACGATTTTCACAAGTACCACAGGTATCCACATCGACATGGCTTCAAATACAACGACACGTATGATCGCCGGGTGATCACCAATCATGTGAGAAGCCGGGACGGAAGGAGATTTCACAAGATCGATCCGCTGACGAGGAACCGGGTTGAACATGTTAAAGGCCGCATGGATCGAGACCGGGCAAGGCGGATCGTTGCCGGTGATGCGAACAGAAGGCGAGACGTCCTGTCCGGGCGGGATCGTATCGATGGGAGAAGCGGCGCTTCGAGAATCAGCGCGGACAGTCCCGAACCGAGAAACCGAAGGTCTTTCGAGACGCGCGGAAGCGACACGCGCCGGCCGTTAACAAACGAAACACGCCTCGGCACGAACAGGACGGACAGCGGTTCCCCGTCCGCATCGAGCAACGTGCTTCGTCCTCGCATTGATTCGCCGAGCCGTAGGGTTACGACTCCAGAAGCCCGCTCCGGCGGCGCTTCCAGGACCTACGGACGGGAAACGAGGCCCGGTGCGTCGTCGCGAAGCCTTGAACGCTCTTTCCATCATGCTCCGACCGGCAGGAGTCGAGAATCCTTCGGGAGCGGTTCGAGTTTCAACAGGGGATCAGGCAGATCTTACAGCGGGCGGACCGGTTCATTTGGAAATCCCGGAGGTTCGTTCAGAAGCAGCGGCGGTCCGCCTGGAGGCGGCCGATCTCCTGGCGGCGCCGGGATGTCAGGCAGAGGTTCTCTTGGCGGAGGCGGATTATCGAGAGGCGGAGGATCGTTCGGCGGGGGCAGATCAGGCGGTTCCCGCTGAACATGACACTGCAGAGTCTGCAACATGGGGGATTCCTCAAGGAATCCGCTTGGACTCGAGAAGAAAGGGAAAATACCGTTTAAAGGACCACAGGTGACAGGATACCCGTGCTTCATTCCGCGCGGCTGGACCTTGTCCGCTGCGGCATGGAGCCTCCCCTTTCAGTCATCGAAGGAGGTGAATCCGTCCACGGTTTCCGAATCCAGGGAATGAACAAGCCTGGATACCAGTTCCAGTGTCGCCAGGTAGTCGCTCATGTGGATGATGCTGTTGTGAGAATGAATGTACCGGGCCGGGACACCCAGTACAATAGTCGGCACCCCGGAACCGCTCAGATGAATGACCTTGGCATCCGTCCCCCCGCTTTTTCTCACCGCCTGCTGGTGCGGGATCTCATGATCCCGGGCCGTCCTGACCACATAGTCCGCAAGCTTTCGATTCATGATGGCCGAAGGGTCCATGAGCCGGACCTGGACTCCCGATCCCACGACAGCCTGGCGTTCATCCTCGGGAGTTCCCGGCAGATCGTCGGCGGGAGCCCCTTCGAGAACAATCGCCACGTCCGGGTTGACCGAAAAAGCGGCAGTCTGGGCTCCTCGAGTCCCCACTTCCTCCTGAACAGTTCCCACCGCAAAAACGCAATTCGGGTGAAGTCCCTGATCGAGTTCAGCCGCAGCTTGCAGGATCAAGGCCATGCCGACGCGGTTGTCGAACGCCTTGCAAAGCAGCAGATCCGGGTTGTGCATCGGCGTAAAGGCACTCTCCGGAACAATGGTATCCCCGATGCTGATGCCCATCCGCTCCTGGACCTCCTGCGCGCTCTCCGCCCCCACATCGATAAACATGTCATCGAACTTCAGCACCTTGTCCCGCTCCGCCTCAGACAGGAAATGAGGAGGCCTGGCTCCGATCACCCCAACGATTTCCCTTCCTTCCCGGGTGAGGATCCTCACCCTTTTTGCAGGAAGCGTGTGAGCCCACCAACCTCCGAGCGGAACGAACCGGATCAGGCCGCTTCGCGTGATGGCCTGAACGGCGAGACCCACTTCATCCATGTGAGCGGTGAGCATGATCCGCGGGGTTTTGGATTTGCCCGGCCTGCGGCACAGGATGTTTCCTGAACGATCCGTAAAGATCTCCCCTCCCAGTTCCAGGCGGAATATCCGTCGCACGGCATCCTCGCAGCCCGGAGCTCCATGAGACTCACTCAACTTTCGCAGCAACTCCAGTCCCCTGGCTTTCTTCAACTCGTCCATGCCATCCTTTCTCTCGTTCAAATCCCGGGACCCGGGAGTTCATCCACGGTTCATCCCCAGAACCGCCGGGCACCAGCGTCAAACATGGTTCAGCGCGCAGTAGAATGAAAAAAATACCGTTCGAAGGCCGCATCGGAAACCCTGGATATCCATTTTACCAGCAAGAAGATGCAAAGCAGGGAAAAGATGATTCTTCCCCACAGGATTCCCGACAGGTGCCCTCCAAGCAGCGCGGCAAGAAGTGTGTCCTCGATCAGGCTGTGGGAGAGACCCATGAATGCCAGCGAGAAGACGATGTCCTTTTTCCCGATGCGATCGGACGTCGCCTCCTGGATGATGAGTGCCCCGCCGTAGGCCAGACCGAGGGTCATCCCGATGATGGTGATGGTGGACGCCGCGTTTCCGATGCCGAGCACCCTCAGCAGGGGATGCATGGACTTCGTTATCAGGTTCGTGATCCCGAGGCGCGTAAGGACCTTTATCATCGCCAGGAGGGCCAGAATGATGAAGAAGATGAGGACCAGCCCTTTCGCCTGGTCTACTCCCCACGCAAGAAGCGAGGTGTCCTGGGCAGGAGGAATCCAGGGGATGACGTTGGGTTCCTGCAGCCAGCCGCCAGAGGCATAGACTCGGTCGAGAACGAAACCGAGCAGGAAGGCGCCGCCCACTCGAAGCATCCCCATGGCCAGGAGGCGGACTCCGGCCTTCTGGGCGATGCGCAGTTCGACGGGTAGCCCGTGAGCCACCAGCATCATCGTGGTCAGCACGGTGGCCTGGGCAACCGTGACCGGAAAATCGGAACTGAGCGACACAAATACGATCATGCCTCCGTAAAGGTTGGTCAGCAGCGTCGTCGCCCACACCAGCCCCATTCCTCCGGGCAGCCCCACCACCTCCATGACGGGGGACAGAACCACGGCGAGCCATTCCACCGCCCCCAGTTCCTTCAATATCTTCACGGCGACAATGACCGGAATCATGATCTTGAAAAGGCGGAAGCTGATTTCGACAGCTTCGACCAGGAGTCTTTTCAGAGCGTCGACAAGTCTGTTCACACGGGGTTCCTGCAGTAGTGATCATGACGGGCCGGTCCAGACGACAGGCCTTCTCCAGCAAACGGCCGGCTGAAAGTTCACGATGCCGGTCTCCTTTTCCAGCGTGCCGGCTGCACATCCCACATCATTGCGGGACGAACCAGGTTACATCGAGCGGGTTCCTTTCGGGAAGACGGTGGTACTCGTATCGCGGCCAGCCCACCATCATCATGCCCGTAACCGCCTTGTCTTCAGGCACCTTCAGGAACTCCGGCAGAGGGTGGTATTGCCGTGCACATGCCTGGGCAAAGCCGGCCCAGCAGGTTCCAAGCCCCAGTGCAGGGGCGTAGAGTTCCACATATTCGAGGGCGAGGAAGGTGGAAACCTGGCCCGTAATGGAGGACTTCGGAGCCATGGCCGCGATGAGTGCGGGAGCGTTTCTCAAAATGCGGTCTTCGCCCCGTTCAAAAGACTTGATGATCCCGGGCATATGCGAACTTATGGCCAGTTTCGAACCCGCCTTTACAAGCCCGCGCATCCATTCGACCACTATCCCGCTTATTTTCGAAATAGATTCGGAATCATCCACGACAAGATAGGAAAGCCCCTGGTTGTTGTGTCCTGAAGGGGCGTAACGGGCGATGTCGAGCAGCCTCAGGAGAGTCTGCCGGGGCACGGGATCCGATTTGTAGCAGCGAATGGAGCGGCGCGACCTGAGGAAAACGGCTGCCTGCAGAGGTTCAACGCGCTTGAAACCTTCGAGTGGAAGCTGCCCGGCAAGAGGGTTCCTCACGTTATCCAGTGCACCGTGAGGACACACGGCCACACAATGGCCGCAGCCGATGCAGAATTGCCCAAGACCCACCCGCACGACCGGGCCCTTCTCCTCATGAAGTCCCAGGATACCCATGGGGCAGACATCCACACAGGCCCCATCCTTTTCACATTTGCCCAAGTCTACTTTGATCAGTCCCATAATTCCTTGTCCTTTACTGGTGTATTCCACCTTTGTCATGCCCCCTGTTCAATCACGACAGTGATAATGGAAAACCGGCGGGGATTCAAGAAGGCCATTGCACCCATACACTCACCATGCCCCTTCGAGTACCCGGCAATCGATCTCGACCCGAGCCCCCGGCCTTCCTTCCCTCGAACATGCACCGTTTTCCTTGCCTTTTGAAGATTTCATCTATATATTCCGATCGTGGAATATATAGATGAGAGGTTTCCATGAAGCAGTTTATCACAGTGATGAAAGCCCTTTCCGATCCCAACAGGGTGAAGATCTTGAAAATGCTTGAACAAAAGACCATGTGCGTCTGTGAAATCCAGGCGGCGCTGGGCATCGCCCAGCCCACGGTGTCCAAGCATCTCAAGATTCTTGAAGATGCCGGACTGGTCAGCTGGCGCAAGAGCGGCCTCTGGGTCAACTACGTCCTGTCCGACGGAAGTTCCACCCCCTACGCCGCCGTCCTGTTGGGCAACCTGAAGCACTGGATGAAGGACGACCCGGATGTAATGCGCATCATCGCAAGACTGCCCGGGATTCGAAGAGAGGACATCTGCCGCAAGCCGCTTGCAACTGTTGAAAAACGGGCGCAGAATGAATTGTAAACGAAGCGCCGTCGAAGTTTCCCGTGCCTGAGAGATTCCGTTGCCTGCAGGTGATGTTCTGGTATATTGGGATACCTCAACAAGAGCGGGAACATTTTCCCATACCTGGTCCGGGGGAAATTCCGGAAAAGAAGCATCCTTCGGGCATCTTATCTGCGGTGGCTGGGTTGAGAGTTCCACAGGCGCAGGGCCGGGCCGACGGTCAAACCTGGCGCCGCGAGGCATCGGCGGCATCAGGAACGGCCGTACCATGGAACCTGGCCGGACCCATTCGGGCAGGAAGTGATGCATTCGGGCGAAACCGTTGAATGGATCGTGCATGGTGCAAAATACGGAGGTTCGAAACCGGCAAGATGGCTGAAACAAAGACGCAGCACCTTCAAGAAGCCACAACAGGCCGTTCTGTGGCGACACAGAACGGCAGGCGTACATTGCTGGATCAATCTCTCTTTTTCTGGCTGCGCCTGATTCTGGGAGGGATCTTCATAGTCGCCAGCGTGGACAAGATACAAAATCCCGCCGCATTCGCGGAGATCATCTTTAACTACCAGATTCTGCCCGGTGCGGCCATAAACCTCGCCGCCATCGTCATGCCCTGGCTGGAGCTTCTGCTGGGCTGCCTGCTCCTCCTCGGATTCTGGCTTCACGGTGCGGTGCTCCTGGCCGGTCTTCTTATCCTGAGCTTCTTCTCGGCCCTGATGTTCAACCTTGCCCGAGGTCTCAACGTTCATTGCGGATGTTTTTCCACCAGCACCGCGGGAGACCCCGCAACTACCTGGTACATCGTTCGAGACAGCCTGTTTCTCGTCCTCGCGGGCAGCGTGTTCTACGACGTGTTCATCAGAAGCAGAACACGATCGGATAACAAGCCCTGAACGGAGTACTCCGGGAGCAGCTGACCGCCTTCTTTCCTCGGAGGCAGTGCGCCCCGCGAAATACATGCCGTTCCTGCCAAACAGGCAGGCTCCCCCGAGGGAGGAGCCAACCGATGCACGATTACGCGACAAGCTTTGACGCAATGCCCGCCACGTACCTTCCCTGGAATCTCGCCCCTTCCAGTTCGGTCTCACTGGGCATCCGCTCACCCCTGCTTCCGGCGATCGTCGATGCGCCGTAAGGAGATCCTCCCGTGATTTCATCGATGCGCGTCTGCCCGGTGAAGGAATAGGGTAGACCTGCGACGACCATCCCCTGATGCAGCAGCGTGATGTGAAAACTCAGGATCGTCGATTCCTGCCCGCCGTGCTGAGTCGCGGAACTGGTAAAGACGCTTCCCACCTTGCCCACCAGGGATCCTTTTGCCCAGAGCTGCCCGGTTGCATCGAGGAACTGACGCATCTGGCCGCACATGTTTCCAAAACGAGTGGGAGTTCCGAAAATAATCGCATCGGCGGCTGCGAGATCATCCACCTTGCACACGGGAACGTGCGCCATGGCCCTGGCGCTGTCGAGGGCACCCATGAGGCCGAGCACCTCGTCGCTGAGGGTTTCGGGCACACGGCACATCGTCACTTCCGTTCCGGGCACCTCCCGCGCCCCCTCCGCCACGGCTTCCGCCATGCGGTGAACATGTCCGTACATGGAATAATAGACCACGAGAAGCTTCATGATGTCGTCCTTTCAATCCGTCGGTTTAGGTTGGTTGCCCAGCTTCATACCAAGCTTCCTGCACAGGAAGCCGAGCTGTTCCTGCTCCGGTTCAGCAAGAATTTTCATCTCATCGACAACGGCTCTTACATGAACGGGAAAAACTTCGCCAATGAGTTGCCGACCTTGTTCGGTGAGATGAACCTCCACATAGCGGCGGTCGCCGGACAGCCTCTCCCGCCGCACCAGGCCGAGTTTTTCGAGGTTGTCGACAACCAGCGTGATATTTCCACCGCTTTTCAGCAGCTTTCTGCCAAGGTCACTCTGGGATAGCGGGCCGAGATGGTAAAGAGCTTCGAGCACCCCGAAGCGACTCACCGTCAGGCCCTTATGGGCAAGATGCCTGTGAACCCGCGTCGTGACCGACTCGGCGGCCCTCATGAGCTTGATATAAGCATCGAGGGCTTTCACTTCCTCTTCCGTACCCGAATAATGAGTTCCCATTTTCCCTTCCATGTTGAATATTTTCATATCAAAATAATGTTCACCACCCACCTGTCAACCCCGGTTGTTCCCCATCTCTCCATACCGCCCGGATTCCTGGCTTCACTTCACCCTGCTCTTTGCTGCCCGTGCGCCCTCACGTCCATTCGTCCAGCTCTCCGTCCGCGGGTTTTTTCGTTGATTACCTCCACGGTAAGCGGTTAGATTGAATGAAACAGGGTATCCTCGGAAGATCGACATCGAGGGTCCTCCCGGTAGACAGGACACCATGGATTTGCATCGCCAAAGGGAAACAACCGCGCAGTGTCGGATCCGAACCTTCTCCATGGAATCAGCCCGATGGACGAAACCGGGGCAAAACCACGTATCGACGTGGATGTCCTCTGTGTGGGCCTTACCTGCTTCGATATCACGATGATGGTCGAGCGGCATCCGGAACCCGATGAAAAGTGCTTCATAGAGGAGATGGTCGCGTGTGGAGGCGGACCCGCCGCAAATGCGGCGGTCACCGTGGCACGCCTTGGAGGCACGGCCGCCTTTGCGGGTTATCTTGGAAACGATGTCTACGGATGCCTGCACATGGAGGAACTGCACGAGGCCGGAGTGAACACTCGGCTGGTTGTACGCGGTTCACATCCGACACCCCTTTCCGTCATACTTGCCAAGCCGGACGGGCTGCGCACGGTGGTCACCCACAAGTCAGGGACTCCCCTGCTTTCTCCATGCCAGGTCGATTTCTCCACCTGCCGCCCGAAGGTCATCCTTTTCGACGGCCACGAACCTCTCGTGTCGACACCTCTTGCCCTGTCCGCCGCACAACGGGGCATTCTCACGGTCCTGGACGCCGGCTCCGTCCATCGAGGTACGATGGAACTCGCATCCGTCGTGTATTGCCTGGCGGCTTCCGAAAAGTTCGCCCGTGACTGGACGGGGGAAAAGGACGCCCAGCGGGCGGTGGACAGACTGGCGGAGCGGGCGCCGCTGGCAATCGTTACACTGGGGGAACGGGGCCTGGTGTGGAAAGGGCCTATGGGAGGAGGCAGAATGCCGGCCCCGACGGTCAATGCGATAGACACCACCGGGGCGGGAGACACCTTTCACGGAGCGCTGGCTCTCGGACTGGCCCGCGGGAACGAACTTGAGGACATTCTGCAGCGGGCCTGCGCCGCGGCGGCGTTGTGCTGCACCAAAGCGGGAGCCCGCATCGGCATACCTTTCGACAGGGAGGTCACCGCATTCCTGGAGGCTGGACGGGCGCGGGGAGATCGTTAGCTCGACCAAGGAGGGCCATGGTATGGACAGGCGATTGGAACAGATCATCTCCTACCACGAGGCATCGAAGCACCACTTCGACAGGTATGCTCCCGGCCCCGGATTCATGGACTGGGCCACTCAGCCCGACCCTTTCCGACGTTTGGAGGGAGCCCCCGTGCTTCGGCTGGAAAGGCTCGCTCCTGAAGGCGGCCTTTCTTACGACCAGGCGTTTCGATCCGGCGCTGTCTCTCCCGCCCCCGTCGACCGCCGATCCGTTTCTCAACTCTTTTTCGATACCCTGGCCCTCTCTGCATGGAAGAAGGCCGGATCGGCGACCTGGGCGCTCCGGGTGAACCCGTCCAGCGGCAACCTGCATCCCACGGAGGGCTACCTGCTCTGCGGCCCCGTACCGGACCTCACCGACGAACCCGTCGTCTGCCACTATGCCCCTCGCGAACACATCCTCGAAGTCCGCATCAGGCTCTCCTTTTCCGCATGGCGGGCATTGAGCGAAGCCATGCCGGAAGGCACCGTCTTTGTGGCTTTCACTTCGATTTTCTGGAGAGAGGCATGGAAATACGGGGAGCGCGCATTCAGGTACTGCGCACTGGACCTGGGGCACGCACTGGGCGCCCTCGGCTTTGCCGCCGCGGCGCTGGGATGGGAAACCAGGGTGCTGGATGACCTCTCGACGGAGCAGCTCGCGCAACTGCTGGGTATCGACCGCTCCCATGATGCGGAAGTGGAACACCCCGAATGCATGGCGGCGGTCTTTCCTCGGCCGGCATCAGGCGGTAGGGTTTTCAGCTTCGGTCCACGCTCCATACCCGACATTTCCGACCTTCCGTGCTTGGGAAAACCTAACCGGCTGAGCCGCGGTCATGTTCGGTGGAGGATGATCGAATCGGCGGCTCGAGCCACCGAAAAGACCGTGCAGGATGAACCGCCGTTCGGCAACGCCGATCTCAGGCTGGAAACTCAGGCCGATTCGAGGCGAGTGGTTCCCGCTCTTCGCGGGATCATCCATCAGAGACGAAGTGCGGTTGCGATGGACGCAAGGACGTCCATGCCCGTGTCTGCCTTCTACTTGCTGCTGACCCGCACACTGCCCTCGTCCCCGCATCCTGTCTTCGATTCTCTGGCATGGCCTCCTCATGTTCACACGGTGCTGTACGTTCATCGGGTCGACGGCCTGCCTCCAGGCCTGTATATCCTGGTTCGATCCCCGCGGATGCAGGCTCTTCTGCAGCCCGCCATGCGCAGAAGCTTTGCATGGGAAAGGCCTCGAGGCTGCCCCGATTCTCTCCCTTTGTACCTTCTTGCCGAGGGTGACCTGCGGAGAGTGGCTGCGCAGGTTTCGTGCCACCAGGATATCGCCGGCGAAGGGTGTTTTTGTGTCAGCATGATCTCGGAATTCGACGGCCCCCTGTCTCGTTTCGGCCCGTGGTTTTATACTCGGCTTTTCTGGGAATGCGGCATGATCGGCCAGGTGCTCTACCTGGAAGCCGAAGCCGCCGGTCTTCGCGGCACGGGCATAGGATGCTTTTTCGACAACCCCGTGCATGAACTGCTCGGCCTCGAAGGACGTGCCTTCCAGGACCTCTATCACTTCACCGTGGGAGCCTTCGTGGAAGACCGGCGCATATCCACCCTGCCTGCCTATCCGTAGGTCCGGGATTGAAGACCTCCCGGCTGGAATCGCACATCCGCGCAAAGGATCAGGTCGTGTCGGGAGTCCACTTCCCGGTCTGCGTTCTCCTGCCGCTGCGCAACATCCATCATGACAGAACAAACGGTTCGAACCACAAATCCCTTTAATGCATTTCCGTTTTGTGCCGATATCACAGGTGAATCCAATTCGTCGGCAAGGGTCGGCAAGGCGAACGGTGCACGGCTTTTCCTGCCTCTGCAGCCAGGAAGAAAAGGAGTCGATTCACTTCATACTGAAATCCACGGGAAGATATCGAGGGGGGTAGTTTCGCCGATTTGTAATCCAGGGGGTAGGAATGATGAGGTCAATTAAGCATGTTGTCTTTTCCATGACCGTGATTGTGGCGGTGCTGCTGTTTTCGTACCCGGTCGTCTGCGCAAGAGAGGAAATAACACGAGCAACCGCGAAGGAACTCGCAGCAAGGCGGGAGCGGTTGAACAATGATCTCATTGCGGCCGCCAGGATGGGAACAGCCGACGCCATTGCCGGATTGAAAGCCGATGGAGCGGATATCAACGCCAGGGACCGTGAAGGGATGACCGCTCTCATTCACGCGGCGATCCTGGGCCACACCGATGCCGTGCAGGCCCTGATCGACCTGGGAGCTGACGTCGATGTGGCGGACGTTTACGGGATAACAGCCTTGATGCAGGCTTCTTGGGAGGGATACTGCGATATTGCGGAAGCTCTCATGACCGCGGGCGCCGATTTGAACATGAAGAGCACCGACGACTTGCCGACCCTGAGAAAAAAGGGCGTCAATGCGCTCATGAGCGCTGCGATGAACGGTAACCTCGACATCGCCATGCTGCTGATTTCCAGGGGATCCAGGCTCAATCAACAGGATGCCGAAGGACAGACCGCCCTCATCTTCACGGCAAAATACGGGCACGCCGACGTGGCAAGGCTTCTCATCTCAAACGGTGCGGATATCGAGATCAAGGACAGTTTCGGCAGAACCGCCCTGGCGGTCGCCACCATACACGGTAAACTCGACGTGGTGCGTGTTCTCGTCGCCGCAGGAGCAGACATCCATACAAAGGACATGAACAACCTGGCGCCCCTCACTTACGCTTCGGCCATGGAACATCCGGAGATCTACAAAATCCTGCGAAATGCGGGACAGTCCAAATCCAGATGATTCTCGTCACCCTTTACACCCCTTCCCGAACATTCAGGCTGCATCCTTTCTTCCGGTTCGTCCATCGGTTCGCAGGTTCTTGACGCAACGCCCACGGTTCGCTAAAAGGGAAGCATCGGAACTGGATCCACGAGCAATACCCTGTGCCGCGGCTTTTTCAACCTTCGACAGCGGTCTTCCACTGGGGCGGAACGAGAGAAGGATCATGTGGCCATTCAGAGAACGAAGAAGTCGCAGGCGATACGCCGTTCGATACGAAGGATTCCTGCGCTGCATGTTCGCCGACGCAAATGAAACCGTGCCCGTGAACATTACCGACATCTCGGCCGACGGAGTTCGACTGATTCTGGAGCGTCTCCAGTTCGGCCCCTATCATCTGCTGATCGGCGAAGAACTCCCCCGCTGTGAATTGACGATCCAGCTGCCGGAAGGAAGTATCACTTCCAGGGTGCTTTTTCACTGGTACAAGCACCATACTGAAGGACACTTTTTCGAAGCGGGTGTTTCTTTTGTCGATATGACGAGAGAGAGCCGCACCGTGCTGAGCAGGATCATCAGGCAGTTGAGCGGGTTCCCTTGAGCCGGGTGTCCGAGTCCCCGTTTGCCCGCCCACTGTCCCGCTTTTGACTCCATCCGCGTCGAACGTTATTCTTCCTACGACGGGATGCCTGTCCCCGCCTGGTGATTGTTGCCGGCAACACTGCACGCGACGAGGCAATAATGAGGTATGGATCCATACTCTTCGACGTTGACGGAACCCTTCTCGACAGTATCGAGGACCTGGCGAACTCCATGAACACCGTCCTTCGCCGCTTCAATCTTCGGGAACACTCTATTGAGACTTACAAGTACTTCGTCGGGGACGGAATGGAGAATCTCGTGGTGCGGTCCCTGCCGGAAATCGAGCGGGATGACAGGAGATTGGTCGAGCAGTGTATCGCCTCGATGAGGGAGGAGTATTCACGAAACTGGAATGTAAGAACACGCCCGTACGCCCAAATTCCAGAACTGCTCGACGTTCTTGAACAGCGAAAGATCAGGATGGCCGTCCTCTCCAACAAGCCCGACGATTTCACCCGGATGATGGTGAAAGAACTTCTGCCCGGCCGGCGTTTCGAGATTGTCATGGGGGAGCGCCCTGCGGTGCCGAGGAAACCACATCCCGCAGCAGCTCTGGAGATCGCGAGGCTCATGAATATCCCGCCTTCTCGATTTCTGTATGTCGGAGATACCGCCACAGACATGAAAACCGCAAAAGCCGCGGGCATGTTCGCCGTCGGGGTCCTCTGGGGCTTTCGCGAAGCCGGGGAACTCCTTGCCTCCGGTGCGGAACTTCTCATCCATCAGCCGCTCGAACTGCTCGATCTCCTCGACCGCTGACACGAAGCAACCGCCGCACCCTCCGTTATCCTCGGCCAAGAATCGAGGGCCCCCGCACTGCACACGGCAGGTTCCAGGTTCCGCGCAACGTCCGCCCGGCCGGCGTAAAGCGTCATGCTTCCGATGGATCCACCACGCCCACCTGCTCCTCCGTGTACTTCCGCCCCTCCTTTGCCATGTGCGCACTGTACCGTTTGAACATCCAGAGCTCCGGGATGATTTCCGAAATGATGACACCGTCGTCGAAGACTCGAATAACCGAGGTTTCCGACACGACCACGGCGATGGACCGGGTGAGCCTCGTAATGCAGGCGGCGGCCATGTGCCGGCTGCCAAGGCCGAGGGGGAGATTGATGCCTTCCGAGAAGGCATCGATGTAGCGGCATGCCGAGAGCACCACGCCATCGTCGGACACGACGAACGCCCCGTCCAACTGGGCCAGTTCCTTCACTGTTTCACGCATGTCCGGATCACTGATGCGCTTGAGATGATCCGGATGACCATGGAGTGGGTCGAGGATGAGATTTCGGGAGTGTTTCAAGACTTCGTCCGAATCCGAGACCACGAACATGGTGCCCACCCGACGTCCTTCTCTTCCCTCCCTGGCGATTTCCACGGCCAGTGTAATCACGTGCTTGAGGGTTTCCGGGTTGATCCCCCGTTTTTCGGAGCAGATTTCACAGAACAGATCTTCAGGGATTTTCATGACCTCGCATACCTTCATTCTTCATGTTGGAATCCTCTCTTCCATAGGCCATATAGTACACCAGGGGCACGACGATGAGCGTGAAGAAGGTGGAGACGGCGATTCCGAAAATCAATGCCCAGGCCAGCCCGGAAAAGATGGGGTCGAGGGTAATGGGCCAGGCGGCAAGCATGGCCGCCAGCGACGTAAGGAAGATGGGCATGGTTCTGAGTGCTCCGGCCTCGATGAGGGACTGGACAAGAGGCTTTCCTGCCGCACGGCGCACCTCCACGAATTCGATGAGCAGAATGGAGTTGCGAGTGGCGATGCCGGCCAGCGCAATCATTCCGATCATGGCGGTAGCCGTGAAATAGACCGGGTTCCCCCAGCCGTCCACGGGTTGTCCGCCGATCAGGTTGAGCAGCCAGAAGCCGGGCAGAATTCCGATGACGGAAAGAGGGAGGGCGATGAGCTGAATGGCCGGAAGGAGGTAGCTCTGTGTCTGGTACAGCAGCAGGATATAGATCCCCAGCACCGCCACACCGAAGGCGATACCCAGGTCTCTGAAAACGCGCAGAGTGATATCCCACTCGCCTTCCCCCGACCAGACCACGTCAAATCCCTGGAGCTGTTCGTCCCTCCGGACCTGTTCACTCAGACCGATTACCGCCTCGGGGGGAGGAAGGCCCGCTGTTTCTCCGAAGACGTACACCACCGGGCGCAGGTTCTTGTGATAGATGGGCTGGTCGATGATCTCTTCCTCGAAGCTCCCCAGTTCCGTGAGAAAGACTCCTTCGCCCGATGCTCCCCGTACCAGGATCGGATCGAGGTCGGCCTTATGGATTCGATCTTCCACCGGCAGCCTGAGCCTTATGGAAACCGGGTGCACCTCGTTGTCGAGCCGCAGGGAACCCGGCACGGCTCCTGCCACCATGCCGCCCAGGGCATCGGCGATGTCCCGGTCGGTGATGCCATGGAAAACGGCCTTCGTCCGGTCAACCCTGAAAACGAGCCTCTGCTGAGGTGCCACAAGAATATCATCCACATCCACCACTCCGGGCGTCTGTTCCATGTGACGGCGCACGCCTCGAGCCGCCTCCACCGTTTCCTCGTAGGACCCGCCGTCCCTTCCGTAGACTTCCGCCACAAGAGTGGCGATTACCGGGGGCCCCGGGGGACTTTCGACAATCTTGATGTTTGCGCCGTGACGCACAGCGATGGCGTGGAGATCGTTGCGCAGCCTCAAGCCTATGGCATGGCTTTGAGCGCTTCTTTGTTTCTTTCCCGTAAGATTCACCCGGATATCGGCCACGTGGGATCCCCTTCTCAGGTAATAATGGCGCACCATCCCGTTGAAATCCATTGGGCTTCCCGTTCCCACGTAGACGCCGACATCGGTCGTTTCAGGGACCCTCGCGAGGTAATCGGCAAGCGCCCAGGCGGCGGCTTCCGTGGTTTCGAGGGTCGTACCCTCGGGCATATCCACCACAACCTGCAACTCGTTCTTGTTGTCGAAGGGGAGCATCTTGAGTGGCACGCGGTGGGAGAGCACCAGCCACAAGGCGAAGCAGAGCAGGAACCCCACGAAGGCGAGGGTGCCCCAGCGGAGCTTCCGGCTTCCGATCATCGCTTCCATCACTCGGTCATAGATCTTGTACAGGGTGGATTCTTCGAGGGTGAAGGCCTTCTGATGAGGCTTGTCATGGGCTCCTCTCAGCATGTGCAGGGAAAGCCATGGAGTGATGGTAAACGCCACGACAAGGCTCATGATCATGGCGATGGGAACGTTGAGAGCCATGGGCGCCATATAGGGACCCATCATGCCCGTGATGAAGAACATGGGCACGAAGGAGATGATGACGGCAAGTGTAGCCAGAATGATGGGCGGCCGCACTTCGTTGACCGCACGGATCACCGCATCAAACGGGGGTTCCTTCTTCATCGAGAAGTGCCGATGGATGTTTTCCACGTCTACAATGGGATCGTCCACCACCAGTCCCAGGGAAAGGATCAGCGCGAACAGGGTGACCCGGTTGATAGTGTATCCCAGAAAAAGATTGATGAGGAGCGTAAAACTGAAGGTAACGGGAACGGCCAGTGCAATGATGATTCCTTCACGCCATCCCAGGGTATAGGCAAGCAGGAGCACCACGATGGCGATGGCCACCAGGAGAGCCTCGACGAGTTCGTTGACCTTCTCATCCGCGGTTTTGCCATAGTCCCTGGTTACCCTCAGTTCGACGTCGTCGGGAAGGACCTCCCTGGCAAACCTTTCAGCCTCCTTCTTCACTTCCTCGGACACCCATACCGCGTTGGTCCCCTTGCGCTTGGCAACGGCTACCGTCACCGCCGGGTAGTCCCTGAACCGCTCGATTCCTTCGGGCAGCCCCCGTTTCTCCCCGGCCGGGTCCTTCTCCGAATAAGCAAGCTCTCCGAAAGCAATCCGAGTGTAGGTTTCAGGCTCCGCCGGCCCGTCCCTCACCTCGGCCACTTCCTTCAGATACACCGGGCGCATCTCCCGGATTCCCACCACCAGGTTTTCCACTTCCCGGGCCGACACGAGAAAGCGTCCGGCATCGAAACGGATTTCCTCGTCGCTTCTCACCAGGCTCCCGGCAGGCAGGGCAACATTGGCCGCCTGCACGGCCCTTTGAATATCCTGGATGGCTATACCCCGCCCGGCCATGAGCTGCGGGGAAAGTCGGACGGTGATTTCCCGCGGTCGGCCTCCGACGATATAGGTTCGCCCTGCGTTCTTCACCGCCTGCAGGCGGATTTCGAGTTCCTCGGCCATACGCCGCAGGTGAAAGTCGCTGTACGTGGCGCTGTAGAGCGTCAGGTTGACAATGGGAACCTCGTCGATTTCCACCGGCTTGATCACCCAGCCGGTAACCCCGGGAGGCACCTGGTCGATGTTGGCCTGAATCTTGTTCTGGAGCTTCACCCAGCTGCGCTCCCGGTCTTCCCCCACATAGAACCGGACGGTCACAATGGCCTGGGACGGATAGCTGGTCGAGTACACGTACTCGACTCCGTCTATCTGGTACAGCAGCTTCTCGAGGCGCGTGGATACCTGGCGCTCCACTTCCCGGGCGGACGCTCCGGGCATATGGACGAGAACGTCGGCGATGGGTACGATAATCTGGGGGTCCTCCTCGCGTGGTGTGACCAGGAGGGCCACGGTGCCGGCAATCAGGCTGACGAGGATAAGGAGGACCGACAGGTTGCCTTTGAGAAAGGCCTCGACGATGCTGATCATCCAGTGATGAGAAGATGATCTCGATCCGGTCATGGCACAACCACCTCCTCGTCCTCCTTCAACCCGCTGAGAATCTCCACCAGGTCATCCCGGCGCTGACCGAGTGTCACGAAGCGGCGTTGAACTCCCCCTGTCGAATCCAGCACATCGAGCAGGTGAAGCTGCCCGCGCTCGCGCACGGCTTCGAAAGGGACGACAAGGCTCTGGACCTCCCCGCAGGTCACGGGGAACCGGCCGAAAAGACCATTCACCAGTCCCGGCTGGGGATCGAGTGCGACTTTCACCAGTACGGTGCGTGTGGCAGGGTCCGACTTGGGGACGATTTCGCTCAGGACACCTCGAATGCCCACGCCAAGCGCATCCACGCGGATGTTCGTTTCCTGCCCCGTCTTGACATGGGGGAGCAGGGATTCCGAGAGATGAGCGTGTAGTTCCGGGCGGGAGGGTGTCTCGACGAAAAACAGGGGCTGGCCGGGAGCAGCCATATCTCCCACCTGGATCATTCTCTTTAGCAGTCTTCCGGAGAAAGGCGCGCGAATCACGGTGAAATCCAGCATCGCCCGAGCCTCGGCAGCGGCTGCTTCGGCCTGTTCCCTCTGAGCCAGCACCCTGGCCGCCTCCGACCGAGCCGCCTGTGCCTCCTGAACCGCGGCTCTCAGCCTTGCTTCCGCCATGTCGCGCTCGGTCCTGGCATGATCCAGCTGCTGGCCTGTCGCGGCACGGTTTCTATGGAGGTCCTCGTATCTCTTGAAGTCGGTGGCGACCCTGTCCCTGGCCGCCCGAGCACTCTCCACCCCCGCCCCGGCGGCAGCCATCCTGGCCTTCGCCGCGGAAACCGCCTGTTCCATGGCGGATATCTGGGCTTCCGCCTGCCGCAGGCGGGATCGAACGTCA
>JABUEY010000058.1 GCA_013314815.1 Syntrophobacteraceae bacterium
ACCCTCCAAGATCCATCACATAGGTGCCGAACCACAGCAGATGACTGGAAATGCGGTTCAGCTCCGAACAGATGACTCGTATGTACTGCGCCCTGGGCGGGACCTCGATTCCTGCGAGCTTCTCCACGGCAAGCACGAACCCGTGGTTGTACAGGAGCCCGGAAAGATAATCCATGCGGCTGGTGTTCGGCAGAAACTGCTTGTAAAGGCGATTCTCCCCCATCTTCTCGTGGCCGCGGTGGCCGTAACCGATAACGGGGTCCGCCCTCACGATGAATTCGCCATCCAGATCGAGCAAGACCCTCAACACACCGTGAGTACTCGGATGTTGAGGCCCAAGGTTCAGCGTGTAGATCTGGTCGACAACGGGATCCAGGAATTTCTTAGGCATAGATCTCTTCTCGCTTCCGATAAGCGTTCACGACGCCGAAGGTTTTCCTCAAAGGGTAATAATCCGCATCCTCGGGAAGCAGCAGCCGCCTCAGATCAGGATTATCGGCAAACCGTATTCCGAAAAACTCGTGAACCTCCCGTTCGAACCATTCCGCCGCTCGAAGGATGTCCCGCACTGTCGGCGGTGTCTCGTCATGGCCGCACAGGACTCTCAGTGCAATTCTCGATTTGGGCTCATACACGTTGAAATGATAAACCAGCTCGAACGTATCCTGAAAATCAAGACCGGTGATGGTTTCCAGGTAGAAGCCCAGGGCGCTGCAGCGCTCGGCGGCATCGCGAAGAAGATCCAGCGGAACCCGGGCCGCAAAGGCGGCTCCGGTGCGATAGTCGTCGTCCACGGTCACGGCATCTTCGGGAAGCATTGCCCGAAGCTCCCGCAGGATATCGTCTGTTTTCGCCATAATCAGTTCTTCCCTTCCATACGGTGAAAGCGACGGAGGATGTTTCGTTTTTCACCCTTGGTGATCTTGTCCTGCAAAGCCAGTATGCCCTGGATCAGGGCCTCGGGCCTCGGCGGGCACCCGGGAATGGTGATATCCACGGGAATGATGAGATGCGCGCCCGGCACGATGGCATACTGGCCTTCGTATTCGAATGGACCACCGGAAATTGCACAATTGCCCATGGCAATGCACCACTTGGGATTGGGCATCTGATCCCAGAGCATCTGGATGGCGGGTCCCATCTTCCGGGAGATCGTCCCGGCAACAATCATCAGGTCCGACTGCCGGGGCGAGGGGCGGAACACTCCTGAACCGAACCGGTCCAGGTCGAACCGGGAAGCCCCGGCCGCCATCATTTCGATCGCACAACAGGCGAGTCCGAAAGTCATCGGCCACAGGGAGTTGGCGCGGGCCAGGTTTAGGACATCGTCAAGCAGGGCAAACCGTATAACCGGCTCCGGCGGTTCTATTCTTCTCTTGATTTCCACTCGAAAACTCCTTTGCACCAGGCATAAACGATGGCCAGAGACAATATGCCCACGAAGATGAAGACCTCCACCAGGTCCCGGATGCCGCCGTATTTACCGTAAGCCATCGCCACCGGGAACAGGTAGAGTACATCGACGTCGAAGGCGAGAAAAATCAACGCGTAGATGTAATAGGCCACCGTGAACTGGATCCATGCACTCCCGATGGTCTGCATCCCGCTCTCATACGTCTCCTCACGCTTGACGCCCGCACTCCGCTTGACGATCATCCACGACACGATTAGTGGAATGACGGCGAAAATCACGCCCATCAGAAGGTAGAGCCCGACGGCAAGAAAATCGACCATGATCTCTTTCGACAGCATGTCCTTCTCCGCTCTAGACAGAATCCAAACAAAGCCGGCTACCACGACGGTTGCCAGCCTCCCTGCAAAACCCGGCGGTTCAAACATCCGCCTGCTTCAGGCATCAAGGGCCTTCGGCCATGGGCCTCATCACCCCGCAGGGAAACCGGGACCCGGCTCCCGTCAGCAGTCCGGGAACCTCTCCTCAAGCTGCCCCTCCATCCGAAGGACGCAGTGACTTCTGTGATCCAGGGGAAATGGGATGTGGTCGCGAACCCGACCAGCCTAATCTTTTGACCTGCGTTTTTTCGCACAGCCTCTCACCATTGGTCAAGAAGAAAATTGTGCATCTTTTCAGGATTTCTTCTCTTCGAGTGCATGCATGAAGGCCGGAAAGGTAAGATCTTCGACCGTTGCCGCGGGATTCCGCCGAAGATGAGATGCAGCCGATGCCGGCCATGACTGGATCTATAGAGTGGCACTCGAAGACAACGGAGCGTTTCTCAGGAGGCGCAGGAGCATGGATTCTCAGGAGAACCGGATCAGTGGGACGCATTTTGCACATCAAGGAAGGACTTTATTGTTAAGAATTTCACAATATGATCCTCCCGGTTTTAATCGTTAGTAGCCAAATCAAAGGCGCCTGTCAACAGGAATCGTCCGTTTTCCGAGCCTCTCCGCACCCGCCTCGTTCTCATTCCCGGGCACGTGCGTCCTGTTGCACTCACCCGCCATACTTGTTATGCTGCTCACCGGTATGCACTCATTTCAACCGTCCCGAAAGGGTCTTCAACAGGGAGGACGATGCATGTTCGAACAGATCCATCTTGGTTTTGTGGGTGGAGGCAACATGGGAGAAGCCCTCATCAAGGGGCTCCTCCAGGCGTCCCTTGTCTCACCCGACCGAATCCATGTTTACGATATCAGCAGCAGCCGAACCCGTCACCTGCGCGACTCCTACGGCATCCGGCCGAGTCGCGAAATCGCTTCACTGGCCTCGGAATCCCAGATCATCGTGCTTGCCGTGAAACCTCAGAACATGCACCAAGTGCTGGCGGACCTCCGCGGTCATCTTGCCCATGGTCCCATGGTTCTTTCGATCGCGGCCGGCATTCCCATTTCGACTCTTGTATCGAGCCTTCCCGAGGGGTTGCCGGTGGTGCGTGTCATGCCCAACACTCCCGCCCTGGTTCTCAGCGGAGCGTCGGCTCTTTCCCGGTGTGAACACGTGACAGATGAACAGATGCAGACGGCTTTGTCTCTTTTTCGAGCGGTGGGCAAGGCTGTCGAGGTCGAAGAGAAATGGATGGATGCGGTGACGGGACTGAGCGGCAGCGGCCCCGCGTATATCCTGCTTCTGATCGAGGGTTTCATCGACGCCGGGGTTCTGATGGGGCTGCCCCGACACGTTGCGGCCGAACTCGTCCTTCAGACTGTCGAAGGGACGGTACGGATGGTCAGGGAGACCACCCGCCACCCCGCCGAACTCAAGGACATGATCACATCCCCGGGGGGAACCACCATCGCCGGGCTCAAGGTTCTCGAGGAACGGGCGGTGCGTGGAGCCCTGATGGAAGCGGTGCGGGCGGCGACCTCGAGATCCGGGGAGCTTGGCCGGAGCTGAACCGCCCCCTCGAATGCCGTTCCAACCAGACCGCCAACGGGTGCCGTTTCAGGACCCCTGCTGCAGTACGGCTCCCCGCGGCTGCCAGGCCGCCTTGCCGACGGGTGTTTTGCGTTCGAAGCATTCCACCAGGTCGCCGACCTTCACCCTGTCGAACCCTTTGACCTTTATCCCGGCCTGCCGCCCTTTCCGGGCCTCTTTCACCGGGACTTTGTCCACCTGGAGCGATTCGATCCTGGACGAGTAGACCGGTCCCATGGCGCCGATGATACGGTAGCTGCTCCCGAGAGCCAGCACACCTTCGTAGACCTCACAGCCCATGATGACCCCCTTGCGGCCGCTCTTGAACAAAGCGA
The DNA here is from genome assembly GCA_013314815.1 of Syntrophobacteraceae bacterium. Classification (GTDB taxonomy): domain Bacteria; phylum Desulfobacterota; class Syntrophobacteria; order Syntrophobacterales; family Syntrophobacteraceae; genus JABUEY01. The sequence goes on from JABUEY010000058.1 coordinate 3,712, forward strand.
TCACCCTGGCCCTGCCGGTCACCCGCTCCTCGGGCTCTTCCATCGCCAGGCTCCCGGCAATCCTGCGCAAATCTTCCGCAAGGGCGTAAACGACGCTGTAAAGTCTCACCTCGACTCCATGCTCTTTCACCAGTTGATCGATCCTGGGCGCAGTTCCCACCTGGAATCCCACGATCAGGCGACTGCCGGTCAGGGCCATGAGCAGGTCGTTCTTATTCACCGGACCGACTCCCGAATGAATAACCATTATTCGAACTCCCGGGATTTCCATGCGCTCCAGCACGGAAGTCACGGCTTCGATGCTGCCGATCACATCACATTTGAGTACAACCTCGAGTACTCTCGTCTCCAGATGCGCTTCAGGGATTTTCACAACGGGAGCCGATCCGGATATTTCAATACGTCCAGTATGACGTCGATGCCTTTTAGGAATCATAGCTTCCTCCCTGCGAATCAAAAAATCCGCCATGTACTGAATTAGAAGTTAAGGATTGAGGGAGGGAACGGCACGCGGAGAAGACTCAAAAAATCGATACGGACCCTGTTCATTCCCTTCGGAGAACATCAGGCATTCAGGATCATTCGCACTGGCATTTGCGGGGCTCGATGCACGGGATCCGCGTCACGATGGCAAGAATCGTTCCGCCAGGAAATAGAAGAGCATGCCCGCCAGCACGGTTCCACCAAGAGATCTTGTTTTGGCGGCAAAAAGGAACGTGGGCAAGGCGGCCAGGGATTTTGGCTGAATCCATTCAATCTGCCTGGGATCCCCTGCCACGAGGAGGTCTGGGAGCACGAGGGCACTCAATATGGCCACGGGAATGAGTTCCAGCCACTGGATGAACCATCGGGGAAGGGGTTTGCGCGACAGGAAGAAAAGGGGGAACCAGCGCGGGAGGTAGGTCACCAGTCCCATGCCGGCCACGAGCAGAAGATATTCGATTCCTACCACCGGGATCCTCCCCTTTGTCCGTCCAGAAATGCGCGAATCCCGAAGGCTGCCGTGGCGCCGAACAGCGAGGCGACAATCACGTGCATGTTGCCCGGGACGAAGAGAGAAAGCAGAACGGAGCACCCACCCGCGAGGATCGCGGTGATGACATAGATTCCTCCCCTTGTCTGCAGGACGAGCAGGGAGATGAACATGGCGCTCAGCGCATAGTCGATGCCGTAGCTTCCCGCGGGTATGAACTGTCCGGCAAATCCGCCTGCGACAGTGCTTCCGACCCAGACGACGTTAGCGATGTGGTTGACGGCGAGGGCATTGTAAGCATTCCAGCGTCCTTCGCGGAACCGCGTGGTGTTCACCGCAAAGCTCTCGTCGGTAATACCGTAGGCATACAGGAAAAGAAACCTGCGGCGGCAGCCGTTCAGATGCACCGCCAGCGAGGAACTCATGAGCAAATGCCTGATGTTTACCACGAATGTGGTCAGGATAACGGATGCTGCGGCGGCTCCACTGCTCAACATGGATACGGCTATGAACTGGGCGCTTCCGGCAAAGACGAAGACGGACATGAGGCCGATTTCGAGCGGTTTCAGGCCCGCTTTCTGGGCCAGGACTCCGAAGGCCGCTCCGATGGCGAAGTAACCCACGCAAATGGGCCATACGGCCTCGAAGACTTCCTTCAGCGAAACGGATGCTTTCCTGCTGTCTCTCATTTCTTCAAGGTGATCGTTTTCTCGAACGAGGAATCCGCGGGACCGTAAGCGTCTCGATACCCGCGGCACCGGGCGATTCCGGGCAGGGCAGTGCGCGTTTCTCTAGGACGGCTCAACCTCCAGGATCCTCAAACCTCGAACTCCATGCTCAGATCGATCGCCCCGGCGGAGTGAGTGAGTGCTCCGCAGCTGATGAAATCCACGCCCGTCCGGGCGATGGCCTGTACGGTTTCGATGTTTACACCGCCGGACGCTTCGAGCAGTGTGTGCCCGCGGTTGATTTTTACGGCTTCCCGGAGCATGTCCAGGCTGAAATTGTCGAGGAGGACAACATCGGCACCCGCTGCAACGGCTTCCCTCAAACCATCCAGGTCTTCGACCTCCACCTCGATCTTCAGTGTGTGGGGAGCCCGTTCGCGGGCGGCTCGAACAGCCTCGGCAATACCGCCCACGGCAGCCAGGTGATTGTCCTTGATCAGCACGCCGTCATAGAGGCCGAACCTGTGATTGAATGCTCCTCCATGCCTCACCGCCGCTTTTTCGAAGGAACGCCAGAGAGGGGTTGTCTTTCGGGTGTCGAGGAGCCTGCACGTTGTCCCTTTCAGCTGTTCCACCATACGCCTGGTAAACGTGGCGATTCCCGACAGCCGCTGCACGAAGTTCAGGGCTGTCCGTTCACCAGTGAGGAGACTTCTCACGGGTCCTTCCAGTCTGAAAACAGGGATATCGGCCCGGACGAAATCGCCATCCCGCGCCAGTTCCTCGACCCTGACCCGGGGATCGAGCAGTTCGAACACCCGGCGAAACGGCCATGTTCCGGACAGGACGAACGACTGCCGCCCGATCACCACGGCGGCCCCCGTTTTCCCGTCGTCGACCACGGCTTCGGTGGTGACATCGGCATGCCCGAGGTCTTCCTGAACCGCCAGCCAGAGCAGGATATCCATCCGATTCATGTTCATTTCCCGGTTGAAACACTCCCCCTGATGCTGTTGATGATTTCGTGCTGGTGAGTGAGCTTTTCGATCTTCTCACCCAGTCGAATCCCCTTCTCCCGCTCCTTTTCGATGACGTCGGCGGGAGCCTTCTGTAGAAAGTCCTCGTTCAGGAGCTTCTTCTGAGTGACTCCGAATTCTTTCTCGAGCCTGGACAGTTCCTTTTCAAGGCGCCGGGCTTCACTGTCGAAGTCCAGGATATCCTTGAGGATCACAAAGACTTCCACGGTCTTCACCACGGTGCCCGCGGACTGCGCCGGCTTGGGCTGACCTTCCGCCTTCAGAACGGCAAAATCGCTGAGCCGGGCGAGGTCGCTGACAGTGCCGGCGTGGTGGTTGAGCAGTGAGGCGTCCGATTCCTTTTCGTAGTGGCACACGACACCTACCCGGGTTGAGGGCGGAACGTTCATTTCGCCGCGGATATTGCGGATGCCGTTCACCACCCCCATGATGAGCTCCATCGCTTCTTCGGCGTCCGGATCCAGCCGGTCATCCTCGATCGCCGGCAGCGCAGCCTTCATAATGCTTCCGGATGTCTGTGGGAGCTTCTGCCAGATTTCCTCGGTAACAAACGGCATCACGGGATGAAGCAGGATCAGCATCTGTTCGAGCACCCTTGCCGAAAGGCTTTGAGCGAGCCTTTTCGCTGCACGGTCTTCACCGTACAGGTCCGGTTTGATCATCTCGAGGTACCAGTCACAGTATTCATGCCAGAAGAACTGGTAGAGAACATGGGCGTACTGGTTGAAAAGATAGCCGTCCAGGGCGGATTTCACTTCCCGGACGACGTTCTGGAGCCTGCTGAGTATCCACCGGTGAATCAACTTTTCGGGCCTGGCCGGGATTTCTTCCACGAGGTCGAGCCCATCGAGGTTCATGAGTACGAGGCGCGCGGCGTTCCAGATCTTGTTGACGAAGTGTTTGTAGCCTTCGATCCGATCTTCGGAAAGCTTGACATCCCGGCCCTGCACGGCGAAGGCGGCCAGCGTGAAGCGAAAGGCGTCCGTCCCGTACTTATCCATCATCACCAGGGGATCGATGACATTGCCTTTGGACTTGCTCATCTTCTGACCCTGTGCATCTCTCACCAGTGCGTGGATGTAGACCTCGCGAAATGGAACGTCCTTCAAGAAATGGATGCCCATCATCATCATGCGTGCAACCCAGAAGAAGAGAATGTCGAACGCCGTAACCAGGACCGTGGTCGGGTAAAACTTTCTCAGGTCCGCCGTGTCCTCGGGCCAACCGAGAGTCGAGAAGGGCCAGAGAGCGGAGCTGAACCAGGTATCGAGCACATCTGCTTCCTGTTCGATCAAAGCCCCGCCGCAATGGGCACACTTGGTCGGATCCTCCATGGCAACGGTCACCCCGCCGCAGTCCCTGCAGTACCAGGCCGGAATCCGGTGCCCCCACCAGATCTGCCTGCTGACGCACCAGTCCTCGAGATTCTCGAGCCAGATGAAGTAGTCCTTCTCCCACTTGGAGGGCACAATGCGGGTGGATCCGTCCCGTACCGCCTGCATTGCCTTTTCGGCCAGGGGCTTCGTCGATACAAACCACTGAAGAGACTGCATGGGTTCCACCACACTTTTGCAGCGGTAGCAGTGGCCGACGCGGTGCCTGTATTTTTCCGTCTTCACCAGGTACCCGCCTTTTTCCAGGTCCTTCAGTATCTGCTTGCGGCAGGCGTAGCGGTCGACTCCCGCATATCTTCCCGCCTGGTCCGTCATGACCCCTTTTTCATCGATAACCTGGATCAAGTCCAGGCCATGCTTGCGGGACAGTTCAAAGTCATTGAAATCATGGGCGGGAGTGACCTTGAGCGCCCCCGTACCGAATTCCCGGTCCACGTAGGTGTCTCCTATGACGGGAATCAGCCGGTCCATGAGGGGCAGGATCACCTTTTGACCGATGAAGGAAACATATCGAGGATCCTCCGGGTGAACCGCCACGGCCGTATCCCCAAGCATCGTCTCGGGGCGGGTCGTGGCCACGACCAGGGCGCCTCTGCCCTCGGCCAGAGGATACTTCAGCAGGTAAAGGTGGCTGTCCAGTTCCTCCCCGTCCACCTCGATGTTGGCCAGGGCGGTCATACACCGAGGGCACCAGTTGATCATTCTCTTGCCGCGATAGATGAGACCCTCTTCGTAAAGGGCCACAAAAACACGCCGCACAGCGCGTGACAGTCCCTCGTCCATGGTGAACCGTTCGCGGCTCCAGTCACACGAGGCACCGAGGCGTTTCAACTGATTGATGATGATCCCGCCGTACTTGGATCTCCATGTCCATATGCGCTGCAGGAATTCCTCCCTCCCCAGTTCGTGCCGGTTCAGCCCCTGGAGAGCGAGCTGTCTTTCGACCACGTTTTGCGTGGCGATGCCGGCGTGATCTGTGCCGGGAATCCAGAGCACTTCAAAACCTGCCAGTCTCTTATAGCGGCAGAGGATATCCTGGAGTGTATTGTTGAGGGCGTGCCCCATGTGCAGCTGGCCGGTGACATTCGGTGGAGGGATAACGATACTGAAGGGAGGACGGACACTCAGTTCGTCCGCCCGAAAATACCCGTTCTTTTCCCATTCGCCATACCAGTAGGACTCCACTTCATGGAACGCGTATGCCTTAGGCAATATGCCCTGACTCATGCAACAACCCCCTCCGCCGGCTTGCAACTCCGGCATGCGGATACTCGAACCGGATCAGACAGAATGCTTCCCCGACTTGATCACTCGGATTCTTTCTTCAGCCTCTCGATCTCTTCTCTCAGCACGGTCCGTACAATCTCCGGCAGCCTGCTTTCGACCAGATCCTTCAAGGCCTTCGAAAGATCGGCTTCGATCTTCGACACGATTTCATCCAGGGAAGGCCCTGTCTCTTCCCGGCCCGCCGGGGCCGAAGCGTCCGTTCCGGAGTCACCGGGCTTTCCAGCCGAAATCATTGCTGCCGGCAGGTCGAGCCCGGGGCCTCCCTTTTGCTCTTTCGCAGGCTCAAGGATATCCGAACGGCCTTCAGGCCTTTCCTTCAGGCCGCTTTCCATGACCTCTTCGCGCGACTCGCCGGCCGGCCTTTCATCCAGGAAGGGGAAGAGAAAGTCCTCAGAAGGAGCTTTCTCGAGATTGAAACTGTCGACAAGATCTTCCTCGGTTTTTCTTTCAGGCGGGAAGGAGAATTTATCGAGGAAATCATTGTCCGTCGCTTCCTGCGCCAGAGGTTCGATCGAGATTTCCGGCTGCTTGAAATCGAGGTCCAGGTCGGCATCGAGTATTTCAACCTCCCGATCCTCTTCCTCATCCACAGCCTCTGCGCTGAGTTCTATGATGTCGTCGAGATCGATAACGTCCTCGTCGAGTCCGCCCACCGGAAGTCTCTTGTCCGCCGGCATACTCGATTCGGGCTCCTCAATCCTCAAGGATCGCTTGAACCTTTTCATTGGATCTCTCGCATTCATGCACCTGTATGGACAGATGCCCCTGGTTCTTGACAGGCAAGACCAAAAATCCCCGACACGACGTTAAATTCCGGTGATTCAGCAGGCAACCGATACCACGCTCCAAAATCCTCTGTCAAGGCAAAGGTAGATCGGTCACCCTCTTGTGGAAACGAAGCAAAACCACCGCCCTGCGTGTCAAAACTTCATCCATGGACGCGGCAGGAACAGTCTCTTGTAGAGATCGAGGATATAGCGGTCGGTCATTCCCGCAATGTGATCAAAAACCTGACGCTCCCTCGATACCCCTCCGTCAAGCGCCCCCAACTCCCTGCCGAACACCTCGTCATCCTTCATGAACACATTGAACAGATCCTCGATGATCTTGCGCACCCGCTCGAACTCAACCCTCACCCGCGGGATATCGTAAACCTTCTCGAACAGGAATTCCCTCAACTGTTCAACACATGCCAGCACCTCCGAACTCATCCTGATCTCGACCAGGTTCTCTTCCAGGCTCGCATGGATGATGTCCTCCACCATCACATGGATGCGGCGGGAATGGCTGTTTCCAAGGCAATGGAGAATTTCATCCGGGATGTCCGAAGGATCGAGGATCTCCGCCCTCAGGGCATCGTCCAGGTCATGGTTGAGGTAGGCGACGATATCCGCCAGGCGCACAACCTGGCCTTCGAGGCTTTCCGCCTTCTCCCCCGTCCTGGCAAGAATCGGGTCGGATCGGCCTTTCGAGTGCTTCACGATGCCGTCCCGCACCTCCATGGTGAGGTTCAAACCACGGCCGTTTTTTTCAAGGACGTCCACAACGCGCAGACTCTGCTCATTGTGCAGGAATCCTTCCGGGATCAACTCGGCCAGCACTCGTTCGCCTCCGTGCCCGAAGGCGGTGTGTCCGAGGTCGTGCCCGAGGGCTATCGCTTCGATCAGGTCTTCGTTGAGGGCAAGAGCCCTTCCCAGGGTACGCGCGATCTGCGATACTTCAAGAGTGTGCGTCAGGCGGGTTCTATAATGGTCGCCGGTGGGGGAAAGGAATACCTGGGTCTTGTGTTTCAGCCTCCGGAATGCCTTGCAGTGCACGATGCGGTCTCTGTCCCTCTGAAAGGCGGTCCTCAGAGTGCACTCCTCCTCGGATCTCAAACGCCCCCTGCTTCTGCTACTGAGTTGAGCGCGTTTGTCCAGAATCCTCGTTTCTCTCTCCTCCAGAAGCACTCTAAGAGGGGTACCTGACGCACGAACTGCCTCTGTTCCTTTTGACATTGACCTGATCCGCCTGTTGTCGTTAGATTAAACGCCTATGATCTCTACCCTGAACCGATACATCATGAAGGAACAAATTGTGCCGGTGATTCTCTGCCTGGTGGGAGTGACCTTCGTCCTCGTCACCGGAAGGCTGCTCCAGTTGACCCGGTACATCTTCACTTCTTCCTTCACGATGATCGACATTGTCGAACTCATGGGTCTGGCCATGCCGAAACTCATGCTCTTCGCCTTTCCCATGGCGCTTCTGCTCGGAGTCCTCCTGGCCTTCCTTCGCATGAACAGCGACAATGAAATCATCGCCCTGCGCGCCGCTGGAATCAGCTTCACCCAGCTCATGCCCTCCGTATTCGCACTGAGCTTTCTGATCACGGCGATCTCCTTCTACAACGCCGTGTACGTCATTCCTCACGCCAACAAGGCCTTCGACTACAAGCTCAAATCCCTCGCCCGCGCGGGACTCCCGATCCTGCTCCGGGAGGGCACCTTCATTACAGCGATTCCCGGACTGACCTTCTTTTTCAGAAGTGTAAGCCCTGCTGAACTGGCTATCCGGGGAGTCTTCGTCCAGGATCAGCGGCAGGAAAACGTGCGCGCAACCATCATCGCTGAAAAAGCCCGGATCGTCTACCAGCGCGACGTAAATTACCTCACTTTCAAGATATCCAACGGGGTGATCACCAGGGTAGCGGAGAATCTTCAGAATGCCCAGGCCGTTTCCTTCAAATCTTACGACCTGACCCTGTCACTCGATGAACTCTTCAATCCCCCTGAACGCCACTCGAAACCGAGAAGAGAGATGACGCTCACGGAACTGCTCGAGGTCATGCGTCAGCCGCCCGGAGGCGACAAAGACGTCTCGTACGCCCTCGAGTTCCACATCAGGCTGGCTTTTCCGGCAAGCTGCGTTTTTCTCGGGCTGATGGGGGCTCCGCTCGGAGCCATGTTTTTTCGCAGAGGACGCATGAGCGGGATAACATGCGGGATTGCCGTCTTTCTGATCTACTATGTCGTCTTCACCGCCGGCAGGGGACTCGGAGAAAACCACCTGTTGCCACCGTTCCTCGCCATATGGCTGCCGAACATCCTCTGCCTGCTCGTCATGGGATACATCTGGTCCAAGGTGCACAGTGAAACCCCCTACAAAATGCCCTCCTTCATCACGCACCTTCGGTCCGAGTGGAAGCCGGGTAAGAAGTCGGCGGAGAAGAAGCGATGCTGAATCGAGCTGCGTTTACCCTCCGCCGAGGCGCTTTTGAACGCGATCCCGCAAGCGCCCGTCAATCCTACAGAGAAAGATGCCCGCACACGGCAGCGGGCAGACTGTTCCGTCGGGAATTTGAATGAAGATCATATCGAGATACGTGCTCGCCCACTTCCTGCCGATATTTGCCCTCTGCCTATGCGCCTTTGTCGGCCTGTACCTCGTTATCGATTTCTTCGAAAACGTGGACAGGATGATCGAGCACCATGTCTCCCCCCTGAAGATCGCCGCCTTCTTTCTCTACAAGATCCCCTTCATAGCGACCCAGGGCATTCCCATGGCCGTGCTGCTCGCCACAATGATCAGCCTCGGACTCCTCAAGCGAAACAGGGAACTCATCGCCCTCGAAACGGCGGGCATCCATACCTTTTCCTACGTGGCCCCCATCGTCCTGACGGCTCTTGTTGTCTCCGTAATTCATTTCCTTGGAGCTGAAACCGTCTCCAGGTCTCTCAACCACAAATCCAGGCAAATCTGGGAACAGGAAGTGCTCGGCCGCAAATCTCCCGCATCCTGGTCACGGGAGAATTTCTGGTACTACGGTCAGAACGTCATTTACCAGGTGCGTCTTTACGACCCTGCCTCTCAGACCCTGGAAAAGGTCTCCCTCTTTTACATCGACCCGGAATTCAGGCTGGTGGAAAGGCTGGACGCCAGGCGCTTCATCTGGGAAGGCGGCCGATGGACGGCACAGGACGGCCTAATCCTCCGATTCAGCGGTTCCGAGACAAACCAGGAATGGTTCGATCACAGGACTATCGATCTGCGCGAGAAGCCCGCGGACTTTTCGGGACTGGAAACGGTGCCCGAGGAGCTCAACTGGCTCGATCTCTATCACTACACCACGAAGATCCGCCAGGAAGGATTCAACTCGACTCAGCACCAGGTGGAACTGCACCTGAGGGTCGTCCAGCCACTGACCACGTTCATCCTGGCCATTCTCGGCATCATGATCGCTCTGCGCCAGGGAATACACGGAGGGATCGCAGTGGGTGTGGGGGTCGGCATGATTGTGGCTTCCCTGTATTTCGCCGTGCTTCAGCTCGGGTGCGCCCTGGCAACGGCGGAGATCCTGTCGCCCGCGCTGGGGGTTTGGGCGGGAGACGTCATTTTTTCGTCCCTGGCAGGGTACCTGTGGATCACTCACCATCAATAAATAGTCCAGGATCGAGGAACGGGGAGAGGCGATTTCGCCGCCCCTCCACTTCCCGCGGATTCCACCGCGCGAATCGCTCCCGGACCCGTGCCGGCAGGAAGTGATTCCGTCAGGTGGGCAGGCGCGTTTCGAGGGCCATTGCAATCTTCTTCTTGAGTTCGGTAAGGTCGAAGCTCTTGACCACGTAGAAATCCGCCGCAATGGACTTCATATCTTCCTTGAAGGTATCGTAGGCCGTCGAGAGGATGACGGGCAGATCGTAATACCTGTTTCGAATGTCCTGCAGGAGATCCAGGCCGTTGTAGTCCACCATCTTGATGTCGAGAACCACCAGGTCGGGTTTTTCCTCTTCTATCGTTTCAAGAAGCCTGTATCCGCTTTCCGCGGTGATCACCTCATAGCCGACCTCTTTCAATTCCTCCGAATAGAGCAGCCTGATGTGCTCTTCATCGTCCACAACCAGGATTTTCGGCATGATCTTCTCCTTCACTTGAGATCATTCCCAGACCTTCACCAGGTAGGGCTTGTTTTCTTCAAAAATCGTGCATTCGTTTTCAATGTATTCCTCAGCCTGCTGCAGGGACATCCGTTCGGTCTTCTTCACGAAAGAGAGCACCTTTCCCAGGTAGAGAGGCAGTAGTGAATCCAGGAGAGTGCCCCTTTCCGAAGCGTTCATCTTGTGGTACGCCGTCGCGGCGTCAAAGAGGATTTTTGCCCAGGTCTGGGTCGGAAATGAAAAGTGCTGCAGCCCCATGCCGTGTATTTCCTGGAGCTTGGGCACAACCGTCTGATCAAAGATTCGAGGCCAGGTGGCGCTGTGTTCGTCGTAACCTTCGAGGAACCTTTCATGGAGCCGAGCGGCGTTGACTTCGACAGGAATGGGCGTGTCCACCTCGTGCACATCCGTCCCGAAAAGCGCGGTGGGCTTGCTCCACTTCACCTGTTTCCAGAAATCGGCATAGACCATCATAAGATCGAAGATCGTGCTCAAGACCTGCTGGAAAAGCACATTCAAATGCGCATAAGGGTCTTTTACCCTGTGGACCTTGGGCCCCCCCATGAACGACTGACACACCGGCATTCGAGAGCTCAACGCAATGTTGGTCATCCAGATGTCCACGCCGAAGTTCTGAACGGCTTCGGTCCACACCGGTGAATCGAGAAAGACTTCCGCCAGCTTTCCCTTGAACCCGAAATCGCCCACGTTGGGCTGCCGCACTCTTCGCCCGTAAAGGCAGCGAAGGAGGGGATAAATGATGGAACTGGTCATGGTCGCTTCGTACTTGTGGCGAACGTAAAGCGGGCAGACATACCCGACTCCCTTGAGGATCGGCTCTGCCAGGTTCTTGACCCACAGAGGCTGAACGTTCTTGACATCCGCCTCGATAACCACAACCGCTTCCGCCCGGAGTTCACGCACCTTCTCGAACAGGTTCCGCAGGTTGTTGCCCTTGCCGCGCACGCCGGGCGGCGTCGACAGATACATGCGCGGAACCTGGCCCGGCGCAGAGAAAAAGGCCTCCTTGGTTCCGTCCGATGAATGGTTGTCGCAGTTGATGATGACACTCTTCAGATGCCCGAAGTGCTCCCGCAGTCCCCTGTCCACCTGCTCGACGACATACCCTATGCCCTCTGCCTCACTGAAAGAAGGAATGGCCGCAACAATGTCGGCGCTGTCGATCTTGTGGGGGTTTTCTTCATAAAACGCCATTTGAGACTCTCCTGGTTACCTGCCCCTTCTTTTCCCGCTGCTTTTCAGGCATTCGGAAGCATCCGATTTCATGGATCAAACGAAGGAACTCCCCGCGCTGTCTTTATTCTCTCTGTCCTGTTCCGGGACCGATGCTGACCGCGTTTAATGCTTCATCCGGCAAACAGGTGCTCCGGTGCTTTTCACGCAAAGGATCGATGACATCACAACGTCACTTTTGTGCGACAGTTGTCCGGGTGCGCGTTTGCCGGCCCCCCCCTTCCCTATTGTACGAATGCGCCCGGCCCGCACCGTTCCCGCAGTCCTTCTTCCCCGCGGTTCCGTTCACCCTTTTCCAGGGCTCCGAACCGGACTGCCTCGACAGATCTCCAGCCGAACACCCACATTCTCTATACTCATCGGAAATCAAAGGGAAAAAGGATATCACTCCGATATACGGGAGGAAGTCTGCGTCATTTTCCACTCTTGCGAATAAACTCGAACCCGTATCCAAAAAACACCAGTAATCCCGCCATGATCAAAACCACATAAGATTCGGAAGCCGGAAAGAAAAAGTGCCTCAGCACGACGGCGCCCAAAAGCCCGAGAGCCAGGCGAACGGCAAAGACCTTCCACACGAACCGAGAAGAGGGCTCTTTCATTGAATCAGACCCGTCATGTTCTATCGATTGCAGGGATGAATGTCCCACCGAAAGTGCTGCTGATCACAAGCCTTACCGAATTGCATCCTAATGAGCCCACCAGTTATTGTCAAGTTTATCTCGCCCCACCCCAGCCCCGGCTGATTCCAGCTTTGCTGTTGCGTTTCTACCTTCACAAGAGGTATATAACGACTGTACGCATCGCTTCTGAAGCAGCCGTAACGAACGGGCAGGACATGCGGATCGGTTTGAATTCTCCGTTCCCACGTCCGGTTCACGTCCCGAAAAGCGCACCTCCCTCGCCGCCCGACGAACATCTTCCCCGGGCAGGGAAAGGCTGTCACCCTTCCTGGAGACCCGGCACGGAATTCCGCCGGAGTCGAAGAATGACTCCAGGGCGTACCGATTTGATTCGAAAGGGGTACACATGGAAAGGTTTCTTGTAGCCTTGGATTGCACACCCGGGTCCACCAGGTGCGTCCAGTACCTGAACAGGGTTCTGCGCGGGGCTGAGCACGCCGTGATCATTCTTTTTCATGTTCTCCCCACGACCTCTCCCAATATGCTCAAGGAGGAGGAGGTCGAGCGTATCACTGCGATACAGCATGAGAAACCCTACCTGGCCGGCTACTTCTTGAAAGAGGAAGATGAAGCGCAGATGAGCCGGTCTTTTGAACAGTCCCGACAGCTCTTCATACAGGGTGGGTTCGCCCAGTCCCGAATCATCTTTCACTTCAACGTGCAATCCGCCGACGTGGCACAGATCATTCTCGATGAAGCGAGAGACCTGGGGTGTGGAACCATCGTTGTGGGGCGTCGCAGGCTGAGCCGGGTGAAGGAGTTGCTGCTCGGGAGCGTGTCCAACACGGTCGTTAAGCTGGCCCGAGGTGTGACCGTCTGGGTAGTGGACTGAAACGAACTGCATCATTTTGATGAAAGGAGCCGTCAATGCATGGTGAGCTGTTCAAGAACATCGCCTTCTGCACGGATTTCTCTGACAACGCGGACCTTGCCTTTTATGCGGCCAGGGAACTTGCCTCGATGCACCGGGGCACTCTTCACATCGTGCACGTCATGGTGAATTTTTCCCTGGCGCCGCCGGTACATGCCACTTACATGCCCATCGAATACGATCCGAAATTCATCGAACAGGTCACCGAAGCAGCCAAAGGATCCATCCAGGAAAGATACATCTCCAAGCTCGCCCCCAATCAGGCGTTCGATATCCATCTCCTCTCCGGCTATGCATCCACCGAGATCATACTGCTTGCCCAGGAGAAGGATTTCGACCTTATCGTGATGGGTTCTCACGGCTTGACAGGCCTGGCGCATGTTCTGTTCGGAAGTACCGCGGACCGGGTGGTTCGCAGAGCTCCGTGTTCCGTCCTCACCGTGCGCATGAAGAAGAAGGACTGACAGAGAGTGAAGGAGTCTTCGACCGGCAGCTCTCGCCGGCTCCGCAACAGCTGGAGTCCGATCCATGTGCAATAGTCCATCTGAAGGGAAAACAACCGCATGCACTATCTTGTCACCGGCGCCGCCGGATTCATCGGCTTTCACCTGGCCGCGAAACTCCTCTCTCAAGGACACTCCGTCGTCGGCCTGGACAACGTCAACGACTATTATGACGTAAACCTGAAACTCGATCGCCTGAAACAGTTGGAGAATTATTTGTCTTTCCGGTTTCACAAGGTGAATCTCCAGGACAGGTGCGGCGTGGAAGAGGTGTTCCGGAAGCATGCTTTCGATGTTGTGGTGCATTTGGCCGCCCAGGCAGGCGTGCGTTATTCTCTCACCAACCCCCACGCCTATGTGGCAAGCAACCTCAAGGGTTTTCTTAATATTCTTGAAGGCTGCAGGCACGGGAATGTCAAACACCTGGTTTTCGCTTCGTCCAGTTCCGTCTACGGGGCCAACACAACGATGCCCTTTTCCGTGCACCAGAACGTAGATCACCCTGTCTCACTCTACGCCGCCACCAAGAAAGCCAACGAACTGATGGCCCATACCTACTCGCATTTGTACGATCTGCCGTGCACGGGTTTGAGGTTCTTCACGGTGTACGGCCCGTGGGGAAGACCCGATATGGCCTTGTTCCTCTTCACGAAGGCCATTCTGGAGGGCAATCCCATCATGGTGTTCAATCACGGGAAGATGAAACGTGATTTCACCTACATCGATGACATCATCGAGGGAGTGGTCCGCGTCGCGAATTCGCCGCCTTCAGCCAACCCCGACTGGAACCGCGAAACACCGGACCCGGGCACGAGCTATGCGCCCTACCGCATTTACAACATTGGAAATAACCAACCCGTCGAACTGATGGAGTTCATCAACGCCATCGAGGATTGCCTCGGCAAAAAAGCTGAAAAGCATTTCTTGCCACTTCAACCGGGAGATGTTCCTGCGACCTGTGCCGATATCGAGGACCTCGAGCGCGACTTCGGATTCCGCCCGAACACGCAGATCAGGGACGGGATAGCCCGGTTTCTCGAATGGTACCGGGGCTATTATCGGGTGTGAATCCCCGGCTGTGCGCCATCTTTTTTTTCACCACGCATAGAAGAGGTCGACGGAGTTCAGCACCTCGCATCCGTTCCGGGTCACCCTTACCATGTTCTCCAGGCGCACTCCACCAGACCCGGGCAGATATATGCCCGGCTCCACGGTGACGACCATGTTCTCCTCGAGGATTGTCGCGTTCTGTCTTCTCAGCCCCGGACCCTCATGAACCGCAAGGCCGACTCCATGTCCGAGTCCGTGCCCGAACCGGTCGCCATATCCCGCACGCTCGATGACTCCCCGAGCCGCCGCATCCACCGCAACCGAATCCACTCCCGCTCGTACGGCTTCCTGGCCCGCAATTTGAGCTTCGCGCACAACGCGATAGATCTCCTGTATCTTTGCCTCGGGTCTTCCTGAAATCCAGGTCCTCGTCATGTCCGAACAATAGAGAGAAAGCTTCGACCCGAGGTCCAGCACAACTGGTTCTCCCGACTTCAGGGTTCGATCGGTGGGAACCGCGTGCGGCAGTGCGGCGTTGGGTCCACCCGCTACAATGGGTGGAAACGACACGGCCTGCCCTCCCCCTTCCCTGATCCCTCGCTCGATCTCCCAGGCCACCTCTTTTTCCGTACGGCCGGGAACCAGCCTTTCCCAGGTGGAAAGCAGCACCTTCTCGGTCAACGCCAGGGACGCCCGGATCAGCTCGATTTCCGACGGCTCCTTGACAAGCCTCAGCTTTTCCGCCAGCCCGTCTACGGAAACCATCGCCGATTTCGGCTTCGATGCCCTCAGCACCTCCTCGATCTCGCGGTATGTCCTGTACGTCAGATAATGCCCCTCGACTCCAAGCCTCTCCGGAGCACGGTCCGAAAAGATCCCAGGCAGCACCTGGGTCAGACCCTGCGAGTATACGATCAACTCGAAATCCGGCGCCTCCCGTCTCGCCTCCTCCTCGTAGCGCGAATCGGTCAGAATGAGCCGACGATCCGGAGTGATATACAGATGCCCCGAGGACTCCATGATGTGATGGTCCTCGGCTTCATAGCCGCTCAGATAGAACCGGTTTTCGGGAACGGACACGAGATAGGCGTCCAGCCGCTGCTGCTCCATGAGCTGCAACAGTCGATCGAGACGACTCGAAAAAATCTGGCGATCCATGATGCGTACTCCCCATTTGCAGACAGGAAGACTCGGTCAGTACTTCTCGAAATGGAACCTTTTGCCGTTATTCGAGCGGTTTTCCGCCGTCGATACCAAGATAAGACATCCTTGCCGCTCCAACCGCCTCTCGCCCGTCGATCCAGGTCCGGCGAACCCCTTTTGCAGTATACAAAAAAGTTGGGTATTTTCGTCAAAGGTGTTATTCTTTTTACACTTTATGCAGGTGATACGGAAGGAGCAGCTTGACATGCACGCCAGAACTCTTGTCTTGCGTTTTCCCGCAGAAATCGTGGACAAACCCATCATTACCCACCTGGTCAAAGACTACAACCTGACCTTCAACATTCTGAAGGCACAAATCTACCCGCGCAAGGAAGGCATGCTCGTCCTTGAACTGCGAGGCAACCGCAGGGATTTTCAGAAGGGCATCAAGTACCTCAGGGACGCGGGAGTGCAGATCGAACCCGTTGCGCAGGGTATCCGTCGAGATGATGAACGGTGCTATCAATGCGGCGCGTGTACGGCCGTCTGCCCCACCGGGGCATTGCACATCAGGCGGCCCGAGATGGCAGTCCTTTTCGAGTCCGAGCGATGCAGTGCCTGTGAGTTATGTGTCAAGACATGCCCTGTGCGTGCCATGATCGTGACCTTCGACAAGGCGCTCGCCATGTAGCGACATTTGCAGCCCCCTGCCCGGCAGATTTGAAAACAACGCCGGTTGCAGGTTGCGAATGCATTTTCCTCCCTCCGGACGGGATGAGGGTGTGCGCGGAGGGGGATCCAGGTTTTGAACGCCCCGGTACAGGCGTTCCCGGGCCGGGTTCGAGCAACGATATGTTTCGATCGGATGAGGAGTTGGAAGATGAATTACAGCGACACGGTCATGGACCATTTCATGAACCCCCGAAACGTCGGTGAAGTCGAAAACCCCGACGGGATCGGACAGGTGGGAAATGTCAATTGCGGCGACATCATGCGCATGACCATAAGAGTTCAGGACAACCGTATTTCAGAGGTCAAATTCAAGACCTTCGGGTGCGGAGCCGCCATAGCCGTGAGTTCCATGGTGACGGAAATGATAGCGGGAAAGACACTCGAAGAAGCCGTCCAAGTCAACCGTGACGATGTGGCCGAAGCCCTTGGAGGCCTGCCGGCCAAGAAGCTCCACTGTTCGAACCTGGGAACCGACGCCTTGAAGGCAGCCGTCAACGATTACTGGCGCAGGACCGGGCACCCCGAGAAGGTCGTTCCCCTGGAAGATGAGCACCTCGAACAGGACACGGAAGAAACCAATGCGTGTTGCAGTAGCAATGAGCGGGGGTGTAGACAGTCTCCGGACGGCCACTCTGCTGAAACAACAGGGAAATGATGTTTTCGGCCTTCACATGCGCCTGTTTCCTCCGCCCGGCACGGACGAGCCGTCCATCGCCCGGATCGTGGAGGATCGCGAAAAGACCCTGAACCACATCGCATCGAAGCTCGATATCCCTCTGACCGTTGTGGATATGCGCGAGCATTTCGACGAACTCGTGGCTTCCCCCTTTATCCAGGCGTACCTGAAAGGCCGGACTCCCAACCCGTGCGCCATCTGCAACCCGCGCATCAAGTTCGGGCTGCTCCTCCGGAGAGCGCTGGAGCTCGGAGCAGACCGTTTTGCCACGGGTCATTACGCCAGGATAATTCCACCGGCCTCCAACCCGGGCAGGTTCGGGATTTTGAGGGCGTGCGACAAGGCCAAGGACCAGTCGTATTTTCTGTTCGGTCTCACCCAGGAACAGCTGTCCGTAGCGATCTTCCCACTGGGGAAAACATACAAGACCGATGTCCTCCGCTGGGCCGAAGAAGAGGGTTTGTCTCCGCTCATCCCCGGCGAGAGCCAGGAAATATGTTTTATTCCTTCGGGTTCCTACACGGATTTCGTCAGGCAGAGGGTCCAGGTCGACTCCCGTTCCTGCGAAGGACTCATCGTTGACCTGGAAGACAGGGTTCTCGGACGGCACGGCGGCATATACAATTATACCGTCGGACAGCGGCGGGGGCTCGGAATCCCTTCCACATCGCCTTACTACGTGGTGGAACTCGACCCCGTTGCCAACAAGGTGCGAATCGGACGATCCGCGGACCTCTATTGTTCCCGTTTCACCGTGGATTCCGTCAACTGGGTCTCCGTTGCCCCTCCACGGGAACCCGTCCGCTGCAGGGTGCGCATTCGTCACAAGCACGAAGCCGCTTCCGCCCTGGTAACCCCCTTGAACGATTCCGCTGCCTCGGTGGAATTCGACCGCCCTCAGCGCGCCGTTACGCCCGGACAGGCCGCTGTATTTTACGTCGAAGACCTTCTGTTGGGCGGCGGCACTATCAATCACAGGAACTGAATCGGTTCCGAAATGCCGCGCAAAGCCTTCATAACACCCCGGAGTGCGATTTGAAAAATGTTACTGTTGCCGTCGAGACGCTGGGCTGCAAGGTCAACCAGTACGAGTCGTCTCATTTCCTGGAATTGTTTGATGCCGCCGGATATTCCATCGTTTCGTCACGGGAGCCCGCTGATGTTTATATCGTCCACAGCTGTGCAGTGACATCCAGGGCCGCCTTTCAGACAAGGCAACTGCTGCGCAGGGTCCAACGCGTTAACCCCGGTGCGTCCGTTGTGGTTGCCGGGTGCAACGCTCAGATCGAGCCCGAAAGGTTCGTCGAAGAACGGCTGGCCACGCACGTGCTTGGCACCATTGAAAAACTGGACATCTTGAACTGGATACAGGTGCCCGCTTCTCTCTCCTCACCCTGCGTCGCCGTGGGCGATCCCCGCGAGGCGACACGCCTGCTGCCGGCTCCCGTGCGGCACATGCATTCCCGGGCACGTGCCTTCCTCAAAATCCAGGACGGATGCAATGCGTTCTGCAGCTACTGTATTGTTCCCCGATCGAGGGGGAGGAGCCGCAGTCTGCCGACGGATGAAGTAATCCGGCAGATGGACCGTTTCGTCTCTTCCGGCTACGAAGAAGTGGTACTTACGGGGATCCATCTCGGGCAGTGGGGAAACGACCTCGAAACACCTGCCGGCCTGGCTGATCTTATCGAGGATCTGCACAACAGCACACTGCCTCGCCGCGTCCGCCTGAGTTCGATCGAGCCCATGGAATGGACAGGCGAACTCCTTCGCACCCTCGCCGATCTCCCCTGGATATGCCCCCATTTCCACGTTCCTCTTCAGAGCGGAGACGGCGAGATCCTCGCAATGATGCGCAGGCCGTATGATCCCGTCCAGTACGGGGAGCTGATACTCGAGCTTCGCCGGCTCTTTCCGGACGCTTCCCTGGGTGCCGACGTAATGGTCGGATTCCCCGGCGAGACCGATGAGGACTTCGAGGATACTCTCGATATGGTGAGAAGGGTGGAATTCGATTCCGCGTTTACATTTATCTACTCCAAGCGCCGGGGTACCCGTGCCGCCGAG
>JABUEY010000059.1 GCA_013314815.1 Syntrophobacteraceae bacterium
CAGGTGGCGTAGGTGCTGAATTTATAGCCCCTCTGATACTCGAACTTGTCCACTGCCTTCATGAGCCCGATATTGCCTTCCTGGATGAGATCCAGGAACTGGAGGTCGCGATTGGTGTATTTCTTGGCGATACTCACCACAAGGCGCAGATTGGCTTCAATGAGTTCGCTTTTGGCCAGCTTGGCGCGTATAATTCCGTCTTCCACCCGGCGCAGGATCTGCCTCAAAGATTTGGAATCCATCTTGGCTTCCACTTCGAATTCGGCGATGCGCTTTTTGGCCTCCACAGCCTTGGACAACAGCCTCAGGAAATCCTCCTCGGGCAGGCCGAGTTCCCTCGCATACCGCTGCACCCCTTCGTCGCTTTCGACGGCCGCTTCATACAAGGGTTTGAGTTCCTGGAAGGGCTTGCACGACAGGAGGAGACAATCCTGGAGGTCTCTCTCACAGGACTCGATGACTTTGAGACTTTCGTGCAGCTTGTCGATAATGCTGTCGATATGGCGTTTGCTGAGCTGCAGTCCCTTGAGCAGACTGACGATGCGTTCCTTGTTCTGCTGGACGTTGTTCTTGAGTATGAATTCTTCGTCCGATGACGGGCCATGGCTGAGGAGAGCCATCTGCATGTGCTTATTCGCTTCGTCCAACCGCTGCACCTCCTCGAGCATGCCGATAACCCGCTCTCTCTGTGCAGCTTCCTCTTCCTCGGACATTTCCTCGTCGACCTCACGAAGTATGTCCGTCAGTCTGCATTCCCCGCCCTCGAGCTTCTGCTTGAGATTCATGATTTCTTTTATGCCGATCGAAGATTCTATAATGGCGTTGAATACCTCGCGTTCACCCGCCTCGATCCTCTTGGCGATTTCCACCTCGCCTTCGCGCGTAAGCAGCGAAACCTGCCCCATCTCCCGCAGGTACATCTTGACCGGGTCCGTGACACGACTGGTTGCATCCGCTTCGATCTGCAGATCGTCTTCTTCCTCTTCCAACAGGGAATCGGGATCCGAAGCCGCTGTTTCCCTCACAACCTGCACCTGCTGCTCCGAATCAACAATCTCGATATCCATCTCGTCGAAAATCATCATCATATCATCCAGTTTTTCGGGAGACACAAGATCCTCGGGTAATGCTTCGTTGACTTCGTCATAGGTGAGGTAGCCTTTTTCCTTGCCCACGGTGATGAGCCGCTTCAAATCGTCCATCTCGGGTTTGGTAAGGGCGGGGTCGCGCCTTTGCTTCATTTCCTTATCCGTCATAGGTCATGTTCTCCTATAGGTTGTCAGGTAGATCCCTCACCCTTCTTCCAGCGGAACTCAGGCCCTGTATCTTTGCCAGAATGTCTTTGACCCGCTCCGAATCACCGTTCTTCACCGCCTGCCGAAGCGCCTCGTCCAGGTCTGCACGCTTCTGTTTCTTCTCGCGCAGCGTGAGGGCCTCCAGCCAGTCTTTCAGGTGGACTTCAGGTTCAGAGAGCTCACAGGATTCCATGAGAAGCCGGGCAAAAAGCTCCCTGGCATCGGTGTCCTGCAGCGCATCATAGACGATGGACAGATCGGCACTGCCGCCGGGAGTGGCGGGGAGCCGCATCAGGGCCTGTATAATCGTTTTCAAGGTGGATTGTTCGAAGTAGGCCGGGGCCTCGGAGCCCTTGACCTCTTCAATAAGGGCGGGGTACTTGATGAGAACGCGCAGGATTTTTTCTTCCAGGGATGAGACTTCGTCCACTTTGGGCAATGCACCTGCAGCCGACACGGACACATACGTCGGGTTCCGGCGCCTGTCGTAGTCCAGTTCGCGTCGCACCAGTTCCTCGGAGAGCGAGAGCCTGTCGCAGACCAGCCGAATGTATTCCGACCTGGGCAGGGGCCGCCGGACATGGGCTAAGACGGTTTGGAGCTCCGTCAGGATCCTCAACTTTCCTCCCGTGCTCCCATCCCAGCCTTCCAATATCTTGCATATGGCGTACGTCCCCAGGTCCTGCCGGCGATCGAGCAGTCTTTCGAACCCTGCAATCCCGTGTGCTCTCAAAAAATCGTCAGGATCCTCACCAGCGGGAAACGTCACGGACCTGACGTCGACTTCTTCCTGCAGAAAAAGAGGAAGTGCCCGGAGCATCGCCTTCTCACCCGCCTCATCCCCGTCGTAAGCCAGCACCACCTCGTCCGACATGCGCGCAAGCAACCGGACCTGGTAGGGGGTCAAGGCGGTGCCCAGGGTAGCGACAACCCGGAAGAAACCGTGGGAGTGAAAAGCCAACAAGTCCATATACCCTTCGACCAGTACCACCTGCCTGACCTGACGGCACGCCTCGCGAGCCCTGGCAAGCTGATAAAGGGTGCGCCCCTTGTGGTATACGGGCGTCTCCGGGCTGTTCAGATATTTCGGCTCATCATGGGAATCCGCCGCCAGGACTCTGCCGCCGAAGGCTATGATCCGGTTGTGGTCATCCGTTATGGGGAAAATCAAGCGATTCCTGAAGCGGTCGTAAAGCCTGGCCGTGTCCCTCGAACTCCTCGCGAGAAGCCCAGCCTTCAAACCCAGTTCGAGGTCCACGCCGCGCCCTCGAAGATGCTGCAACAATCCGTCCCACCGGGGAGGAGCGAATCCGAGCCGCTGTGCTTCCACGACCTCCGGGGGCAGGCGGCGCCGGGCAATATAGTCTCTGGCCTCGAGTCCCGCAGGGCTGTGATGGAGCTGCTCATAAAAATAGTCCGCAGCGATCCGTAAGACCCCATACAGCCGATGCCGCTCCTTTCGAGCGGCATCGGCTGGACCGCCATGACCCGGGCGGTTATGTTCCTTCTCAGGCAACAGGATGTTGTAACGTTCCGCAAGGTATCTCAGTGCATCTCCAAAGGCAAGGTTCCGGTACTTCATGACAAAGCTGAGGACGTCTCCGCCGCTTCCGCACCCGAAGCAGTAATAGAACTGATTCTGCGCATCCACGTGGAAGGATGGAGTCTTCTCCTGGTGAAACGGGCACAGCCCTAAATGACGATTCCCGTTTCGGCGCAACGGAACCACCTGACCTATGACATCTACAATGTCAACGGCCTCTTTCACCAAAGTGGCGACACCCGAATTATCCACTCGAGACAGCCTGCTCCTGAAAGATGATGGTACAAGACACGTCGGGCATTGCTTCAAAATGCCAAACTTTGGATATTTATCCCCTGGAATCGTCCAAATCAAGGTTTTTCTTGGGATCGCGGCTTAATCCAGGAGTCTTCCTTAACCAATTCAACAGCTTGCCAGCTCGACAACGGATGTTCCATTGGGTGTAAGGTCGAGACGAAGGTCAGGATTCAAGCCTGGCGCGTACGATCTCGTTGACCCGCTTTCCATCCGCCCGCCCGCCGACCCTGGGCATGAGCGCCTTCATCACCTTCCCCATTTCCTTTACGGAACGGGCTCCGACCTCCGCGATCACCTCGTCGACGAGCTTCTGCAGTTCTTCGGGTTCGAGCGCTTCGGGCATGAACTTCTGGAGAACCAGGATCTCCTCTTCCTCCTTGCGAGCCAAATCCTGCCTGCCCGCTTGGGTGAACTGCTCGACGGAATCCCGTCTCTGCTTGATCTGCGACGCAATCACCTGCTGGATTTCCAATTCGTCAGGGATCCTTCTGAACTCCTTCTCCTTCACCTTGAGTGCGGTCAGGAGCAGGCGGATGGCATTGCGCCTGTTTTCATTCTTCTCGAGAATGGCGTCCTTCAGTTCCTGTTCGATACGTTCCTTCAAAGACATAGCGACCTCACCTGCCCCGGCCGGGCGGTTCCACGGCACTCGTGAATTCCCGAACCAGCCGCAGAGCCTCCTTCAGATCCAGGGTGCCGTTGTAAATGGCCCTGCCGGTGATGACTCCCATGAGTCCGAGTCGAACCAGCGGCAGAAGCTTTCGGATGTCCTCCAGGTCTGCAACGCCTCCCGAAGCCACCACGGGAATCGCGGACGATTCGAGCAGGCGGCGTGTCGCTTCCACATTGACGCCGGACTGCATTCCGTCGCGGTGGATATCCGTGTAGATTACGGCGGCAAGCGCCAGGTTTTCAAACTGTCGCACAAAGGAAACCGCATCGACGCTCGTGGTTTCCTTCCAGCCTTCCACGGCGAGGCGGCCGTCGCGGGCGTCCAGGCCGAGTGCGACGCGGTGAGGATACTTTCCGCACGCCTCCTCGACGAGTTCAGGGCGGTGTACGGCCGCCGTACCCAGGATAACCCTCGATACACCCAACGAGAGATACGCATGGACGGTATCCAGGCTGCGTATGCCTCCCCCCACCTGCACCGGTATGGAAACGGACTCGACAATGGCAGCGATCACTCCACGGTTTCTGGGTGATTTGGCGAAGGCGCCGTCGAGGTCCACGACGTGAAGCCATTGTGCGCCTTCATCCTGCCATCGCTTTGCCACAGCCAGCGGGTCTCTGCCGTAGACGGTCACCCGGTCGGGATCCCCCTGCATTAAACGAACACACTGTCCCTCTTTAAGATCAATTGCCGGAAAGATAATCATCATTCACCCGTTAAAAAGCCAGAGGCGGGACAATTCGGACAACCATTCCGCAAAACCATCTCATGAAACCCGGCATAATCAGGCCCTTATCCGAGCCCGAAGACATCTCGGCGGCCCGCTTCCACCCCGCTATCGATCCGGATCCGCAACGGGAGGCCTCGCCGCGGCATCAAGAAGAATTTTCAGATACCCGGGCGGCTTGACTACCCGGCGGTCCCGCTTCATGCACACGTGCACGGTGTATCCGGAGGTCAGCAGGTCTCCGTCCCTCCTGATTTCATAATCGAATCGCAGGCGGGCGGGTCCCGAGAAGCTGAACCATGTGCCGACATTAAGGATATCGTCGTAAAAGGCAGGCTTACAGTAAGTACAATGCGCCTCGACAACGGGAAGCCACAGCCCCCTTTCCTCGATCTGCCGGTAACTCATACCGCTCGAACGAAACCACTCGGCGCGGCCCACTTCGAACCACTTCAGATAGTTGCCGTAATAGGCCTGACCCATGGCGTCCGTATCACCATAGATTACCCTGACCACAGCCTGAACGACCATTTCTCGCCCTCACTGGAGGCAGCCCGAGCATCCGGGCATGGATACCGTGGAAAAGCTTCGGAACCGGCCGTTGTTCACACCCGGTCCGGCAGTTCAGGAGAGCACGAGATACTCGAAGAGCGCCGGGCCGTCATGAAATTCCCATCCCGAGGACCTGGCGGAATTTTCGCTGAAGCTGCCCGAAGACGGATTCAGAGAAGCCGGGGTATTCAGTTCGGGAACCAGCAGAAAAGGCACCGGGTCGGATACGTGAGTTCTCCTGCGGACAGGAGTGAGATGATCGGTGGCGATGAGCAGCCGCACGCTGGAAAAACGAAGGGCTTTCCGGGCGACGGGACCGACAACCTTTTCATCGAAAGCCTCGATGGCCTCGATCTTCTTGGCCAGGTTTCCCTCGTGCCCCGCCTCGTCAGGCGCCTCGATGTGAACGTACACGAACTGCCCGTTTTCGAGGGCATGCATGGCGGCGTCCACCTTTCCGGCATAATTGGTGTCGAGATACCCCGTAGCCCCCGCAACAGGGACAGGGTCGAGACCGGCATAGACGCCCAGCCCCTTCAGAAGATCGACAGCTGAAATCATTGCTCCCTTCAGGCCGAACCTTTCCGCCAGGGTCGGCATCGCTGGAGCCCGCCCCTGCCCCCAAAGCCAGACGGCGTTGGCAGGCCGCTTTCCTGCGCCCATGCGCGAGCGGTTGACCGGATGGTCAGCAAGAACGGCGGCGGCATGATCCATGAAAGATTTCAGGAGCGGTTCTTCGAGATAAACCTTTGCGTACCGCGATACGGGTTCTCCCGAGATGTCATGAGGCGGAGTTGTGGGAAGATCGTCCCGCCCTCCAGGCCAGACCAGCAGATGCCTGTAGCTCACCCCCGGATACAGGCGCAGCGGGCTTGTGACGGCATCATCCCGAAGTGACGCGATCAACTGGTGAGATTCGCCGGTGGTAATGTGCCCGGCTGAATAGTCACCCATGCGCACCTCGCCATCCCCGTCTTTTTCGAGGGTAACGAGATTACACCGGAACGCCACCTCGTCGGGAGCCAGTCGTACTCCCATGCTGGCTGCCTCGAGTGGAGCCCGGCCCGAATGATATCTTTTCGGATCGTATCCCAGAAGGCTCATGTTGGCAATGTCGCTGCCCGGCTCCATCGATTCCGGGATCGTTCTCACAATCCCCATTCGTCCCACGGAGAGCAGCCTGTCGATATTCGGCGTCCGGGCGGCTTCGAGTGGAGTTTTGCCATCCAGTTCCTCGAGGGGGTAATCCCCCATCCCGTCACCCACAAGAATAATCGTCTTCCGGTCCATGGTTCACTCGATTCGCAGCTTCGTGCCGAACTCTAGAAGAAATCGTTTGTCTCCTGGTTTTCGATCCGGATCACCTGGGTGCGCGACGTCACCACATCCAGACGGTCAATCTCGGCAAGCGCCCTCCTTACATGACTCTCGACAGCTTCGTGGGTGAGCATGACAATGGGAACCGACGCCTCTTCCTGACGGCCCTTTTGAATGACCGACGCAATGCTGATCCGGTTCTCTCCAAGGATACCCGAAATCTTGGACAGGACTCCCGGGCTGTCCACCGCGGAGAACCGGAAATAATAGCACGTGGAAATATCCTCGATGGGTTTGATGGGCAGCGGTTTCAACCGGTCCGGTTGAAACGCCAGGGAAGGGATGCGCCGAGGAGTATTGCCGAGGATGTCGCGAGCGATATCGATGAGATCACTCACCACCGCGCTGCCCGTGGGCATCATTCCCGCCCCCATGCCGTACAGCATGATATTGCCCACGGCATTCCCCTGTATGTGCACGGCGTTGTAGGCTCCCTTCACGCTGGCCAGAACATGGTGGTGAGGGATGAGCGTCGGGTGCACCCGCATTTCGATTCTTCCATCGGTATTCCTGGCAATGGCGAGCAGTTTGAGCTGGTATCCGAATTCTTCCCCGTAGCGTACGTCGAGGGGGTCGATGCGCGTGATCCCTTCCGTGTAGACCTGTTCGAACTGAATGGGAGTGCCGAAGGAAAGAGCAGCCGCAATGGCGAGCTTGTGGGCGGTATCGATTCCTTCGACATCCAGCGCGGGATCCGCCTCCGCGTACCCCAGGTCCTGAGCCTCCTTCAGGGCCGCTTGAAAGGAGAGTTTCGCCTCGGTCATGCGCGTAAGTATATAATTGGCCGTGCCGTTGAGGATCCCGAAGATGGTTTTGATGCGATTCCCCGCCAGGCCTTCCCGGAGTGACTTGATGAGCGGGATGCCGCCAGCCACTGCAGCTTCAAATCCTATGGCCCGGTCGTTGCGGACGGCCGTCTGGAAAAGATCGTTGCCTTCATGGGCCAACAGCGCCTTGTTGGCTGTAACCACGTGCTTGCCGCTGTCGAGGGCCCGGACGATGACGTCCTTCGCCGCGCCCAATCCTCCCATCAGTTCAATCACTATGTGAACCTGCGGATCATCGAGCACATCTTCCAGCCGCGTGGTCAGCAGGGATGCATCCACACGTATCGGTCTATCCCTGTCCAGGTCCCGGTCCGCCACATGAAGCAACCGGAGCGGAACCCCCAGGCGGCTCTCGATGGCATCGGCATTCTCCCGCAGAACCTCGATGACCCCGGACCCCACCGTTCCCCAGCCGATCAAACCTACTCCTATCGAACGCATCTTACCCTCGATCTTCGAAACAAGGTCTGTGAATGACTCCGGGGCCAAAAGAGCGCCCAGTTCGTTTTCGCACGGCAAATGCAAAAACCGCTACTTCTTCTGCATCGCCCGGCGCACTCCCCTGATTGCCTGCTTGGTGCGCATCTCGTTCTCGACGAGCGCAAACCTGACGTAGTCGTCCCCGTACTCGCCGAACCCCAGGCCGGGCGACACCGCCACCTTTGCCTCCTCGATCAGGTACTTGGAGAACTCGACGGACCCCATCTTCCTGAATCGTTCAGGGATCTGCGCCCAGACGAACATGGTGCCCCTGGGTTTTTCCACGGCCCAGCCTACGCGGTTCAAACCATCCACGAGCACGTCGCGGCGGGACCGGTACACGGATACTATCCCTTCCACGCAGGACTGGTCCGCCTGCAGGGCCACTGTCGCTGCGATCTGAATCGGCTGGAAGACTCCATAGTCCAGGTAACTCTTGATGCGCGTGAGAGCCGAGATCATCTCGGGATTTCCCACACAGAAACCCACCCGCCATCCAGCCATGCTGTAACTCTTGGACATGGAAAAGAACTCGACCCCCACTTCCTTGGCTCCAGGCACCTGGAGGAAGCTTGGAGCCCGATAGCCGTCGAAGACCAGGTCGGCATAAGCCAGGTCGTGGATGACCATCATGTTGTTCTCTTTTGCGAAGTCGACGATCTTCCGGAAGAAATCCAGGTCCACGACGGCCGTTGTGGGATTGTGTGGAAAAGAGATGATAAGCAGCCTGGGCCTGGGCCACGTCTGCTTGGTGGCGGTTTCGAGGTCTTCGAGGAAGTTTCTGTCCGGACCTATGGGAATGGATCGCACATCCCCGCCTGCAATGATCGCCGAATACGGATGAATGGGATAGGTGGGATTGGGCGCAAAAACCACATCGCCGGGACTCACCAGCACCAGCACAAGGTGCGACAGGCCCTCCTTCGCCCCGATGGTCACCACCGTTTCGATTTCGGGATCGAGGTCTACGTCGTACCTTCGTTTATACCAGTTGGCGATGCCTTCCCTCAGCTTAGTGATCCCCCTCGAAGCCGAATAACGGTGATTGTGGGATTTTCTGACGGCTTCGATGAGCTTGTCGATAATGTGCTTGGGGGTGGGCAGATCGGGATTTCCCATCCCGAGATCGATAATGTCCTCGCCGGCCCTTCGTTTTTCCATCTTCAGAGCATTCACCTGAGCGAACACATAAGGCGGCAGCCGATACATTCGACTGCGTTGAGCGATATTGAATCCCATGGCATATTCTCCCTTGTATTTTAAACTTTAAATATTAGAGTACGGTTAAATCAAAGTCAAAAGATTTCATATCGCCTCGTTAGTCCGATCCACAGGGAAGACTCTTCCAACCACCTTCGGACGAGCGGCTGAGCCCGCCGCCTTCGGAGTCTTCCTCCGACGGCCGAACTGGAAGGGAAAGGCCTTGTATTGAAAGGTACCCCTCTGATAAGTTACATTACATTCCAGGCCTCGGAACTTATTATTTTAAAACCTCAAGGCAATAAGGCAAGCCTATGAAGCAGGTGATACTGGGCACTGCAGGGCACATCGACCATGGCAAGACATCTCTCATCAGGGCCCTGACCGGGATCGACACCGATCGGCTCAAGGAAGAGAAACTGCGGGGGATTACCATAGAGCTTGGCTTTGCGCACATGGATCTACCGGGAGGCAACCTGCTGGGAATCGTGGACGTGCCGGGACATGAGCGCTTTGTAAAGCACATGGTGGCCGGGGCCACGGGAATCGACATGGTGGCCCTGGTCGTGGCGGCGGACGAAGGAGTCATGCCTCAGACGCGCGAACACATGGAAATCTGCGAACTGCTTCACGTGAAAAAGGGCCTGGTTGTCCTCACCAAGATCGACCTGGTGCAAGATCCCGACTGGGTGGAAATGGTGCGGGAAGATGTGACGGATTTCCTCAAGGGGACATTCCTCGAAGGAGCACCGGTGATTCCCGTCTCCGCCCACACCGGTGAAGGCATCGACCAACTCAAGGAGAAACTCCTCCATCTTTTCAACCAGGTTCAACCCAGGAGTGCCGACGGGCCGTTCCGACTCCCGGTGGACCGCGTTTTCTCCATGCGCGGATTCGGGACGGTGGTGACAGGCACAAGCGCTTCGGGCAGACTCCGCCTGGGAGATCCGGTAGTCGTCTATCCTCTGGGGTACAAGAGCAAGGTCCGGGGACTCCAGGTTCACGGACAGGAGGTGCAGGAGGTACTCCCAGGGCAGCGCACCGCCGTCAACCTCCAGGGCATGGAACGCGCTCTGGTTCAGCGGGGCCACGTTGTGGCCACCCCCGGTTCCCTGGCGGCAACTCACATGATCGACGTACACATCGAACTCCTGCCCAGCTGCCCCCGGCCGCTCAAGCACAGAGCCAAGATCCGCTTTCACACCGGAACCGCCGAACACATTGCCACCGTCGTGCTCCTCGACAGGGTTGAACTGGCAGCAGGCGAGCGCGCCTTCGCGCAGATCCGCCTGAATCAACCCGTTGCGGCTCTCCGGGGAGACCGGTTCGTGGTGAGGTCCTATTCCCCTGTGCAGACCATTGGAGGCGGGACGATCCTCCATCCGCTTCCCCGCAAGCACAAGGGGCAGGACAAGCGGGAGGCTGCCAGGACTCTCGGAACCTTGCTCACCAGCGACGAATCCGAGATCGTCCTGTGGCATGTCCGCGACAGCGGCTGGGCGGGGGTGTCCCAGGATGAACTGTTGATTCGAGCCAACGTTTCGGCCAAATCTCTCGAAGGCATTCTTCCCGGGTTCATAAGCCGCAAGAAGATCATCCTGTACGACAAGGAAAACAGAAGACTTCTGGAAGCCGGTGTCCTCGAGGAAATCAAGCAGTCCATACTCGATACGCTTGCCGACTACCACAGGCGATTTCCGCTCAAGACGGGAATGCCCAAGGAGGAGTTGTCCGCACAGCTCGCCAAGCCCGTGGACGTAAAACTTTACAACTATGTTCTGCGCCGGCTTACCGAACAGGATCTGGTCGCCCAGGAGATGGAATGGGTGCGGCTGGCATCCCACAAGATTGATCTCACGGGCGAGGAACAGGCCATACGGCAGAAGATAGAAAAGGCTTTTCTCGAAGCCGGTCTCCAGCCGCCCTTTCTCAAGGAGATCACCGATAGACTTCCCGGAACGCCGCGGCGCCACCAGGAAGTACTCGAATGGATGGTCTCCCAGTCCATCCTGGTCAAGGCCAAGGAAGATCTGTACTTTCACGTCACCCCCATCGCGGAACTCCAGCAGCGCCTTGTCTCCTACCTCAAAGAACACGGGGAAATCTCGACACCCCAGTTCAAGGACATGACCCAGGCGAGCCGGAAGTATACCATTCCACTGCTGGAATACTTTGACACTCAGAAGGTCACCATACGCATCGGAGATGTGCGACGCCTGCGCGAAGGCAGGGCCTCTTCCTGAACGTCGAACGGTGGAGCCTCCCGCCGAATCGAAAGGAGAACGGAATGCTCAAACACGTGGTATTCATGAAGTTCAAAGGGGGAACCAAAGATTCCGACATTGCCGACCTCGAGAAAAGCCTCGGCGCTCTTCCGGCCGTCATCAGGGAGATCAGAGGCTACGAATTCGGGCGGGATATCGTTCGTTCGGAGCGATCCTATGATTTTGCGCTGGTCTCCACCTTCGAAAACCTCGATGCAATGAAAGCATACCAGGTGCACCCCGATCACCTGGCTGTCCTCGCGAAGGTAAAAGACCTGTGCGACGGCATTCTGGCGGTGGATTTCGAGTGGTGATGCCGCCGGGGGTCAAAGGCGGGAGGTTTTGAATCGATGCGGACATCCGCGCCCGGACACCGTTACGAATACCGGATAGACGAGCATGGAGACTGGTTCTGTGAAGGAAACCCCGTAACGGATCCCGATCTGTTTCGCATACTCAGTCGTTCTCTTTTCCAGCACAGCGACGGGTTCTTCATCCGCTGCGAAGGGGAGATTCATCCCGTCCACGTTGCCGATGCGCCTGTCTTCGTGCGATACGTGCACGTGGACGCCGACGTCGCGGGAAATCTTTATCGAGTGCACATCGAGCTTTGCGATGGCCGCAGGGAACCTCTTCGCGCTGATACTCTCACCGTGGCCTGCAATGATGCACTGTACTGCCTGGCCACACCGAGGCGCCTCAAGGCACGCTTCGGCAGAACGGCCTACAACGAACTCGCCCGGTATCTTCAATCAGACGAAACCGAGAAAGGTTTCCATTTTGTCATAGGCGGCGTTCGTTACGACATCCGCTCGGAACGGGACTGCGAATCGCTCCCGAACCGCTCCTGAACGGATCCGTCGAGAGACACAGATCCCCCCGCCTCAAGCCTCCTCCGGCGATTCATAAGCGGTGAGCAGCCGGATGCAGAGGCGCACGCCCACATCGAGTGCCCGTTCGTCGAAATCGAAGAAAGGGGAATGCAGTCCGTGAACGAAGGGCTTGCTCCGAGATCTGCATCCGAGTCGAATGAGCACTCCAGGCCATCTTTCCAGGAAATAGGCGAAGTCCTCGGCACCCATCCGGGGCGGTTCGACGTGCACATGCCCACTGCCCAGCAGAGCCTCGGCATGCCGCAGGACATGATCCAGCATCCGGGGATCGTTCACAACCGGCGGATACCCTGAAGTGATGTCAAATTTCGACGAAACGCCGTGCCCGGCCTCCAATCCCCTGAGTAGACCTTCCATCCGTTCAAGGATCGTGTCCCGCACCTTGCGGTCGAGTGTGCGGATGGTCCCTTCCAGAACCGCTTCCCGCGGGATGATGTTTCGGCCGGTACCGGCATGGAAACGGCCCACGGTCAGTACGGCGGGTTCGAGGGGGGGCAGGTTGCGGCTGATGATATCCTGCATCTGCAGAACCAGGTGAGCTCCCGCCACCACGGGGTCGACACATAGATGCGGCTGGGCTCCATGTCCGCCCTTTCCCACCAGCCTGATCACGAAATTGTCCGATGCTGCGTTGCTGACACCCGATGCGACTCCGACCTCTCCCACAGGCAGTTCCGGATACATGTGGCATGCAAAGATTGCTTCCACAGGTTCTGAATCGAATACGCCGGACGCGATCATCTCCCTGGCTCCGGAGCCACCTCCTTCTTCGGCAGGCTGAAAAATGAAAAGCTTTCTGCCGTGACCTTTCTGCACCCACCCGTATTCAACAAGCCATCGAATGACCCCGAGAGCGATGGTGACATGGCCGTCATGTCCACAGGCATGCATTATCCCCGGGTGCCTGGATCGATAGGAAACTTCACCGCCTTCCTCGATGGGCAAACCGTCCATGTCCGCTCTCAGAGCAACGGTCGGTCCGGTTCTTTTCGCCTCCAGGCAGGCCACCAGCCCGGTTTTCGCCACCCCGGTTTCGCAGGCGACACCGAGTTCATCCAGGACTTCTCTTATCCTGGCCGAGGTTTTTTCCTCCTGGTAAGCCAGTTCAGGAATTTCGTGGAAGGTGCGCCGCAGGTGTACGAGCCAGTCATGAAACGGAGTCAGATTTGTCTCGGACATGCATAGTATCTCCGGAAAGAAAAACCCGCCTTACCGGCTGGGGAAGGCGGGCACATATCATGGAACAAAGCCTTTTCAGGCACCGGGGGTCGAGGAGAACGTGGAGGCAGACGAATAAAGACAGCGCATTCTCCCCCCTCCCGGCCCAGGGTTTCGGAGTCTTTACATTGGAATGTTACCGTGCTTCTTGGGCGGCAGAGCCTGGCGCTTGGACGCGAGTACATCGAATGCCTCGATGAGCCGGGCCCTCGATTCCGAAGGCATGATCACTCCGTCGATGTAGCCGCGCGATGCCGCGATGTAGGGGTTGTAAAGAGCGTTTCGATAGTTGTCGATCACTTCCTGGCGTTTTGCCACAGGATCTTCGGCGGAGCTGATCTCCTTGCGGAAGATGACATTGGCCGCGCCCTCGGCACCCATAACGGCGATCTCGGCCGTCGGCCAGGCCAGGGCAATGTCCGCTCCGAGGTCCTTGGAACACATGGCCAGATAGGATCCACCGTAGTCCTTGCGGGTAATCAGGGTGATCTTGGGAACGGTGGCTTCCGAGTAGCACCAGAGCAGCTTTGCGCCGTGGCGGATGATTCCGCCCCATTCCTGCTGCCTTCCGGGCAGGTATCCGGGCACGTCCGCGATGGTCAGCATCTGGATGTTGAAGGCATCACAGAAGCGGATAAAGCGGGTGGCCTTGTCCGACGAATCCACATCGAGGCACCCGGCGAGCACTTTGGGCTGGTTGGCGATGATGCCGGTGGGTTTGCCGTTCAGGCGAACGAAACCCACAACGATGTTCATCGCGTAATACTGGTGGACTTCCACGAAATCGCCGTCGTCGGCGATGGCACGGATGACATCCCGCATGTCATAGGCGCCCATGGGATTTTCGGGAATGATGGTATCGAGTTCGGGGCACATGCGGACGGGACTGTCGTTCGTCGGCTTGATGGGTGGATCTTCCATGTTGTTGTCAGGGAAGAAACTCAGGAGGACCTTGATCTGCTCGATGCAGTCGGCATCACTTTCGCAAGCGAAATGAGCCACACCGCTCTTGCTGTTGTGGGTCATGGCGCCGCCCAGTTCCTCCTGGGTGATGATCTCGCCCAGCACCGACTTGATGACGTCCGGACCCGTGATAAACATCAGGCCCGTATTCTTCACCATGTAGATGTAGTCGGTCATGGCGGGGGAGTAAACCGCGCCGCCTGCGCAGGGACCCATAATGGCGGAAATCTGAGGAATAACTCCGGAGGAAATGGCGTTGCGGTAGAAGATCTGGCCGTACCCGGACAGCGAATCGACTCCCTCCTGGATGCGTGCACCGCCCGAGTCGTTGAACCCGACGAACGGCTTGCCCGCCCTCAGAGCGAGATCCATGACCTTGCAGATCTTCTTGGCGTGCATTTCGCCGAGGCTGCCTGCACGGGCTGTAAAATCCTGGGCAAAAGCAAACACCTGGCGGCCGTTTACCGTCCCGTAGCCGGTAACAACGCCGTCCGCGGCAATCTCGACCTTGTCTATCCCGAACAACGTCCCTCTGTGCTTCACAAACATATCGAGTTCGCGGAAGCTACCGGGATCAAAAAAGAGATCTATACGCTCACGGGCTGTCAGCTTGCCTCGTTCACGCTGTTGAGCCACAGCCTTGGCTCCACCCATTTCCTTAATCTTCGCTTCGCGTTCGCGCAGTTCTTTGAGTTTATCAGCAACCCTTCCCATATCAGCTTCTCCTCCATTTCAACATTTAGATAGACCCCTGGTTTGCTTCCATACAAATTTGAACTATTCTAGCGGTTCACGGGTAGTTGTCAAGCGCTTTCCCCCCTTGTTCGTCCAAAGATTCACATTAGCAGTCCGATCCCCACAAAAATCCTTCCAGATCGGCATTTGGCACAATGAACCACGTATCCCTTGCACAGAGTCAAACAAAAAGAAGGAGCAGCACCCGCATTCGAAGGCCGGGCCCGGATATGCAGCCGTTTCAACGGCTTTGCATCCTGCTGCACCCCTCTTTATTCATCATGATAATTTTCACGATAACCCCCATCCCCGGTACCGTTCGCCCGCCCAAACGATCCGCACAGGGACCTCGACGAGGCACAAAACTCGGGGCTGCCGGCCGGAACGACAGCGCACCACGAAGGTTTGCGCCGTGGACTGTTAGAGTCGAGATGGCATCTTCGCGTTGCGGGATTCGGGAACATGGAGCACTTCGAACCCCCGGTCCTTCGCCTTCTGCCACATCAGGCGGCTGTCCTGGCGCCTCCCGGGATCGTCTTTCACGACGAAGTGCAGCACGCAGTCGAAACGAGCCATGAAATCCAGGCTACACCCCGCATCGCACACCAGCACGTCCATGGGTCCCAAAGGCACCTCGCCCACGGTGATCAGCACCTGGTGAACGGAGGCGTCTTCTTCGCCCGGCACATGGATGCCGTGAGGCACAAAGCTCGACTCCGAAAAAGTCCAGAGCATCTGGTCCAGGTGCCGTGCCGCCATCCCGGATTCCGCCAGCACCTGGACCTTCCTGCCGCTTTCATGGCATTGTTCGACCCACCGGCACAGCAGACTCCTGTGCTCCGCGGCCGAGGTTTCGATAAAATAGATTCTTGTTCGGAGCATCGGCATATTCAGCATGTAAGGTGAAAGGCGCCGGCCACGAAACCGCCGCTCTCCCGCAGGCGATTGAACGTCCGTACCGCCTCCGCCGTAGGCTCTTCCACCAGCTCGATCCCCGCATCGAGAAGCAACGCCTTCAGGGATTCGGCCACCCGCATCCGGCCGGGCTGCCCGGTTCCCACAACCAGGCAGCGGGGCTTCATCACAAGAATATCCATAATATCGTCAGCCGCGACCTCGTGCCCCTCTTTGCGCCACCAGCCATCGACCACTTCATCGTTCACGATCTTGAGGTCGCCGTGATATTCCCTGCCTCGCACCCTCATGGTGCCGAATCGATATTCTTCAATCACGATCAACTCCCGGTATCGGGACAAGAGTGAAGCTGAAAGGAGGACTGCCGGCTCTCGTGCCGGAATTCTCCCTGCCTATGCGTGGCAGATCTTATGGACCGCTTCCGTCGAATCCGGTCCGAAATACCTGCCCATATCCTCGAAGAACGACCGCGACGGATTGACCAGGAGTTTGGAATTCAGGGCAATGACCGCCTCGCCCTTGCCATCCACCACCACGTGCAGAAAGGTCGGGCATTCTCCCGGGTGGCTCAGAAGCAGGTGACGGAGTCGGGACAGGCCGTCCCGGTCGATTTTGTCGGCATTCAGACGGATGCGCACGGATTCCACGGTCTGCATTTCGGCATCATCCAGGGTGAGAATATGATTGGCGATGATCTTGGACCCCTTTTCATCGTGCTGCACCTTGCCGATCACCACCAAAGGCTCGTCTGCGTCCAGCAGGTGCCGGGACTGTCCGAAAACCTCAGAGAAGGCCACGATCTCGACCAGGCCCTCCTTGTCCTCTAGGGACAAGAAGGCCATGCGATCACCCCGCTTGGTGGTGAGTTCCTTCACGATGCTCAACATTCCGCTGATCACCACCTCGGCGCCTTCCCTCTTCTCCTTCACCGCCTGACTGTCCGTGGTGCACAGCCCCGCCAGTCGATCCGCGTAATGATCCATGGGGTGCCCCGATATGTAAAAGCCGAGCGCCTCCTTTTCGTACTGGAGGGTGATCCGCCGGTCCCAGGCGGGTACGTCAGGCAGTTCGGGAACAGGACTCTTCCGCGAAGACATCAGAAGATCGAACATGTTCATCTGGCCCGCCTGGCGGTCGCGCTGGATGACCTGCGACTTCTCGAGGGCATCATCCAGGGCGGCCAGAAGCCGTGATCTCCCGGAAGTGATGGAATCGAACGCTCCACACTTGATCAGCTGCTCGATCACCCTCCTGTTCACCTTTTGAGTGTCAACTCTTCGGCAGAAATCGTACAGCGATTCGAAGGGGCCTTCCTCGCGTCGACCATGGATGATCGTCTCGATTGCCGCCTCACCCACATTCTTCACCGCTCCAAGCCCGAAGCGTATTCTGCCCTCCACGACCGTGAAATCCTTGTTGCTGGCATTGACGTCCGGAGGAAGGATTTTGATTCCCATCTCCCTGCATTCGTTGATGAGTCTAACCACCTGGTCGGAGTTGCTGAGAAAGCTGTTGAGCAGGGCGCCCATGAATTCGACGGGATAATGGGCCTTCAGGTAGGCGGTCTGATAGGCTATCAAGGCATAGGCGGCGCTGTGAGACTTGTTGAACCCGTACCCCGCGAATTTTTCCATCAGGTCGAAGATGTGATTGGCCTTGGAAAGTTCGATCGCGTTTCGGGTGGCGCCCTCCACGAACCTTTTTCGCTGAGCCTGCATCTCCTCGGGCTTCTTCTTGCCCATAGCCCGCCTGAGGATATCGGCCTCGCCAAGGGTATAGTCCGCCAGCACGCTGGCGATCTTCATCACCTGTTCCTGGTAGAGGATCACTCCGTACGTGGGTTCGAGGATCGGGCGAAGGGCCTCAATGTCGTAACTGATCTCTATCTTTCCATGTTTGCCCTGAATATAGTTTTCGACCATCCCGCTTTCGAGGGGACCCGGCCTGTATAGGGCGACCAGGGCCACGATGTCCGCGAAGCTTTCCGGTTTGAGGCGCACCAAAATGTCCCTCATTCCCGAACTCTCCAGCTGGAACACCCCCGTGGTGTCTGCCCGGCCGAGAAGGGTGTAGGTGGCCGGATCATCCAGCGGGAGGGCATCCATGTCGAGTCGCACGCCATGGTTGGCGTCGATGAGCTGCACGGCGTTGCTGATCACCGTAAGGTTCCTCAGCCCGAGAAAATCAAACTTGATCAGCCCGGCCTTCTCCACGAATTTCATGGAATACTGGGTCACCACCTCGTCGTCCTGCCCCTTGTAGAGGGGCATGTATTCCACTATCGGCTTGTCTGCCATCACGACGCCCGCCGCGTGGGTGGAGGCGTGGCGGGTAAGTCCTTCCAGTGCGAACGCGATTTCGAAGAGTTCTCTCAGCTGCGGGTCGTCCCGCTGCTGCTCCCCCAGCCGCGGTTCCAGCTGGAAGGCTTTTTCGAGGGTTATCCCCGGAGACGCCGGGATCAACTTGGCGATCCGGTCCACTTCATTATACGGCATGGCAAGAGCACGCCCTACATCGCGAATGACCGCTCTCGCCTGCATTGTCCCGAACGTGCTGATCTGGGCTACTCGATCCTTGCCGTATTTCTCGGACACATAGCGAAGAACTTCCTCCCTTCCATGGATGCAGAAATCCACGTCGATATCCGGCAAACTGATGCGTTCGACATTGAGAAAGCGTTCGAAAATCAGGCCATGCTCGATGGGATCCAGGTCCGTGATGTTCATCACATAGGCGACCAGGCTGCCGGCGGCGGACCCTCTTCCCGGTCCGACGGGAATTCCCCTGTTTTTCGCATAGTTGATAAAATCGGCAACAATCAGGAAATAGGCGGAAAAACCCATCTCCTCGATCACCTTCATCTCGTACCCAAGCCGGCCTTCGTACTCCTTCTGCTCCCGTTCCGAAAATCCCGGCCGCCTCCTTCCGATCGCCTGCATACGTCGTTTAAAGCCGTCCCAAACCGTCTTTTCGAATCTCTCCTGAAGGCTCTCTCCGGGTTCCAGTGGAAACACCGGAAAGTGGTGCTTTCCAAACTCGAGTTCCAGGTCGCAGCGTTCTGCAATGGCCAGCGTATTTTCGAGAGCCTCCGGGACATGGGAAAATTCACGGGCCATCTCCTCGGGAGACTTGAAATAGAGCTGATCGGTCTGAAATTTCATGCGCTTCTCATCGAGGATGGTTTTACCCGTCTGGATGCAAAGAAGGATCTCGTGCGCCCGTGCGTCGCTCTTGCGCAGGTAGTGGCAGTCGTTTGTGGCGACAACAGGCAGACCGGTCTCACGACCGAGGCGAACAAGGGCATCATTTACTTTTGCCTGTTCGGGAATACCGTTGGCCTGAAGTTCCAGGTAGAAGTTGCCGGGGCCGAAGATATCCGCAAACTGCAGAGCCGCCTTTCGGGCGGCATCCTCCTGGTTCCTGAGAATGAGAGTGGCGATCTCCCCTTTCAGACAACTCGACAATCCGATCAGTCCTTCACTGAATTGCCCCAGAATCTCCTTGTCTATGCGCGGCTTATAATAGAAACCCTCGAGGTACCCCGCGGACACCAGCTTCAACAGGTTGCGGTAACCGCGGATATCCCTGGCGAGCAGCACGAGGTGAAAACTACGGTCGTCCTCCGAATTCCCGCTGTTCTCGTGCCTTCCCTGGCGTTCTTTGCGACTCCGGGGCGCCAGATACGCCTCGCAGCCGATGATCGGTCTGACTCCGGCCTCCCTGGCATATTCATAGAATTCCAGCGCGCCGAACATGTTCCCGTGATCCGTGACGGCAACAGCCGGCATGCCGAAACTGCGAACAGTCTCCATCAAATCCTTCAGGCGAATCGCGCCATCCAGCAGGCTGTACTGCGTATGCACGTGAAGGTGTACAAACGAATCCATAACGGGCACTCTTTCCATGGCTGCCTGTCCGCCGCGCCGAACAGGCCGATACGATTCACGCCGGGCACGGGAAAGGATAAATCCCATGTCTGCTCTGTCTCTTCCAGTATCCGGCATTCCCCCCAATGCGAGGGATTCGAAAATTCCCGTCGAGCCAACGGTCCAGGAAGCCATCCGGGCCCGGTGGGAACGCTTTTCCCATTCGCCTCCTCCCCTGCAACCGCCTCAAAGCCTCAAAACTGACCCTGGCGATTATACTTGTTCAACACACGGATTTCGACCGAAAAGCATTCGAACCCCGGGATGGCATGTCTTCACACAAGCCGTCGCCGGTGGCAACCGACATGGAAACCCGGTCCGTCGGGCATCATTGTTCACCCGTGTTGGGAACCGCCGCAGGCTGTTCCTTAAGGTTCTTCATAAACGCGTACCCGGACAGCTGTCGCACAAAGCTGGAATAAACCCGCGATAACGTCGTTGCCACCACAACGTCATTCCCGCGAAGGCAGAAATCCAAAAAAGAAGTGAATGACGTTGTGATCTTCCCGAAATGGCGTTTTGGCGGGAATGACATCCTGATGCCACCGATCCTTTTTTTCTCCCTGGTCCAGCCCTGATGCAAGTTGACGGCTTTCCAGGAATGATGGTAAGTATTATATTTAATTTAATACCATTATTGCGCTCTATTCTGCTTCGAGGCGGTGTTGTCGCAGGCGTTCATTCTGAACAATCTTTCGAGTTCTGAACGGGCAGACAGGATTCACACCCGCTTTCACTCAAGCGATACTCCAGAGTACGACGTTTACTTGGTTCATCCGGCAAACTTCCATGAGCCGTGGGGTCACAAACTGCTGTGAAAACAGGTCGAGCCGGGATGAGACTCCGGCTGAATGGACAGACCCAAACCGGGCGGATAACCATGACCCGAAGGAACTCGTGGCAAACAGGACCGAGTTCAGCGGGCACAGCAGACTGTCGGCCAGGCCACGCACATAAGACTCTCGATCAGCTGATCTCAAAGAAATCGGTCCTTTTCTCAGGAGATGACGACTTTGCAACATGGCTTTTACAGGTCTTTAACTGGCAACCTTTATCTATGATGGCTCTCGGAGGATAAGACGAATGGAAGGCTTGATATGTTATTGCTTTGGCTACACCACCTCCGACATTGAGCAGGATGTTGCAGTAAATGGTAAATCCGTCATCATGGAGAGGATCATCTCCGAGAAGATAGCCGGTGGATGCCAATGTGCCGCAAAGAATCCCAAAGGCCGCTGATGCCTTGCCGACGTGCGCCAGGTGGTGGACGACGCCATGAGACGTCATGGAATGACACAAACACTTCTTTGACGAACTCATTTCCGTTTTGTGAGCTGACCCATGCCGGATGAAGAATTAGAACGGTTCGAAAAAATCAACCTGTCCGAGTTTGCCGCCTCGCGCGGCTATGCTCTGGATCGGCGGGAAAGCTCGCGCAATTCGGCGGTGATGCGACACCCGAACGGGGACAAAATCATCATTGCCCGTAACGAAGCGTCCGGCGATTGGATGTATTTCAGCGCGCGGGATGATCGAGACAACGGCACCATCCTTGATTTTGTGCAGCACCTTGACGGTGTGAGCCTTGGCCGCGTGCGCCAAATTCTGCGATCGTGGCTGGGATCGCCGCACCAGCTTTGCATGTTCGTGAAGGATTTAGAGCCTGTGTCAAGGGATCGCGCGGCGGTCGTCGCGGTGTGGGAACGGTCCAAAAACTGCTTCTCCCTGCCCTACCTGACAAATCGGGGCCTCGGGCCGGACGTGCTTTTGCACCCTCGTTTTTCGGGCCGTGTCCGCGTCTACCACTTGAAAGACGAAGATGGCGAGGTGCTCTTCTACAATAACGTTGCCTTTCCCACTATGACAAGGGCGGGTTGTGCGGGTTTGAGATCAAAAACAAGGGATTTACCGGCTTTGCTTCGGGCGGCGTCAAGGGCCTGTGGTTTAGCCACGCCCTGCCGACCGACCGGCAACTTGAGCTTGTGGAAAGCGGCACTGACGCCTTGAGCTATCACCCTATGCATCCTGATGAGCTATGGACGCGCTACATGTCAACGGGCGGTGAACTCAACCCGCAACAGCCGGAATTGCTGCGCGGCGCAATGGAAAAGCTGTCCAAAGGGGCGGTTGTCTTGCTGGCATTCGACAATGACGAAGGCGGGGGAAAGATCGCCGCTGAAGTCAAGGCTATCGCTCCTGCGGGGCGGGAGTTGCGGCGCGTGGTGTTGGATGTCGGCAAGGACTGGAACGAAATGCTGAAAAACCAGCTCGGGCTGGCGTAAAGGACGAAAACA
Source organism: Syntrophobacteraceae bacterium (assembly GCA_013314815.1). Lineage (GTDB taxonomy): Bacteria > Desulfobacterota > Syntrophobacteria > Syntrophobacterales > Syntrophobacteraceae > JABUEY01. The sequence continues at coordinate 22,180 of JABUEY010000059.1, forward strand.
CATGCCACAAAGAAAACGAAAATACTGCATCACCCTGCCGGATGAGTTTTTAAACCTTGCTGAAGAACTCGGGGGTCCTCCTGAAAATCTTGTAAGCGCGTATCCGGACAGTTGTCGTGCAAAGGCGGAATACACCTGCAACGACGTCATGCCCAGCACGAGGTCATGCTCACAACGACCTCATGCTCACAACGACGTTATTCGGCATCACAACGTCATTTCCGCAAAAAGGCGGGAATCCAGGAAAAGTGACTGTTTATGGCCAGAAAGTTTATTGCATTCATCGTGGCAGGCGGAGCAAGCGGTACGCCGTAAGTCGGTGTAACATGGTAAAGAGCAATGAACACAAGACGGATGGAGCAAGGCATCCGGGTGGACAGATCCTTACGGCGTGATCTGCGCTTGGACTGGATTCCCGCCGTTCGAGACCGTGTCGTATCGATTTATAACATTCGAGTTGGCGCGACGGCTATCCACCAGATGCCCAAGGGCGAGTTGGTTGATTGCCAAATCCAACCACCGGCAGGCGAGGAGAAGTCTGCAAGAT
>JABUEY010000060.1 GCA_013314815.1 Syntrophobacteraceae bacterium
GCACGGTGAACAGGAAATAGGCGTCCTCGAACCATTCCAGGTAATCCGACACCGCATACTTCGGAGCCTTATGGCCCAGCGACTTGAGATAGGCCGTGAGACTGTTGACCGAGTAAAGCGATGCGGTGTTGTCCACCAGCCAGTGCGCCAGATCGGTCAGCGCCTTCGGGTGTGAAACGTCGTGGCGCTCGACCAAATCCCGAAACAGGATGGTGTGGAAATATTCCTGGTGCGTCTTGATTCTCAAGTGGCGGGAGAGACCGGCGACCTCGGGAAAGCCGCCGGTCTCCCAGTATTCCTCGAAGGCCTTCCGAACGAGGAGCCGCTTCTTCGTCGATAGTGAGCCTTCGCTCTCGATTCCCTTGCAGTCCAGAAATTCCCTGAACGAAAAGGGAAACATCTCCCATGAGAGAGCCCGGCCGCGCATCTGCGTGGCGATCTCCTTCGACAGCATCCTGGACGACGAACCAGTCAGATACACCTCGCATTTTTCCGTGCGCATCATGCGGTCGACGAAGGGTTCCCACCCGGGGGCGGCCTGAATCTCGTCGAAAAAGCAGTAGACCGTCTCGATGTTTTTCTTCTCCGGGTAGATGGAGTAATAGGCCTCGGCGATCAGGCCGAGATTGCCCTGCCGCAGGTTGTGGAGGCGGTCGTCAAAAAAGTTCAGATACAGAATGTTCTGCCGGGGAACCCCGCCGTCCAACAGCCGCTGGATAACCTGGAACATGTATGTCGACTTGCCGCTCCGGCGCACCCCGATGCAGACGGCGGCCTTGCCGTGTACCGTCTCGATACGCAAACGCCGGCGCACCCCGGTCTCCAGCCGGGTTTCCTGGAAATCCAGGATGATGGATTTGATCGTCTCTATCATGGGATCACTCATGGTCATGCTTTTTTCCGGTATCTGTATCATCCGAAAATAAATATAGCCGGTTATGGCTCAAAGTATCAAGGAATATTTCCGGATCTGGTCTGATTTCCCCAGCCCGAACAGCCCGCCCACCGACGTTCCTTCCCCGCCTCCGGTAGATCCCCAGGAGCGGGCTTTTCCCGCCACACGGCGCGAATGTCGCACCCACAAGGGCAGGAAACCGAGAGGACCCCGGTGGAAACACGAAGCTACCCGACACCCGACAGCCCGGCAGCCGGATCGGGCGCTGAGCCGACGCCGCTTTCAGCGGACGGTCTGGTACTCGTTCCCCTGGCAGCCGCCGCCACGATATAAGGGAAAGGGACCTTGAAAAGGAAGGTGGCGATAAAGGCCATTGCCGCGAATGCATATAACTCCCGGTGCTTCTGGGCTCTTTCTCCGATGCGCAGCACGGCTACCATCACCACGGCCACCACCACCGGCTGAATGCCGTAGAACGCGGCCGCCACCGCCGGGATGTCGATGTGAGCCACGGCCAGGTAGCTGAGCAGCAGCATGAAGAAGACAGACGGAAGGACGAACAGGGAACCGGCGGCGATGCCGCCCCAGGTGCCGTGCAGACGCCAGCCGATGTAGGTGGCCAGTTGCTGAGCCTCGGGGCCGGGCAGCAGCATGCAGAAGTTGAGAGCGCGCAAGAACTGATTTTCGTCGATCCATTTCCGCCGATCCACCACCTCCTGGTGCATAATAGCGATCTGACGGCCGGGCCGCCGAAGCTGATGAATCCCAACCTGGTCCAGAATCTGAGAGCTTCCTTGAATGCAACCTTCATCCAGCGCTCTTTTCTGCGACAGAGAGCGGCACATCGCGGCCGAAGATCGCAAATCCCACTGTGCCGATAACTCCGAAGATGAATGAGGCAATAAGGTTCGTCTGCGGGCTGATTTGCCACAGAAACGCGCCGCCCAGGGCGGCCAGGGAAACAAAAACATCCCGAATCAGGTAGTACAGGCCGAACATCCCGGCCTTGCAGTGATCCGGGGACAGGTCCATGATCAGGGCCTTGCGGGTAGGCTCGCCGAACTCCTTGAGCCCTCTCAGGACGAACGCCAGAACCAGCCACTCGAAGCTGCGGCTGTATAGCAGCACCAGGGGAAACAGGGTGAAAAAGACAAAGGTTATCAGCACAAAGGGTTTCTTGGTGCCGCGGTCGGCCAGATAGGCCACTGGAATGTAGACGAGCACCGCCGTGGTCATTTCGATGGTGGTCAGCAGGCCGAATTGCATGGCCGATACCGATTCCGTGATGGTTTTCATGCACCAGACCACCACGAAGGCATAGGGGATCTGCTCGCAGAATCGCACCAGGATATCGGCTACCAGCAAGCCCTTCATGGCCGGGTTCATCAGTCGCAGCAGTTTCAGCGGGTTCTTTTCCGGGGTAAGGGTACAAGCGTGGGAAGGAGCGGCCTTGGCCGGAGGATCATCTTGGATCATCCACTGCTGCAGGAGAAGAGCCGCCACGGCCATGACCATGGCTGCGCAAAATGCCAGCCGCACCCCGTCGCGCTCGCCCCACGCGGAGACAAAGCAACCACCAAGCAAGGGGCCGAGCGCCATGGGGATACGCCGTACCAGCGAGTGCATGCTGACCCCCATGGTGCGCTTGCTGCCGGGCAATACCTTGTATATGAGGCTCATGGTGGCCGGAAGGGAAATGGCCGACCAGGAGATGAAGAACACCGCCCCGATGAGCACCGCCTGCCAGGTAGGCACCAGGATCACGAGGGCAAAGCCGAACATGGCCACCAGGTTGAAAATCAACAGGGATTTCCTGGTGCCGACGCGGTCGGACAGGTAGCCTCCCGGAAAGGAGTACAGGGCCGACAGCAGGTTGTCCATGGCCTGCAGCAGCCCGATAGCCAGCGCCCCACCCCCCAGAACCAGCATGTAGATGGGCAGGAAGCGCTCGGCCATGCGTTCACCCATGCCCACCAGCACCACCATGGCCAGAACGCCGACCGTGCCGCGCTGCAAGCCCAGAAAGCCGGAAACCCGGGAGGCGCGGGTTCTCAGAGATTCAGAAGTCGCCATAACGCGTTCCCTTACGGCGTCTCTTTGGCCACATGCAGCCGGCACCAGGCATAAAGGGCGTCATAGACATCGAACTGCCTTTGGATGTTTTCCAGGTCATCCGGGAAGCGCAGGCCGTAGCCCACGGCAATGGCCTCGAAACCGGCCGCCAGAGGGTCGGCGTCCGGGCGGCCGGTGTCCGCCGCGTTGATCACCCTGGCCATGCGCAGTAGAGCCGCGTCGGTCAGTTGGTAATCCTCGATGATCGCGTCGAAGGTGCAGCGGCCTTCCCGGTGGTGCAGTTCGGCTCCCTCTGTGTCAAAGGGAATCGCCCCGGTCTTTTCGGCGACTTCCAACACCCTGCTCCTTGGCGCGAAAATGAATTCGGCGTCCGAGTCGACAAACCGGGTGATCAGCCACGGGCAGGCCACTCGGTCCACGTGGACATGAGATCGGGTTATCCATTTCATGGAGATTCTCCTTTTTCTTCCTGGCACGGAAATAAGACAGTATTTTGTCCACGATCACCTGGACATCCTCCACCAGGTGGTTGAACCTGCCGTTCAGGTCGTCAGCCAGGTGCTGGACATACTCACGGGCCGCCATCTCGCCGCGCTTGTCCCGGAACACCTGGCTGAACTCGATCACCCGCGTGATGTCGTGACGTTTCTCCCTGCAGTGTGGACCGTCGATCCATTCATGGGTCGGTTGGGCTCTCCGAAGGAAAGGTCATCCTCTCTCCTGCCGCTGATAATAGGCGTACAGGTTGTCGAACAGGCGAAGGCCTTCGCTCATCCGCAGGTCATCGTCCGGATGAGCGGCCACCAGGCCGGTCAGAAGGGCGTTGAGACCATCGGTTTCGCTGCGGCCGAATTTTCCGTCTTTCAAATCGATGTCGTGTACCACTTCCGCCAAAGGCCCCAAGGCATGGTCTTGAATCTGAAGCCTCCGGACCATGACCTCGAAGGTGCAACGGTCTCCCTCGTGGGTGTATTCTCCATCGAACATGTCGAAACGGACCTCGTTGGGTTTGGGTGCGTAATGCAAACCTGAAACGAATTTGAAGATCGCCGCCTTGTCTACGAATCGGCGGATCAACCAGCCGCAGGCGATTCGGTCGACAAACACGTTGACACGGGTCACCCAGGTTTTTCCCATCAGATCGGCGGGACCTTCAGGGGCGTCGCTGCCGCCTGACGGCTGCCCGGCCAGCCGGTTACGTAATTCCTTGAGGTGCCGTTCCGCCATGGCGCGCTCCGGGGTCTGGAAAAAATCGATGGACACGATGTCGTCCAGGCGACGCCGCAGCCTGGATAGCTGAGTCGTTGCCTTTGCTGCGGGATTGCGTGGATCGCACTGTCCGCTAGACCACTCGGCAAGCAACGCATCGGCCTCCTGGATCAGTTTTTCGTAGTCCGATTGGCGTGCCTTGTGAAACAAGGCGAGGACCTGTCCATCAGAGAGCCCTTCGACAAACCGCACTTCGGAGATGGAACCGTCGCCGCCGCTTGCGACAATCTCCTTGAGTGTCCAGCTCAAATCCTCCCGCGACTGTTCCGACAGGGGCATCACATAGACCGATGGCTTGATCGCCACGGCACCCACCTGTTGCAGGCGGCGCCAGATTTTCACGCGCAGGGCATCTGGTTTGGGGGGAATTTGATGGATCAACAGCAGCCACTTTTCGGGCTCGGCAGTCGCCATATGACTCTCCAGTTCAGTAGTTACAGCTATAATGTAACAATTGTTTCTAATTGTCAAGAGTCCTTTTCAACACACTACCTTATCGTTGACTGCGGGGAGGAATAACCGGGAGGTCAATGTGGATGAACTGCTCGGCGAAGCCGAGTTGCACCGACCCGGGACAATCCGGATCATCGACCGTTTCACGGTCATTCCTGCATCCCACCGCCATTCCCGCAAAAAGGCGGGAATCCAGATCAATCCGGTTGCTTCAGGAATAGAGCCCGGCCATAATGGCTACGGGAGAAGAATGTCAAGAACAACAGGGAGGGTTCCATGAATGAAGAGTTCAAGAGCTTTACCGCACCCTTCACCTCGAGTGGTCGTTCCGCGATTGTACCTCGGCCACCGTGGCATTACGCAGGGTGGTTGATGAATGTGGCGATCACCTGTGACACGTCACACGGCACTGCCCTGGTTTCGCCGGCGCTCGGTCGCTTGACGGGAAATGGCTGTATCCACTTCGCGGACTGGCAGGCCACAACCGATGGAAGCGAATTGATCGACCCCGTGTACGCACAGTACAGGGAAACCATCGTCATCGTCGAGATCGAACGTCCGGACGGCAAGTTGTACAATTTTTGTCCGTTTATCTGGGTAGACCAGGATATTTCCCTGATTCGCGGGCTGCTCCAGGGTTGGCCGAAAAAAATCGGTGCGACACATCTAACCCGTTCGCTGCCGATCGATCATGTCGCTGCCGCACCACTCAAGGCGGGTACCCGCATGGGAGGCACCCTGACGGTCAAGGGCAGGAGACTGATCGAGGCAAATCTTGAACTCACCGGGAAAGAGGGCGTTCCCCTGGGTTTTCTTGCAAACAGGACAATCGGCACCATCGGCTGGCCGGACCTGACAAGGCCTGCGCTCAATCCCGAACTGGTATGGGTCCTGCCCGACATTCAGGGCAAAGTATCTTCCGGATGGTACGATGCCGACGCTGCGATCAAGACACTCCCGCATCCTGTCGAGGAGTTGTCGCTGCTCGGCGAATTGAAGGCCGCAGGGGCAAGCGTGGGATGGGCGGGAATAACCGTAGTCGGCGCACAACCCCTGCTCTTGTGATCCGGCAGTCTTGCTGTTTAAATACCTTTTGTACTGCTTCTATTTGGAAGAGCGGGGGCCGGAATCCGGCAGTCGATCGGGGCCGCTGCCGGCAGGGCGGAGTTTAAAGCCCGTTGGGTCGACGGGCACAGGAACCGGGCAGCATCGCATGTGTGACAACCAGGCTCACCGGCGGCAGTGATTCTCCGTGGAAATGCCGCCCAATGAAGTGTCCTGCTGGAGCTTCATTTGAAGGTAGACCACATCAAAGATCATCCCCCGTTTTTTCCCGATTCCTTTGAACCTGCCGCATTCAACAAACCCGTTTTTCAAGTGGAATTTTATGCTGCCTTCGTTCAGGGAGGATATGCCGGCGAGGATGTTGGTGATCCCTTTTTTCCGGCCTGCCTCGACCAGGTGATCCAGAAGGGATCTGCCGATTCCGAGGCCGGTAAAACCTGCCTTGATAAAACAGGTGATTTCGGCGGTCCTGGAAAAAGCCGGCATCGGGTTGTAGGTTCGAAGCATTCCGAAGCCGATCACCTCACCGGATTCATTTCTCACGGTTACAGCCGGGTACCCCTGGCACATGGTCAGCAATGTATCAAAGAACTCATAGGGAAGCTCCTTTTCCGGATACGCGGAAAAGCTGTTTTTTACATAGTCGTTGAAGATATCCATAACGGGCACCCGGTCGTCCGATGACATGGGTATCAGTGTGGTCTTCATTTTATGTCTCCTTACAGGATTTCTTGAAAACCGATTCCCCATCCATGATAGACTTACTCCAGTATAGCTTTTTTCTTCATGGCTGCGAAACGCGCGGGGAGCCGGGAGCATGCCTCGACGCAGGGGGGAACTCCGGAAGAATGCTGAAATTGCCGCAGGGATCCGGATCGAGAGGGAAAGGCGCGAACAACAAGCACGGGAAATTCAGCGGGCAGAGGAACGGAAGGCCCATATCAAGACCTTGGCCCGGGACTTCCCAAGAGCGTGAACCGTCCGGCAGACGGTCGAACGGGGTCCAGGTTCGGCCTGTGACGAAGCGAGCCGGCTCCTCAAGGCTGGAGTCTGGAGTGAAGAGTGGTGACAAGACGGTCTCAGGATCTGTGCATGTCGTCGACCGTGCAACGGGCAGTGCAGTCTCGATCAGGACATGGCAGCTTCACCTGCGGATGACCGTGCTGTACTTGGTTGAAGCAACCAGGGCAAGGACATGAGAGATAGGGGGCATTCCATGAAATGTGGTCAATGCGGTTCTGAAATGGAGGCGAACGAAGAAAGGGAATACAAGGGGCGGAAGCTGTGTGAAGATTGCTATATGGAGGCTCTTTCACCGGTTCGTACATGCGACCCATGGGCGGTGCACAGCGCAAAATCGCTTGGAAGATACGCTGGAAAGATGGAAGCTCTAACGCCGATCCAGTCCGAAATACTGAGTATCCTGAAAGAAACGGGTGCGATCGAACCTTCCGATCTGCTCCGAAAACTCGGCGGAAAAATGACTCTGAAGGAACTCGAACGAGAGTTCGCAACATTGCGGCACATGGAAAAGGTGCGAGGAGAAAAACAAGGCGATCGAGTACTCTGGCGCCTGTGGTAGCGGATCATTGACTCGCTGCCCGTGAACGAGGCTGCCCGAAGGGGAAAATCGTCGCTGCGCTCCGTGAATCCATCGGGAGATGCCGGATCGAGATCTCCCGAAAGGCCCTTTCAGAACATAAAGTGCCGGGTCGACTGGCCCGGCTGTGCCGCTGTCGGGGAGGTCCGTGATTTCCTGAGACGTACAAGACCCGTCTTCTCTTCTCCTGTCGGATGATCCTTCCTCATTCTTTCAATGAAGCCGGATACGGTTCGCGAACTCATGGCGGTCTTGGTCTGCAAACCGCCCCGATATGCCGCGTTCGGCGATGGCCGATGGGATCTTCAGAACCGTCAAAGGTTCGGCATGCACTTTCAAACGGTTCCGATCGTGCCCATGAATGAAATGCGGTTCTTCCGGCATTTTCTCACAAAACAAGTACCCGGACAGTCGGCGCAAAAAGGTGGAATACACCCATACCAACGTCATTCCCGCAACAACGTCAATTCCGCGCAAAAGGCGGGAATCCAGGAAGGGTAACCGTGCATGGCGAAACAATTTCAGAAACGGGAAAGAGCCTGGAAGACAAGGTGGAAGACAACATGGATGGAGCAGGGCAATCCCGGGTGGAGAGATCTTTACGGCGCGATCCGCGCCTGGACTCGATTCAATCTGCCGGAACTGTTTGGTCGGTTTTCTTAAGAGATCAGCTGATTAGAGGTTTCTTGTGCGTTTTCATGGTGGGTTGTGAACCCACGGCTCATGGAAGTTTGCGGAATGAACCTGAAATGAGGCAAACCGTGTGCGGTCTTTGTTGAAAGGGAGCGAAACCCACGTTCCCGGAGTGCGGAAACCGTGAATATGCAGCTCTCTACCCGGATGGACCACGGAAGTGGAATGTTTATATTATCCCCACCTCTAGTGGGACAAGGATATCGAAGGCCGTCAACAACCGGCCGTTTTTTATATCCGGATCATGTGCGAAGGAGACCGTCTTGCCGTTTGATGTCTGGGTGTTGCTTGCGATTTTGGCCGCCGCGTTCGTCCTGTTCATAGGCGGCTGGCTGCGTGTGGATGTGGTGGGACTGCTGGTGCTGTCCGCCCTGGCATTGACGGGACTGGTTACCGCGCAGGAGGCGCTGGCCGGCTTCAGCAGTCCTGCCGTGGTCACCGTATGGGCGTTGTTTATCCTTTCCGCGGGGTTGACGCGCACCGGCATCGCCCATCAGCTCGGAAGGCCTTTGCAGCGTTTCACAAAAGGCGGCGAAGCCATGCTCATGGTTGTCCTGATGGTGGCCGCCAGTCTGCTGTCTGCGCTGATCAACACCGTGACGGTTGCCACCATCCTGCTGCCATCGACAATGGAACTGGCTCGGCGGAGCGGGCGCCCGCCATCGAGGCTGCTCATGCCGCTGGCGCTGGGTTGTCTTCTTGGAGGCCCCTTCACCGGAATCTCGACTCCCCCCAACATCCTGGTCACCGACGCACTTCGGAACGCGGGTTTGGCTCCCTTTGCCCTCTTCGATTTCACGCCGATCACCTCGGTTATTGTCGCAACGGGTATCGCGTTCATGGTACTCATCGGGCGCCATATGCTTCCCAGCAAATCGGGTGATGCGGATTCGCGCACCCGGCGGAAGATTGGGGCCACCTACCAGCTCGAAACGCACATCTTCACCACCCGGATCCCGGCGGGATCTGTGCTTGACGGCCGCACGCTGGCCGAAAGCCGGCTGGGTTCGGCCCTTCACGTGACTGTGCTGGGGCTCCAGCGGCTGGGTGTGCTGATGCTCGCTCCCCGCCCGAACGATGTCCTGCAGTCCGGAGATACGCTCATTCTGCACGGTCGGCCCGAGCACCTGCAGCGCTATCACGCCAGCCAGCACCTCCGGGTCGAGCCGAGCGGACTGATCGAGGGTCGGCTTGCTGATCGGCTGCAGGCAGCCGAGGTGCTTGTTCCCGACGGGTCGCCGCTGGTGGGTTCTACCCTGGCCGAGAGTGGCCTCAGGCGCCAGCATCGCGTTCACGTGGCGGCCCTGTACTCTCCTGACGAAGGCGAAGTGAAGGATCTGCAGCGACATCGACTTGCCGCCCGTGATCGGCTCCTGCTCCAGGGGGAACGAAAGGCGCTGGAGGAGTTGGTTCGTCTTGGTTTCATCGCGGAAATGCGTTTCATTGGCGCCGACAGGGTCAAGGCCCTGGCCGGCGACCGGACTCGGCTGATGGCTGTGCGCGTTCCAGGTGGATCGGTGCTGACCGGGCATGACCTCGTTGAAAGCCGCCTGGGGAATGCATTCGGTCTTACAGTGGTAGGGCTTGTGCGCGGCGGTGAACTGCTGTGTATGCCTTCACCGGACGAGAAAGTGCAGGCGGACGATCTGCTCGTGCTGCAGGGTTCTGCGCGCGACCTCGAGATTCTCGAGGGACTCCAGGACCTGGAGATCACGGAACAATCATCAGGGCTGCTTGCCGACCTGGAGTCTCAGCAAGTCGGAGTGACGGAAGTCCTGCTCTCACCGCGGACCAGTCTTGCAGGGCGTACTCTTGCCGATCTTCTTTTTCGTGAGCGCTACGGCATCAGTGTGCTCGCCATCTGGAGAAAAGGCCGAGCCTATCGGACGGGGCTGCAGAACATGCCTTTGCAGTTCGGAGATGCCCTGCTGGTGTATGGGCAGCGCAGCAGCATGGAGACCCTGTCCCGGGATTCGGACTTTCTCGTGTTGGATGAGGCTGCCGTCCAGGCGCCACGCCTTGAAAAGGCCCGCATAGCCGTTGCCGTCATGCTGGCGGTCCTGGTGAGCGCTATTCTCGGCCTGGTTCCTATTGCCATAGCCGCTCTTGCCGGGGCCACGCTGATGGTGCTCCTCGGATGCCTGAGCATGGAAGAAGCTTATCGGGCCATTGAATGGAAGGTCGTGTTCCTTATCGCCAGTATGCTGCCCCTGGGAGCTGCCATCGAAAACACGGGGGCGGCGCAGATGGGGGCCGCCGCCCTGATCGCCGCGGTCGGTGATCTCGGCCCACGCTGGGTTGTCGCCGCGCTGTTCATCGTGACCGTGACGGGCACCCAGATCATCCCCACGGCCGCCCTGGTGGTGCTGATGGCACCGGTGGCGCTCAGCACTGCCGCCACCTTGGGAATCTCGCCGCACCTGCTCATGATGACCGTGGCCATCTCGGCGTCATCGAGCTTTGCCAGCCCGTTGTCGCACCCTGCGCATTTGCTCGTCATGGGCCCCGGCGGCTATCGTTTCATCGACTACGTGAAAGTCGGTGTGCCCATTACGGTTCTTTCCTTCGTCGTGTCGGTGGCACTGCTGCCCGTCCTGTGGCCGCCTTACGAGTAGACGGGCCGGATATCTCCCCCCTCATCCTCCCACAGATTCCGGCGGAGGTTCGCCACGGAGATTTCCAGGACCTCGGTTCCCCCCGACAGCAATTTACCGGGGCGATCGGCCCCTACCCCGCGGTTTCGCTGCAATTCCCGGGTGCCATGACCGTTCGAATCGGGCTGGAATGCTCGGCTACATACTTGACGAGTTGTCGCCCTATGACTAGCAAACCTGAAGGTGGCTCGTTCATCCCGCTAGCACTGCTCCGATCATGCGGGGTTCGCGCCAGGAGATTTCGTATTTCCGGCCGTCAGCGACGACGGCTGCGGTGAGGATGTTCAGTGTCCATTCGAAAGCCGTTTTTCGTATTCGGACGGACTTACACCGGATTGAATGGACTCGAAGGGGGGCAAGCATGAAGGTATGGCCGGGACAACCGTATCCTTTGGGAGCCGTCTATGACGGCTTTGGCACGAACTTTTCGCTGTTTTCGGAGATCGCCGACCGCGTCGAACTGTGCCTGTTCGACGAGGATGGAAGCGAGACGCGCATTGATTTGCCCGAGGTGACGGGCTATTGCTGGCACGGGTATTTTCCCGAGGTCGAACCGGGCCGGCGGTACGGCTTTCGAGTCCACGGGCCGTGGGATCCCACCAGCGGACACAGGTGCAACCCGGCCAAGCTGCTGCTCGATCCTTACGCCAAGGTGATCGAGGGGCAGGTTCAGTGGGATGAGGCCGTATTCCCCTATCGATTTCAAGAGGGTCCCGATGTTCAGAGCGACACCGACAGCGCTCCTTACATGCCCCGGTGCGTGGTGCACCAGCCCCATTTCGACTGGAGCGGAGACCGGCTCCTTCAACTGCCCTGGCATGAGACCGTCATTTATGAGACTCATGTCAAGGGCTTTACCGTCACGCACCCGGCCGTTCCCCCTGAACTGCGCGGCACTTATGCGGGTCTTGCACAGCCGGCGGTCATCGAGCACTTGAAGAGGCTCCATATTACGGCGGTGGAGCTCATGCCGGTCCACTACTTCATCCACGACAACCACCTGGTGGAACGAGGTCTGAGAAACTACTGGGGGTACAATTCCATCGGCTATTTCGCACCTCACAACGAGTATACGTCGGATAAGCGGCCCGGGGCCGCGGTGGCGGAATTCAAACAGATGGTCAGGACACTGCACCAGGCGGGTATCGAGGTCATCCTGGACGTGGTTTACAACCATACTGGAGAAGGAAACGAATTCGGTCCGATGTTCAGCCTCAAGGGGATCGACAATGCCTATTATTACCGGCTTGCCGACGATCGCCGCTATTACATGGATTACACGGGGACCGGCAACAGCATGAACATGCGCAATCCGCATGTACTTCAGCTTCTGATGGACTCCCTCAGGTACTGGGTGCTCGAAATGCACGTGGACGGGTTCCGCTTCGACCTGGCCTCCACTCTGGCCCGTGAACTGCATGATGTGGATCGCCTGTCGGCATTTTTTGACCTCATCCAGCAGGACCCCGTCATCAGCCAGGTCAAACTCATTGCTGAACCGTGGGATATAGGCGAGGGGGGTTACCAGGTCGGTAACTTTCCCCCCGTGTGGACCGAGTGGAACGGCAAGTACCGGGACTGCGTGCGCGACTTCTGGCGGGGTGAAGATCAGAAGCTGGGAGAATTTGCCTATCGCATCACCGGCAGCTCCGATCTCTATGAGAACACCTCGCGTCTTCCATTTGCCAGCATCAATTTCGTTACCGCCCACGACGGCTTCACGTTGAACGACCTGGTTTCCTATAATGACAAGCATAACGAAGCCAACGGGGAGGATAACCGCGACGGCGAAAGCCACAACCGTTCGTGGAACTGCGGAGAAGAAGGCCCTTCCGACAACCCGGAGGTGCTTGCCCTGAGGACTCGCCAGAAGCGAAACTTTCTGACCACACTGTTTCTTTCCCAGGGAGTGCCCATGCTCCTGGGCGGCGACGAAATCGGTCGCTCTCAACAGGGAAACAACAATGCCTACTGCCAGGACAACGAGATCTCCTGGTACGACTGGGAGAAGGTTGACGCAGGTCTTTTGGATTTCTGCCGAAGGCTTATACGGTACCGCAAGACCCACCCCATTTTCTGCAGGCGACGCTGGTTCCAGGGTCAGCCTATTCATGGCAGCGAAACCAAGGACATCGCCTGGTTTACCATGCAGGGCGAACAGATGGCCGAAGAGGACTGGGGGCAGGGGTATGCCCGGTCGCTGGGGATCTTCCTGAACGGCAAAACCATTCCCAACCCCAATCCAAAAGGTGAACCGGTTGTCGGGGACGACTTCTACCTGATCTTCAATGCCCATCACGAACCTTTGAAATTTCAGCTCCCAGGAGGCGAGTGGGGAGAACTCTGGGTCAAGGAACTGGATACGGAAGTCGGCTGGGTGGAGAGTGAGGTATTTGTGAAGGCAGGAGATCGAATCGAGGTGGGAGCCCGCTCCGTGGTGGTGCTGCGCCGGACGGCCTGACCCGTCTTTGCTCATGGGTCACGAGCAGACACCTGTTTCCGATTCGAGCAGGCGGCCGGGAAGGAGAGGTTTATCAAGGAGTACCTCCGGTGTTTTTCACACAAACGATCGATAGCATCACAACGTCATGCCGAGTCGAGAATGGGTTGCGTATGCCCTGCCGCTCGTGGAGCTCTTTTCTGCCATCCAGGTGGACCTGAGGCAACGCGTGGAGATTCGATCGAGAATCGAGTAAGGTGAAGGTATGCGTGATGGATGTTCGTTTCGAGCGGCTTATCGCCACGGATATAACGGAGCGGATCAAGAAAGAGATCGTGGCTCGATGCGGCAGCCTGGAGCCAGGCGGTTCGTGTATTGTCCGCGCGGAATTTTCATAAGGGATGAAGATGAAGAGTGATCCCGGGCAGATCGACCGGCACCTTGTTTCTTCGCAAGAGAACTTCCGCGACCTGGAATCATCACCTGAAGGTCTTTCCAGCCAGGAGGCGGCGAAGCGCCTTGCACAATATGGTTTGAACGAACTGCGGGAGAAGGCAAGGCGCACGCCGTTCATGATGTTCCTCGACCAGTTCAGGGATTTCATGATCCTGGTGCTCATGGCCGCCGCAGTGGTAGCGGGACTTACCGGTGAACCGACCGATTCCATTGCGATTGCCGTAATAGTCGTGCTCAACGCGGTGATCGGGTTCGTCCAGGAATTCAGGGCGGAAAAGGCCATGGCGGCGCTCAAGAATATGGCGGCTCCGTCGGCCACCGTGCTGAGGGACGCAATGACGGAGACTCTTCCGGCATCCTCCCTGGTGCCCGGCGATGTCGTCCTTCTCGAAGCCGGGAAGATCGTGCCCGCCGACCTGAGGATCACCGAGGCGGTTCGCTTGAAGATCGAAGAAGCGGCCCTGACAGGGGAATCGGTACCCGCGGACAAGCAGAGCGAAGCGCTCGAAGATCCGGGCCTGCCGCTGGGAGATCGTACGAACATGGCCTACAAGGGCACTTTCGTGACCTACGGCCGTGCCACGGGGCTTGTTGTCGCCACAGGCATGGATACGGAGATCGGCAGGATCGCCAGGATGCTCCAGGACGAAGAGGAGGTCAAAACCCCTCTTCAAAAAAGGCTTGCACAGTTTGGGAAGAAGCTGGCCCTCGCCGTGCTCGTTCTTTGCGCGATCTTTTTCGCCGCTGGAATGGCAAGAGGCGAGCCGTTGATGCTCATGCTGCTCACGGCGATCTCCCTTGCCGTTGCAGCGATTCCCGAGGCTCTGCCTGCCGTTGTGACGATCGCCCTCGCCCTCGGCGCCCGAAAAATGGTGAAACAGAATGCGCTCATTCGCAAACTTCCCGCCGTCGAAACCCTGGGTTCGGTAACCTACATCTGCACCGACAAGACCGGCACCCTGACGGTCAACAGGATGGCTGTCGAGGAAATCTACGCTGACGGGCGGATCATCCACGGCGGGGAGGCGGAAGACCCGGCGTCCGGCATGGACCACGGCGGGATTCTTCTTGCGGCCATGGCATTGAGCAATGACGCATCGAGCGATAAGGACGGCAATGTGATCGGAGACCCGACGGAAGCGGCCCTCTTTTCTTTTGCGAGAGATCACGGCTACAGGAAGGATGTCCTCGAACGATCTTTCCCCAGGGTGGCGGAGATCCCTTTTGATTCCGATCGCAAGTGCATGACCACCATCCACCGGAGGGAGGATGGAACCCATGTTTCTTTCACGAAAGGGGCGTTGGAGGTGCTGGGCGAGCGGTCCGTTCGAATTATCACGGCGCAGGGCCCCGAGCGATTCGACAGGGACAGGATTCTCACGTTAGGCGAAAGAATGGCCGGTGGGGGATTGAGGACGTTGGGCATAGGCATGCGGCTGTGGAGCAGTCTGCCCGATGACCTGACATCTGAATCCGTTGAAAGGGAGCTCACCATGCTGGGCATCGTCGGACTCATGGACCCGCCGAGGGAGGAAGCCGCCGAAGCCGTGGAGCTGTGCAAGTCTGCGGGAATCCGCCCCGTCATGATCACGGGGGATCATCAGGCAACGGCCGTGGC
Organism: Syntrophobacteraceae bacterium; assembly: GCA_013314815.1. Taxonomy (GTDB): domain Bacteria; phylum Desulfobacterota; class Syntrophobacteria; order Syntrophobacterales; family Syntrophobacteraceae; genus JABUEY01. The sequence goes on from JABUEY010000060.1 coordinate 15,217, forward strand.
CGTAGCGCAAAGACTTGGAATTATAAACGACGAACCGGGGGAGGTGATGACCGGCGCCGACCTCGAAAACCTGCCCCTGGAAGAATTCGAAACACGTGTCGAGAATATTCGCGTTTACGCGAGAGTGGCTCCCGAGCAGAAACTCAAAATCATCAGAGCGCTGCAGGACAGGGGGCAGTACGTGGCCATGACCGGAGATGGAGTCAACGACGCACCCGCTCTGCGGCGGGCGGACATCGGCGTGGCAATGGGAGTCACCGGCACGGACGTATCGAAAGAAGCCGCGCACATGATTCTTCTGGACGACAATTTTGCAACGATCGTCAAGGCGGTGAAGGAAGGGCGCCGCATTTTCGACAATATCCGCAAGTTCATAAAATACACCATGACGAGCAACTCGGGCGAACTCTGGACCCTGTTTCTCGCTCCGCTTCTGGGGCTCCCCATACCTCTTCTGCCCATTCATATCCTGTGGATCAATATCGTGACGGACGGTCTTCCCGGCCTGGCTCTCGCCGCGGAACCGGCCGAAAAGGATGTCATGAAAAAGCCGCCGAGACATCCACAGGAGAGTATCTTCGCTCACGGACTGGGTATTCACATCATCTGGGTCGGCCTTCTCATGGGTGTGGTGTCCATCGGATCCCAGGTATGGGGAATCCGCACGGGCACGGACAATTGGCAGACCATAGTCTTCACGGTACTGTGCCTGAGCCAGATGGGGCATGTCCTGGCCATACGGTCGGAGAGCGAATCCCTGTTCAGCCAGGGGCTGTTTTCCAACCAACCCCTCATCGGTGCATTCGCCCTGACCTTTGCCCTCCAGATGGCAACAGTGTATGTACCTGTTCTGCAACCCGTGTTTCACACGGCGCCGTTGACACTCCACGAACTCCTGGTCACCCTGGGCCTCTCTTCGGTCGTGTTCCTTGCGGTGGAGATGGAGAAAATCGTTCGGAGAAGAAAGCGGCGGATTCGGGCATGATGCCCGCCCGTGACGGACCTTGTTGAATTCCGGCCTTTTGCCCCTGCGATCAGTCCTGTTCCTCCATCACCGGATTGCGAAGAATTCCGATTCCTTCAATTTCCACTTCCACCACGTCGCCGTGCCGTATGGGGCCGACTCCGCTTGGAGTCCCCGTGGCGATCATGTCTCCCGGCATGAGCGTAAACTGCTTCGATACGAAGGCGATGATTTCAGGGATCTTGAAAATCATGTGCCGGGTGTTGGAGTCCTGGACCGTGACGCCGTTCAGGCGGCACTGAATTCGAAGATCCTGCGGATCGGGCAGGTCTTTGGGCGTTGCGATGCAGGGGCCGACGGGTCCGAAGGTGTCCAGGGATTTTCCACGGAACCAGCCGGATCGGTCCCTCGTCTGGAGATTGCGCTGGCTCACGTCGTTCATACAGGTGAATCCGAAAATATGCTCGTGAGCCTCCTCGATTCGCACATTCCTGCACCTGTCCCGCATGATGACGGCCAGTTCGGCTTCGTGGTCTGTCCGAAGCTCGTCGAATCGATATTCCTTCAGGAATTTCGGAATGACGATGGGATCGTCCGGACCGATGAGCACATTGGGGGTCTTGGTGAACAGAATCGGCTCGTCGGGGACTTCGTCGGTAAATCCTCTCACTTTTACCGTGACGCTTTCGGCAATGTGGCTGCGGTAGTTGAGTCCGAGGGCGATGATCTTGGTCGGGTTGACTGTCCAGGTCTCAACGCTGTTGCAGATCGGTAACGTTACCATGGGACTTTCACCTTCCTGCTGGGTTGCACGGATCGGCAGGTACACACTGAAATGCATTCCCGTGAAGAGCAGGCCTGCCGTGTCGCCGATGAACGGTATTGCCGTTCTTTCGTCTGCAGGATAATAATAGTTCATTGAGTCTGGGGTCAAAGTAATTTGGTATATCCGGATAAATCGGACACTTGGCTCCCGCTGTTGATTGCATGATGCTTCCAACGGTGAGGGGGTCGGTTGGTCAGGCGGTCGGAGGAGGCGAGAGTAATGGGAATACAGGAATCGGGGAGGGTGCGGAACGAGCCATCGCCGGGGAATTTCAGCGTGAGCGGAATGGCGAAGGGGGCGGGGCCTCCCTTGATCGAGGTTTGCGGCTTGGCCAAGAGCTTTGGCCAGGTGCCGGCAGTCGTGGATGTCGACTTCGAGGTGGGAGAGGGTGAACTTTTCGGGTTTCTCGGCCCAAACGGAGCAGGAAAAACCACGATCATCAATATGCTCACCGGCCTGGCACGACCCGACGCGGGCAGCATACGCATTGCCGGCATCGACTGCTCCCTCGATCCCAAAGCCGCTCAGCACCTGGTGGGCATTGTTCCCGATGAAAGCAACCTGTATCCTGAACTGACGGGGTTCGACAATCTCTGTTTCTGCGGAGCCCTCTACGGGATGAAGAAGAAGGCGAGAGAAGCCCGTGCGAGGGATCTTCTGAAAGAATTCGGCCTGTCGGAAGCCGCCGGGCGAAAATTCGGGGGCTATTCCAAGGGAATGAAACGCAGGCTCACCATTGCCGCAGGAATCATCCACGAACCTCGGATTCTCTTTCTCGATGAACCCACTACCGGAATTGATGTATCCGGCGCCCGCCAGATACGCCGGGTCGTTTCGGACCTTCATGGCGGCGGCACCACTATTTTCCTTACCACCCATTATATCGAGGAGGCCGAGAGGCTTTGCGACCGCATCGCGTTCATCGTGTCGGGGCGGATCATCCGAACGGACACCGTGGAAAGACTTATAGAACCGGTGCTGGAAAGACACGTAATGCACATCGCGTTCTCCCGCCGCGTGCCGGAATTGGATAAAAAGCTTGCGTCGGCCTTTCCCCGCATTGAATGCTGTGTGCAGGGAGAAGGGCTGGTGCGCATCGAGGCGGATGAACCTGTCCGGGTGGGACCCATCGTGCGGTTTTTCGAGGAGCAGGGGGTCGAGGTTACGGAAGCCAGGAGGATGCGCCCTTCGCTGGAGGATGTCTTCGTGCGAATTACGGGTATCGAGGCGGAGGCCATGCGGAAAGAAAAGGAAAAGATGGGAGGAGGGGTATGAGAGAATGGATCGCCTTCTGGAATATTCTTGTCAAGGACATGCGGGCGTACTATCTCAAGCCCCCCAACATCAGCTGGGGGCTGATCTTCCCTCTTGCCTGGACGGGCATGTTTTTCGTCAAGTCCGGCGGCGAGGTGAGCAGCGTGATGTCCCTGCTTCCGGGAGTGGTGACCCTGTCCATCCTCTTCGGTACCACCTCGATGCTCGCGGTGACCGTCACGTTTGAAAAAAGGAATCGATCTTTCGAACGTTTGCTGCTCGCACCCATCTCCCTGGAACTTCTCATGCTGGCCAAGACGTCCGGAGCGATAGCCTTCGGTGTGGCCAACGCCTTCGTGCCCATCGTGATGGGGGCATTTCTCGCCGATCTTTCCGGGGTGGCCTGGCCGTCTGTTGTTCCGGCAGTGGTACTGATTGCGGTGGCGTCCGCTTTTCTGGGATTGTTTATCGCAGTGTCGGTGAGCGAGGTTTTCGAGGCCCAGACCTTTTCGAACTTCTTCCGGTTTCCGATGATTTTTCTGTGCGGGCTGTTCTTCCCCATCGAAAAGCTGCCCACATTCCTCAAGCCCCTCTCGTACATGCTGCCGTTGACGTACGGCGCCGACATTCTTCATGGAGCGTTCAGTGGATCGAGCGTTCTGCCGCCGGTCGCCGATTTCGGACTGCTCCTTCTCTTCTGCCTCCTCCTTTTCATCGTCAGTTTGAAGAATGTCCGGACTCGGTGGATCCTGTAAACGATGATTCCAGCTTGATCAGGAATTGGATGCCCGGAAGCCGCACACGGCTGCCTGCAGGAAGATTTTCGAACATGTTGAAGAACACCGGTTGTCGACCTGAAGTGTTGTGATCTGACGGGGTCTGTCTTCAGGTTCTTCCATCAGTTGGTTGTGAGCCCACGGCTCATGGAAGCTTGCCGGAAGAACCTTATTCCCTGCCCTGGTAACCGAGCATGCCATAGATGGAAAACAATCGCGAAAAAGCGGTGGTTCGGAAAAGCCCTGGCTTTCTCGTGGCCTCTGTTCCCTGCATGCCTGCATCCGGATGGCACGGATCCGGGCAGGGATAAAGCTTGACAGATGTGTGGGATGCCCAGTGTGAGGCTCAGGCCATACGATGGACCTCCACGAAAGGAAAGGGATTCTCCAGTGCGTGGGTAGAAGTGATGAAAATGTGTGATGAGATTGACGATCCTCCCTGCCGACGAAATGGACCGTTCAAGTGAAGGAGGCCGTGCCGGCCTAACGCCGTCTCCCTGAAATGGCTCTTTTCGATTCACTGTCGCATGGGCCGAATGTCCTGATGCTCCGGGGATCGGCGTGAAAGCGGTCGCCGGGCAGCAGGCTGCCCTGAACCTGAACCTTTTGCCCTTCATACGGCGTCAGGTTGATCCCCTGGACATTCATGGGGTACACCACGGGACTCCGGTCTGCCGATGTTCCTTTCTGCACGGAATACAGCCTGCCGTTCAAAACACAGCCCGTGATCGTCCGCGGCACCGGGCGCGACGCCTCCGCAAACTGGACTCCCACAAGACATGCCACCACCGCTACCGCCCCACAAAGCCATAGTCTTCTCATGCTCTGCCCTCCTCCGACATGAATTCGAACTCTCGATGTCCGGCACTGCATTGAAACAGGCCGTTTGCCTCTCCTTTGCGCCGGAGAGGCTTCGGCATCCGGGGGACCGCTTCCCCGGCGTCGCCATTCTAGTTCAGGGTGCAGATATTTGGAAGCAGAGAGAAAAGGCCGGCAGCAGTTCGCAGTAAGATACCGGCGACTCGATGATCCGTCCCTGATGCCGCGGCCTGCGAGCCTGGAGAAATGGGTAATCACGGAGAGCCATTTTTGAGCGGAAGATCGACCGCGTTCCGGGGCGTTTGCACAAGGCCGCAGATACGGGTTTTGAGTCCGCGCAGGAAAATGTCGGGACACTTTCATCGCACCGCGCTAGAATGAAGTGGTGGGAAACCGGCCTTTCCGGTCGAGGGGGTGGACGTGTGGATGGTCAGCCCCTTTGAAACGAACGAACTCATCGGACTTGTCCGAGTCAACACGCTGCGGGCCATGAGATTTGCGGTCCGGCTCCAGGACAATCACGGTGGAACCACAACAGCCATGAAGAACATGGCAGCAGCACACGCGCGGCAACAAGGAACGGCACAACCACAGAGATCGTGCCGCAGGGCTTTCGGCAGGAAAGGAAGGAGCATCTATGGCTGGGGTGACAGGAGGAAGGCTGGTGGCGAAGGTGCTCGCGCAGACAGGGGTGAGCACCCTGTTTACTCTCTGCGGCGGGCATGTCATGGACATCTACAACGGCTGCGTGGACGAAAACATTCGCGTCGTCGACGTTCGACATGAGCAGACGGCTGCCCACGCCGCCGACGCATGGACACGTCTGACCGGAATTCCGGGGGTCGCGGTGGTGACCGCGGGGCCCGGGGTGACCGACGCCGTAACGGGAGTGGCCAACGCGTTTCGGGCACAGGTGCCGATGCTGGTCATCGGGGGGCAGGCCCCCTTGAGAAACCTGCTCAAAGGCGGCTTGCAGGAACTCAATCACGTGGACCTCATGAAACCCATTACGAAGTTCTCCTGCACCGTGCTCGAAACCGAACGCATTCCGGAGGTCATGAGCATCGCTCTTCGGGAGGCCTACAACGGCCGCCCCGGCCCTGCCTTCCTGGAAATCCCACAGGATGTGCTGGATCGGGAGGTGGACGAGGCAAAGGTCTGGTTTCCCGAGAGGCACCGTGCCCCCGGCAGGCTTTCCGGCGACGGGAGATTCATGGAGCGTGCCGCGGCCCTGTTGAGCCGAGCCGAACGCCCCGTTGTGCTGGCGGGTACGCAGGTGTGGCATTGCAGGGCGGCCGATGAACTGTACGCGTTCGTTCGCCGCATCGGCATTCCCACTTACCTGAACGGCGCGGCCAGGGGCTGCCTGCCTCCCGATTTGGACCTGGCGTTGAGCCGTTCCCGGAGGCATGCCCTGTCGAGGGCCGACGTCGTCCTGGTCATCGGAACCCCCTTCGATTTTCGCCTCGGATACGGCAGCCGCATTTCTCCTCAGGCTCGGATCATCCAGGTGGACCTCGACTACAGTGAATTGTGCCACAACCGCAACGTGGACGTACCCATCCACGCCGATGCCGGAGTATTTCTCGAACAGATGGAAGCCCTTGTGCCTCCGACCCAGCGATTCAAGGCCTGGCTGGATGAACTGCGCCAGAAAGAGCACGAACTGTCGATGGCGGACCGCCCTCTGCTCGATTCCGACGAAGTGCCCATCCATCCTCTGCGGCTGGCCCGGGAAATCAACGATTTTCTCAACGAGGATTCCGTCTTCATAGCAGACGGTGGGGACGTGGTTACCATTTCAGCCGGAGTGATCCGCACTCGAAAGCCCGGGCAATGGCTGGACCCCGGCCCACTCGGGACGCTCGGCGTCGGAGCTCCCTTTGCCATCGCCGCCTGCGCGGCCAGGCCTCACAGTGAGGTCTTCGTGCTGTTCGGCGACGGTGCGTTCGGGCTGACCGGGTTCGACTACGACACCCTCATCCGGTTCAATATGCCCGTCATCGGGGTGGTGGCCAACAACGCAGCCTGGAACCAGGTGCGGTATGTTCAGCTCCAGAAGTACGGCCCCGAACGTGGAAATATCGCGAACCTGCTCCACCCCCTGAGGTACGACCGCATTGTTGAAGCCATGGGAGGGCATGGCGAATACGTGACTGAACCGTCGCAGATTCGCCCCGCTCTCGAACGCGCGCGGAGTTCGGGAAAGGCTGCGTGCGTAAACGTTATGGTCGACCCGGGGGCATTCAGTTCGAGCACCAGGAACCTGACCATCTACCAGTAGGATTGTCGCGCCACGGTTCGGGTGCACGCTGGGGGAAACTGAACGTGCGGTCGAGGGCCCTTCGCCCGCCGTGGGTGGTCTTCATCCGCTTTTCGAGTTTCCCCGAGGGTATCCGTCGAGTGCTTCGCTCGTGTCCCGCGTTCTGGTCGGAGTCGGGCTTTGACCCTGGTATCCGCGCCGTCCGATATTTTGTGTGGTTCATCCGGCAAAACGAGTACCTCCAGTGCTTTCACGCATCCGGTGCTTATCACGCAATGGATCGATGCCATCACAGCGTCATTGGGCATCTCAACCTCATTGGGCAACACAACGTCATCGGGCGACACAACGTCATTCCGGCGACCATCAATGACGTCACTCCCGGGATCATCAACAACGTCAGTCCCGCGAAAGAGACTGTGTCGTAATTGTAGGGCCTGGGAGTGGATTTTTATGGTTTAATAGGAATAAAAAATAGGCAAATCGGAAGGTTATGTGGTATAGTGTAGCCCTGAGAGCAGGAGGAAAAGGGCTATGGCT
>JABUEY010000237.1 GCA_013314815.1 Syntrophobacteraceae bacterium
GGAGCCGATGCACTCCGGCCCGGCAGCCGCACGTAGGTCCACGGACTGCCGAGAATCACCGAAACCGCGCGGCTCCAGATTCCGAACCTTCCCATGCAGAACGCGACGACGGGCACGCCGAACCGATGCTGCACCGAAGGGACGAGTTCCAGGACCCGGAGGTTGTCTTCCGGGGAGTTCGCCATGGTGACGATCTTGATGGCGTCGGGCCTCATCCGAATCATCTTCTCCGCCAGGCGATGCAGGGAAAGCGAGTCGGGGGTCGTGTCGAAATCGTGGTGCGAGACCAAAGTGCTGCACGTGGCCGAGGGAAAGGCATCGAACAGATCCTCCGGCGTATCGTCTTCGATGTCGACCCATTGCGCTCCGCATTTTACGGCTTCTTCGAGAAGTTTTATACGGCTTTCTTCCGGACCTTCGAAAGCCCCTTTCGCCCTGGTCGGCCTGTTTGTGGCCACAACAGGGTGCCTCGGCGACAGGGACAGGTGCAACAGCGCATCGCGGGTCCTTTCCATGCTATGTTTCTGCAGGAACAGGTCCAGGCGCCATTCGAGAAGGCCCACTCCAGACTGGACAAGAAGTTCGGGCAGCTCGTCGAAGGCTATGTCCGTCAGGCACCCGCACAGGGAGGCTTTCCATTCCGATGACATGTTGATTACACTCCCGCAACGGGAGAAAGCTGCAGGCCGACGGAACCGGGGCCGCCTTCCCCGCCGAATTCACCCAGGTGCAGTCCCGCATCCCGTATGTTCTCCTTTTCCAGGCGTATCGGGTGCTTCGGGTCGCTCCTGGGATAGGATCCCAGCACCTTCACGAAGGTGACCCGCCCGCGCAGGCCGGACAATGCCCGGCTGACCCTGTCGTCGTCCTGGTGCCCCTCGATATCCACGTAAAACAAATACTGCCACGGGAAGGTCCGGTTGGGCCGGGATTCGATCCTGGTCATGTTCACTCCGCATTCGGCGAAGGCCTCGAGAGCGAAATGCAGGGCTCCGGGTTGATCGGAGACGGCGAACAGGAGTGAGGTCTTGTCGTTGCCCGTTTCGGCATTGACATAATCGGAGAGGTTCAGAAAGCGGGTGGTGTTGCCGGGCTGGTCTTCGATGCGTTCCGCCACGACGTTGAGTCCATAATAATGGGCGGCGTAAAGGTTGCAAACGGCGGCGCCTGCCGGGTCCTTCTTTGCCATGAGGGCCGCCTGGGCGGTGGATGAGCATTCATAGAGTTCAACGCCGCGCAGGTTTTCGAGAATCCAGTGCCTGCACTGTTCGAGGGCCTGCGGATGCCCGTAGAGGTGGGCGACGTTTTCGAAGGAATCGGAGGTGCAGCACAGGTAGTGAGCCACCTCGAGGTAGCATTCGCCCACCACTCTCACGTTGCGTTCGTAAAGAAGGTCCATGCTGCGCCCCACCCCCCCCTGGAGCGAGTTTTCGATGGGGATGATGGCCATGTGCGCCTTGCGCTTGAGCAGGGCGTCGAAGACGTCTTCGAGTGTCGGGCACGGGATATAGCGGGCGGTATGGCCGAACGAGGAAATGGCGGCGATGTGGGAGTAGGTCCAGTCCGGGCCGAGGAATGCTACCTGCAGAACGTACTGCATGAGCCTCGATGCGGCAAATATCTCCCTGTATATGGCCCTCAGGGATTCATCGGTGATGGGTCCGGGGTTGATCCTTTTGAGCCGGTCGAAAATCTGTTCCTCCCGCCCCGGGTGAAAGAGGGGAAGGTCCTTCTCCGCCTTGATCCGGCCCACCTCCCTGGCGAGTTCCATCCGGCGGTTGAGCAGGTGCAGCAGATCCGTGTCGATCTGATCGATGGCCTCTCTCAATGATTCGAGTTCTCTTTCCACTCCACTTGTCTCCGTCGTCGGCCGCGCCCTTTCGAGGTGCGGCGGGTAAGAAAACGAGGTCTATCTCTCCTGGATGGTTTCATCCACCTTCATTCCGAAATGCCTGCCCGCCTGCTCGATGGACACCAGCACCGAATCTCCCTGTGCAAGGTCGGCCATGGAAATGGCTTCTCCACCCGGGCGTGCCAGGCGGATGGTTTCTGCGTTCTGAAGAAGGATCGAACCCTTTGTCCCGTTGCAGTCGGCGTGGATGAGCAGGAGCGGGCGGCGTTCGATCTTGACTCTGCCTACTGTTACTTCCCTGGAGTTCCCGTTCTTGTCCACCACGCACACCGGGTCCCCTGCCGTGAGTTCGCTCAGGTATCTTGTCCTTCCCCCTGGAACCTTCGTATAGGCATGCACCGGCCCGGCGTTGATCCTGAACGGCCTCGGGGCCACGTAGGGGCTGAGCCTCGTTTCGGCCTGGACCAGGAAGAGGAAGCCGCTGGAGTTGCCCACGAGAAGGCCTTCCCCTTCGGTCATGAGGGAGCACGTGTCCACGCACACTCGATCCCCCAGTCCGGCGGGCTGTATGCTTTCCACCGTGGCGGATTCGACGGAGCATCGTTCATGAACGGCCTTCACCCGTGAAACGAGCGTCCGGACATCGGCCGGGCTGGACGGGTGGATGATCACGCCGGCGACCCCTTTTTCGAGGATACCCAGGGCCAGGTCGATATCCTCGATGCAGTCCGCCGGCACCAGGATCTTCCCGCCGGCGGCCACAATGTTTTCGAGGGGGATCACCTCCCATCCCCGGCGCATCCCGGCGGACTCGACGTCGCCTCCGGAACTCGATGCCGCCCCTTTCATGAGCACAACCGGCCCCCTGTGCACCAGGCGCATGATCCGCTCCTGGTCTTCAGCGGATTCGATCACCTCGAAA
>JABUEY010000061.1 GCA_013314815.1 Syntrophobacteraceae bacterium
AAATGCTGGACTGGGCGTAGTGAAGATGTGCCGCGGCCCGGTTGAAACTGAGGAATCGGGCAACGGTCAGGAACGTTTTCAGCTGGCGGATTTCCATAGAACGCCTCTGCAATCAGTGAATTCGATTCGACAGATCGAAACGTACCGTTTGACGCCGGCTTCAACTTTCTCTATCCCTCTATTCCTGTAGACCGGCAAGGTCAAGTGCAGGAGAGCACCATCAAGATCGCGGTAAACCACATTTCAATATGGAAAGGAGTCTGACATGATGCCCGAAAAACTGAAACAGAGCTACAGAGAGTTTCATGATGCAATGATTTCGAATGGAGTTGTAGACGCCAAGACGACATTCATGATCCAGATGGGGGTCGCGATGGCACTGGGTTGTTACCCGTGCATGGAAATACTTGGAGGAATGGCGAAAGAAAGGGGCGTGTCCGAGGAGGAGTTGGGTACTGTCGAGGCCATTGTCATGGCTGTGTCGGCGGGAAGGGTTTACAATCAGTTTCGGGAGGTCTGCAAGAGGTTCGAGTAAAAGTCCGCATCGGTCCATGTCGAACTCGTCGGCGCGTGTCCGGCCCGGAAGGCTCCCGGCCCCCTCACCCGGACAGGATGCCGGCCGGTTTTGCCGGAGAGAACTGGAGGAGGTTCAGCCCTCCGCAGACTCCCGGGACATGGGCCGGTTTCTGCAATGCCGCCGGCATCCGTGAGTCGACACCCGTCGACAGGACAATAATGTTCAGATACAGAACCTGCACTCATCGGTAAACCCGTCAAGTGCGGCTCCGGTCATGCCTGTGGAACATCTTAATTTCCCTCCACTCACATATTACCGGCCCGGAACGGAATCCTCATCTCTGCAGAATTTCCGATAGCTTGCAAAAGGAATAGCGGTTGAAAATTGCGCTTTCGACGATTAAAATCAAGCATTGCCGTCCGGAGGAGAGGCGGGGAATCTATTGCCAAGTGTAAAATCCGGCGGTGGGCGGAGGTTGGCATTCCCCGAAGGATGCATTTTCAGTTCAACAAGGAAAAGTTCATGGCACTGCTGGATATCTGTACCTACCCGGACCCTGTATTGAGGCGAAAGGCTGCCGAGATAAAAGAAGTGGACAGGGACGTGCTCAAGCTGATAGATGACATGGCCGAAACTATGTATGATGCGCCGGGGATAGGGCTTGCCGCCAACCAGGTAGGGGAACTCCTGCGACTGCTGGTCGTGGATATTCAGAAAGAGGATTGCGAGCACGGGCTCATCGTGCTCATGAACCCGGTGATCGTTGCGGCACAGGGTGAGATCACCTGTGAGGAAGGGTGCCTCAGTGTTCCCGACTTTTTTTCCAGTGTGAAACGATACGAGGAAATCACGGTGAGGGGAATCGGCCGGGATGCCAAACCGCTGGAAATCAATGCTTCAGGGCTTCTCGCCGTAGCTCTGCAACATGAAATGGACCACCTGGACGGCAAGCTTTTCATTGACCGGCTGGGACTGATCGCAAGAGACATATTCAGGAGAAAATGGAAGAAAAAGCAAAAAGAAGCTCAGACCTGAATGCGGACCTGCCCCCACTCATCTTCCTGGGAACTCCCGATTTCGCTGTCCCGTCACTGAAGCAGCTCGCCGCCTCGAAGGCTCCCATCCGCATGGTGGTGACTCAACCCGACCGCCCCAGCGGGCGGGGGAAGAAGGTCACGGCGCCTCCAGTGAAAGTTCTGGCTGAACAACTGGGTATACCCGTTTTCCAGCCTCAACGGGTGAAAGGCGATGAGGTGCTGGACGTGATCCGGGCCCAGGAAGTCCGCTGCGCCGTGGTTGTGGCCTTCGGTCAGATCCTGCCCCGGGCGTTTCTCGACCTGTTCCCCCGGGGGGTACTCAACGTCCATGGGTCTCTTCTCCCGAAATACAGGGGGGCTGCGCCTGTTCAGAGGGCGATCCTGGCCGGGGAAAGCGTGACCGGAGTAAGCATCATGCTTCTCGACGAGGGAATGGATACCGGTCCGGTGCTGGCCGAAAGAGATCTATCCATTGCCCGGGACGAGGCTTTCGGATCTGTCTACGACCGTATGGCGAAGCTTGGAGCCGACCTGCTGGTGGATACTCTCAGGCGGTGGCATGCGGGAACCATCACGCCCCGGGCGCAGGACGAAAGCCGCGCGACGTATGCGCCGCCCGTGAGAAAGGAAGAACTGAGCCTGGACTGGACGTTGCCCGCGCGAAACATCGTAAACAAGATCCGGGCCTTCGACCCGTGGCCGGGGGCATACGCACTGTTTGGCGGGAAAAGGATCAAGTGCTTCGATGCAAAAGCCCTTGGCTGGCGAGGGGATGGGGCTCCCGGTGAGGTGGCCGGTATCTCGGAAGAAGGCATCGTGGTTTTCGGGGGAGACGGGCACGCTTTGGCCGTCGGGGCCCTCCAGGCGGAAGGCCGGGACAGGCTTCCTGCAAGGGACTTCCTCAGAGGCAGGCGAATCGCTCCGGGTTCGCGGCTGGAATAGCACGGCGAATCGGGCGACGATTCGATACGACAAGGAAAGAAGCCTCATCGCGCGGCGATCTTCCTGTCGGAATCAATCCTTTCGGGAGCACGTCATTGAAGAAGCAGGACTTCTCGGATAGCGGGGGTTTCACCAGGCGCCCGGAAAAGATGACCATTCTCACCCTCATCGGGTTGACGGCGGTCCTCATCCTCTTCATTCTCATTCTTGTCTACACTGTACCCTACTACGGCTTCAGCCGCATACACGCTCAACTTCCCATCGTCATGGGGATCATCGTGGCAGTGTTCGGAGGGGCGGTTCTGCTCAGCCTGCTGCTGCTCATGGTCGTCATTGCCCTGGGCCGTGACGTGCCCCTTTCGAAGAGGCTCCGCAGCCTGGCGGTAAAGGGCTTCCTGCCCGTTCTCACCGTCGTCGGCAGGCTTGTCGGGTTCAAGAAGCAGCAAGTCCAGCACGCGTTCGTGGCCGTCAACAATGAACTTGTTCTCGCCCAGTGCAGAAACGGCCATCCGCCGCAGAGAATTCTGCTCCTCATGCCACACTGCCTGCAGAATGCCGACTGCCCGGTCAAGATCACCTACCGGGTGGAAAACTGCAAGCGATGCGGCAAATGCCGCATCAAGGACCTGCTGGAACTGGCCGAAAAGTATGACGTCTCCCTGGCGGTGGCCACCGGGGGAACCATCGCCCGCAAGATCGTCATCGAACGCAGGCCCGATCTCATCATTGCCGTTGCCTGCGAACGGGACCTCACCAGCGGCATCCAGGATACGACTCCCCTGCCCGTATACGGCATCTTCAACCAGCGTCCCTTCGGACCGTGTTTCAATACCCAGGTCGCCATCGATCATGTCGAATCCGTTCTGAAGGAGATGGTCGCCATGAGGCGGGAAGGATCATGATCAATGCCAGGACCCTGGCTTTCCAGGTCCTTCTTCACATGGAACAGAAGGTCGCCTACCCGGATCGGCTGATACGGAGCACTCTGGCCCGGCATGAACTCCTCGAAGATCGCGAACGTGCACTGCTCACCGAACTGGTCTACGGTGTCCTACGCAGGCAGGGGTGGCTCGACTGGCATATCGACCGGCTGAGCAGGATCAGGCCCGACAGGATTCTTCCTCCAGTGCGGATCCTTCTTCGCCTGGCCCTCTACCAGATCTTCTTCCTCGATCGAGTGCCGCCTCACGCCGCGGTAAACGAAGCGGTGAAAATGGCCCAGGCAACCCAGCCCCGCTACATCTGGGGTTTCGTAAACGCCCTGCTGCGTGAAGCCATCCGGCGCGGAGACAACTGGGACCGGCCGTCGCCGGAAAAGGATCCTGTCGAATACCTGGCTTTCGAGACGTCTCATCCCGCCTGGTTCGCAGACCGATGCATCAGGGAGCTGGGGTTTGAAGAGGCACGCGATCTATGCATGGCCGACAATACTGTAGCTCCTGTCGTACTGCGCGTAAATCCGCTGAAGACAACTGCAGCCGAGGTGATGAAGATCCTCGAACAATCCGGGATCGACTTCGAACCGTCGCCCTGGGTCCCCGGCGCCGTTCGTGTATCGGGTATGCGGCAGGATTTGACCCGCATGCCGATGTTCAAGGACGGACTGGTGCAGGTGCAGGACGAAGCCTCTCAGCTGGTGTCCACCGTCGTTGCACCTCGACCCGGCGAGCGGGTGCTCGACCTGTGCGCCGGGTTTGGAGGAAAGTCCACTCACCTCGGGCTCATCATGGCCAACGCGGGTGAAATCGTGGCTGTTGAAAAGCATGCCTGGAAAGTCGAAGAACTGCGCGAGAACGCAGCCCGGCAGGGGTTGACCGTGGTGCACCCCGTCGCCCGCGACGCGCTGGAAGTCGATGAAGGGGAAATCGGGCTTTTTGACCGGGTGCTTCTCGATGCTCCCTGCAGCGGACTCGGGACCTTGCGAAGAAATCCCGATATCAAATGGCGGCTTCACGTGAAGGATCCGTACAGATTCTCGAGACTCCAGGGGCAACTGCTCGAAAGGGCATTGAGGTTCGTAAGACCCTCGGGAGTCATGGTGTACGCCACATGCACCCTTTTTTCCGAAGAAAACGAGGATGTGGTTTCCCGGTTCGTGCAGGCACATGCGGACTGGGAGTTCGAGAGCGTCGAGGAATTCCTGCCCGAAAACTGCCGTGCCCTGGTACAGGGAACATTCCTTCGCTCGTGGCCTCATCGTCATGGGATCGACGGCTTTTTCATCGCACGGTTGAGAAGGAGTCGATGAGGCTTTGTGCGGCGGCGGGCGAAGGGTTTGTGAAACGATTTGTTCAGAAACGGTTCATGAATCGCCAACCATCGGCAGGGTGAACGGCCGGATGAATCGTTGGCAGTCGCTCATCGACCGATCCGGAAAGAAAATTTGATCCTGAGAGAACTGTCGTAGTCCTTGTCGTAAGGTTCCTTGAAGGTGAACCGGCCCCCTGGAGGCAGGCTTCCGATGTGGAGGGATTTCCTCCAGAGCACCCGCGTCTCATGCATGTCCGTTGTCCACAAATCGAGTCTGAAGGCGGGCCGCAGCCTGTTGGAAGTATTCACGATTGCGCCCGTAAGGTTGCCGTCCTGACCGATGCTGAAGTCTTCATATTTGAGGCCGGGTTCGATTTCGCCGGAATTGAAGAGAAGCCCGGCAGGAGCGACGGCGGGTAACGTTGCCAGGCAGACGAGCAGGCAGAAAAACAGCATCTTCTTCATTTGTATGTCCTGGTGCGCGTTGTATGAACCGAATTTCGGCGACGGGTCACGACACAGGCTGTCCCGGCCTGACCGGCTTTTCCGGAGTGAGCAGGCACAGGTTGTCGCCGTCTTTTACGGCAAGTACCATTCCCCGGGATTCGACGCCCATCAGCTTGGCCGGCTTGAGGTTGGCGACGAGCACCACCTGTTTGCCGACGATCTGTTCGGGGCTGTGAGTCTGGGCGATGCCGGCGACCACCTGGCGTTCCTCGCCGATATCCACCACCAGTTTCAGAAGCCTGTCGGATCTGGGCACCCGTTCGGCATGTTTGACCGTCCCGATTCTCATGTCCAGCTGCTTGAAAAGATCGAAATCGATAAGGGGTGCTTCGACGGCGGGTTTTCCTGCCGCCGGCTTCGGTCTTTCCTTCTTTCCTTCCTTCTGCTGTTGGAGATCCACCCTGGGAAACAGCGATTCTCCCTTATCCACTGTTGTTCCTTCGATCAGGATCCCCCAGCGGGCATCGGTATCGAATCGGAGTTCGAGGGATTTCTTGTGGATTCCGAGCCGATGGAGCATCGTTTCCGCTGTGGAGGGCATGAAGGGCGCAATAAGCACCGCAACCATCCGATTCACCTCAAGAAGATTCCTGATGAGAGTCTTCAGCCTTCCCAGGCGGGCGGGGTCCCTGGCGAGGTTCCACGGGGCGGTATGATCGATGTACCGGTTCGCCGCGTTGATGCACTCCCAGATGGAGACGAGCGCCTTGTGGAAGTTCAGTTTCGGTACCTCCCGGGTCAGTTGCTGAGCGGCGGCTTCGGTGCGGGCGATCAGTTCCCGGTCCATATCGTCCGGTTCGGTGTCGAAGGGAGGCACCTTTCCGTCGAAATACCTGGCGGTCATGGCCAGGGTTCTGCTGAACAGGTTGCCCAGGTCGTTGGCCAGGTCGGAATTCAGGCGCTGTACGAGGGCTTCTTCACTGAAGCCCGCATCGAGGCCGAACACCATTTCCCGCAGGAGAAAGTAACGAAAGGCATCGAGTCCGTAAAGGGACACCAGGTCGAGGGGACGGACGACCGTACCCTTACTCTTGCTCATCTTGCCTTCGTTGATCTTCCAGTACCCGTGTACGTTCAAATGCCGGTAGGGGGTGATGCCCACAGCCCTGATGATGGTCGGCCAGTAGATGCCGTGAGGCTTGAGGATGTCCTTGGCGATAGTGTGCTGGACGACGGGCCAGAATTCATGAAACAGGGGGCCGTCCGGATAGTCCAAAGCGGTGATGTAGTTGATGAGAGCGTCGAACCAGACGTAGGTGACGTAGCGATGGTCGAATGGAAGAGGAATGCCCCAGGAAAGGCGTTCGACGGGCCTCGATATGCACAGGTCTTCAAGCGGCTCCCGAAGGAAGGCAAGCACCTCGTTGCGGTATCGTTCCGGGCGGATAAAGTCGGGGTTGGCTTCGATGTGTTCAACGAGCCAGTCCTGGTACTTGCTCATACGGAAGAAATAATTGGCTTCTTCCCGCTCGACGGGTTCCTTGTCATGGTCGGGACATTTGCCATCCACAAGCTCGCGTTCGGTGTAGAAGCGTTCGCACCCGACACAGTAAAGTCCCCGGTAGGTGCTGAAGTAGATATCGCCCGCGTCATGGACCTTCTGCAGTACGTACTGCACGACGCGGATATGATCCGGATCCGTGGTGCGGATGAAGCGGTCGTTGCTGATGTTGAGTCTGGGCCAGAGGTCGCGGAAGAGTCCGCTGATGTGGTCGGCGTAGCTCTTTGGATCCATGCCTGCTTCCTGGGCGGCCTGGGCGATCTTGTCTCCGTGTTCATCCGTGCCGGTGAGGAAGAACGTCTTGAAACCCATCAGGAGGTGGAAGCGATTGAGTACATCCGCGACAATGGTGGTATAGGCATGGCCGATATGCGGTTCCGCATTGACATAGTAGATGGGGGTGGAGACATAGAAACGATCCATTATGACGCCTTTCCTTATTGTACCTGAAAAAGAGCTAGCGGCCTTCTTCCGCGGACTGGTCGAGGTGTTTTTCGATTTCGCGCCCGTCTTCCAGCAGCACCGTTATGGACCTGTCCATGATGTTCTGGCGGATGACCTTTCCCCGGCCCTCGGGGATCTCGATCTTCTTGCCAAGCTTGGGCATGTCCTTCTTCAACTCCCGGTAGGTATCGTATTCGTACTGCAGGCAGCACATGAGCCTCCCACAGGCTCCCGAAATCTTGGTGGGGTTGAGGCTGAGGTTCTGTTCCTTGGCCATCTTGATGGATACGGCATGAAAGTTCTTGAGAAACGACGAGCAACACAGGGGTCTGCCACAGCCTCCCAGCCCGCCCACCATCTTGGCCTGGTTGCGGATCCCGATCTGCCTCAGTTCCACGCGGGTCCTCAGCCGCCTCACCAGGTCCTTGAGAAGCTCGCGAAAGTCGACTCGACCGTCTGCCGTGAAGTAAAAAATGATCTTGCTTCCATCGTACAGGTATTCGACGTCCACCAGGTTCATGGCCAGGTTGTGAGCATTTATCCTCTCGAGACAGTAGTTTTTCGCGTCCAGTTCGATGGCGAGGTTGTTCCGGTGAGTCTCTATTTCGTCCGGAGTAGCCAGCCTGTCGATCTTTTTGATCTCAACGGGATGAATCCGGGGATCCCTGGGGTGAGGCGCCTCGACGACCTGCCCCAGGCCGATTCCCTGCTCCGTATGCACAACCACGTAGTCGTCTCTTTTGAGAGCCAGGTCTCCAGGATCGAAGTGATAGATCTTTCCCGTCTTACGAAAGCGTATTCCGACTACCTTGTCCATTCAATATATCCTTTATGGCGAGACAGACGCCTTCCACGGTGAGCTGCCTGTTGGCATTCAGGCGGAAGCGCTGCAGCGCCTGTTCGATCATGTCGTATAGGAAAAAGAGATCCTCGGCGTCCAGGTTTCGAGCGATGCGGCGAAGGTCGTCATCGAGGTCGAAGGTGGATGCTTCGGAATCCGAAAGCCGGCACAATACAAGATCTCTTACCCACAGTTTAATGCATTCCAGATCCTGCTCCAAGTCTTCCTTTTTCAGAGCCCACCGGGCGGTGAGATCGAACAGGTCGAAAAACGACAGGCGCCTCAGGCGCTGGACGGTTTCAAGTATTTCCTTCCAGTGAGCGAGTCGGCCGTCTTCCGTGAGCCACCTGGCTCTTTCAAGGCTTCCTCCGCAAAGTCGGGTGACGTCCCGTGCCACAGGGGCCGGTATATCAAGACGGGCAACCAGGTGATCGCGGATGATTTCATCTTCCAGGGGCTGCAGGCGAACGTGGCAGCACCGGGAAACGATGGTGGGCAGGAGCATCTGGGGTTCGAGGACGGTGAGAATGAAAAGATGCCGGTCGGGTGGTTCTTCGAGGAGCTTGAGAAGGGCGTTGCCGGCTTCTTCCCTCAGGTTCTGAGCGTCCGCCAGGATAATCACCCGCCGGCGGCCTTCGAACGGGCGAAAGCGGGTCTGCCTGCGCAGTTCGCGGATCTGGTCCACCTTGATGAACATCCCGTCGCTGCGCACCCACAGCAGGTCGGGGTGATGCCCCGAATCCGCCTTCCTGCATGAGGCGCATCGGTCGCAGGCGTCAAGACCGTCGAATTCCGGGCAGTTGACCAGCTTGGCAAACTCGAATGCCAGGGCCGTCTTGCCGATCCCTTCCATGCCGCTGAAAAGAAGGGCGTGAGGCAGATGTCCGGTGCGGGCGACTTGCTGCAGGAATCGTTTGGAACGGGATTGTCCGAGGACCTTTTCAAACGACATGGTCATGCTTGCCTGTTTTGCCAGAGGGTGAGTTGACCTTCACGGACGCCTCCGCAGTCTTGATCAGGTGCTCTTGCACACTCGGGAAAACCGCGGAAGAAATAGCGTGCAAACATGGGCTGATAACTGGTCCAGCTGTCGTCGCCGTCCCTGGTGTCGGCCAGCAGGCGGCCAAGTGTATTGATCTTGGCATCGAGATCGTCCACATGGTGAAGGACGAAGGCCTCCCGGGTCATGGGTGTTTTTACGGCTCCAAACTGAGCCTCACCGTGGTGGCTGAGAATCAGGTGTTTGAGCAGTACGGCGTCCTGTTCGGGAAAGTTCTTCAGTGCCCGGATCTTCTGCTCGAGAATGTCGACTCCCAGGATCATGTGCCCGAGCAGCCGTCCTTCAGTCGAATAGTCGATGCTGAGATCGTAGGTGTATTCCTCGACCTTTCCGATGTCATGCAGAAAGGCTCCCGCCAGCAGCAGATCGCGGTCGAGTTCGGGGTAGTGGCTGCAGATGGTGTTCGTCAAAGACGCCACGGAAAGGGTGTGTTCGAGCAGTCCTCCAAGGTAGGCGTGATGCATGGATTTGGCCGCCGGGGCGAGCTTGAACCGGTTCATCAGTTCACGGTCTCCCAGGAAACCCAAAACGAGTGCGTACAGCGGCCTCCTTTTGACGCTGGTGAGCAGGGTTTTGAGTCTGTCGAAAAGCTCACCCGTATTCAGGGGGCAGGTGGGCAGGAAGTCGGTGCGGTCGACATCGCCTACGGAAACGGGCGAAATTTCGTGGATGTTCAACTGGATTTCGTTCCTGTAGGTTTCGCTTCGTCCGCGGACGGCCACAAGGCCTTTGCCCGAGATCGCCTCGGCCGCTTCGACAGCGTTTTCCCACATACGCCCGACGATTTCCCCTGTCTTGTCCTTTAATTTCAGTGCAAGGAAGGGAGTGCCGTTGCGTGCAGTTCTGAGCTGGCTCTCCGTGGCCACAAAGACTGAGGAAACTTCCTGGTTGGGTTCTATTTCAGAAACGTAGATTTTTGCCATGTGTCCCGGCCTGTTCCTGTATTTGTGTGAAAAGAAGCCTGCGACTTCATTCAAATATGCGGGAACATCACACTTCTGTCGAAGGATCATGTATATTATATCACTGAAAAGCATGTCAAACGGCGTTTTGGGGTGTACGAGGGCTCGGATCCGCCGGTTTGCCTGGACCCGGCAGTCTCTCGAAATGCGGTGAACGGGAAAATCAAGGAAATTTTCAAATGGAAATCATCGCAAAACTCGGATCTCTCCTCGGCCTGTCCTTTATTTCCGGGATCAATCTGTACGCGACGGTAGCGGTCACGGGGATATGCACCAAATACCGGCTCATAGAAGGCTTACCTCCCGAACTGGGTGTGCTCGGCAATGATGCGGTGATTGCCGTGGCCCTTTTCCTTTACCTGGTTGAATTCTTCGCCGATAAGATCCCCGGATTCGATATGCTGTGGGACTCCATTCATACGGTGATACGCCCCCTGGGAGGCGCCTTTCTTGCGCTGCTCCAGGTGGGCGAGGCGACTCCGGCACTGGAAGTGATCGCTTTCATGGTCGGGGCAAGCCTTGCTTCCGCGGCCCATGTCACAAAAGCCGGCGCCCGGATCATCATCAACACCAGCCCGGAACCTTTCTCGAACATCCTGGTGAGCTTTGCCGAAGACATCGGGGTGATCTGGTTTTCTTATTTCAGCCTTGCCTATCCCCGGACTGCCTTTTTTGTCACCGTCGCACTGGTTGCGGGTATCCTGTTGGTCATGCCGCTGATCTTCCGCACGATTCGGATGATTTTTTCAGCTCTGCTCTTTCGGATGAAACGAGTCCTTTCGCGGGCGGGTCCCGGGGACGATGTGAGCGTGCCGCCTTTCCATGTCGATGCCTGGTTTGAGAGCCAGAGGAAGGCTGACGAGAAGATCCGCTGGTACGCGAAGGTGTTTGCCGGCAGAATTCCTGATGTGCCGAGGTTTGCTCCCGTGCATATGGTAGTGACCACTAAGGCGGTTCATTTTTTCTACCGCCGGAGAATGAAGACCCGATCCGCCATTGTGCCTCTCGAAGAGATCCACACCTGGAAAAGATATCCCGGGATTGTGCTCACCCGTTGGCTCCTTCGCACTTCCACCGGCGACTGGTTGTTCCACGTGTACCAGCCCCTGTCCGCGACATTTCCAAAAGACGCCCTGCCTGGAGCCGATGCCTGAGATGTGCCCCTTGGACAAAACAAACCCCGAAGCCGGTAATTCGCTGGCAGGAGCCTCGTTGTGGGATGCCGTCCGTGTTCCCGGTTTGACGGCCGCGGCGGGCGAGATCCTGCACATGGTCGACCAGGTTCCCAAGCGGCTTGCCGTACTTTCGTACAAACGCCGGAAGGACTTTCTGCTGGCCGTCTTCGCAGGAGGCACGGGAACGGGGAAATCCACTGTTTTCAACGCACTGTGCGGGTCGGAGATCAGTGAAACGGGAGTCGAACGACCCAAGACGTGCGGCCCCATAGGTTATGCCCATGAAAACGCCCGAGTGGAACGGGATTTTCCTCTCGAATCCATCAAGCCAGTGGACATGTCTTTCCAAAACCTCGCACCCTCCGCGTGTGCGGGATCCGCAGGACAGTTCGTCCTGGTAAGGCACCGCCGTCCCGCGTTGGCTCACTTCGTTCTCGTGGACACTCCGGACCTGGACAGCCTGGAAACCAGGAACAGGGAGGCTGTGGAAAACCTCGCTCTCCTCTCCGATGCGGTCGTCTTTGTCACCAGCCTCGAAAAATATGCCGACGACGTGCCTTTTCAATTCTTTTGTGAGCTTCACCGGGAGGGTAAGCCCTACTTCTTTCTGTTGAACAAGGCGGCGGGTGAAATCACCCCCGGGGACGTGCGTGCGGCCTTCGGTGCCCAGGGAGTGGTGATTCCCGGGAATCGTTTCTTTGTTCTTCCCTTTGTGCCCGGCCGTCCTTCCGTGCGGCTTTCGGAGGATGCCGAGTTCAAGAGGTTTGAGAGAGAGTTTTTCGAGACTTTCCCGGTCGGAGTTCTGCCACGGTTTCTCGAGGAGGATCGGCTGAGGGAGACTCGCCGGGCGGCAAAAGACATCCGCCTGCTCATCGAACTGCTGGACGACGAGCGCAAGGCGGCAGGGCAGTGGCTGGAACAACTGGATGTCTTTTTCGATGCGGCCTGCCGCAGACTTTTCCAGGACCAGGAGGCGCATTTCAGCGCGGAAAGCCGGGAATACCTGCAGGCCGAAGTGAGAAAACACTTCAGCAAGTACGATCTCCTGGGAAAACCCAGGCGGTTCGTCGGCCAGATCCTTCGTGCTCCCCTGAGACTGCTCGGACTTCTGGAAAGCAGGCCCACGGATCTACATGAAGACGCGCTCCAGCGTATTCGCCGCAAGATGGATCTCGCGTCCATCCATTCCGCGGTGACGAATTTCAATCGTTCCGTGCTGGAAAGCCTCTCGCCCCGGGACAGGAATTCGAAACTTTATGCCGGACTGCGTGCTCCGGGCATGGCACTCGACGATGAGCAGATCGAAAAACTCGTTCGAGATGAGCAGGAGGAGCTCGTGTCGTGGCTCGAGGAGACCTTCCAGGAGCTTGCCCGAGGAATACCGAAAAGCAAGGAGGTGGGAATCTATTCGACGTCCATTCTGTGGGGCGGACTCATACTCTCCCTCGAAGTGGCAGTGGGAGGGGGCATTACGCTCCTGGAGGTTGTCCTGGATACGGCCATCGCCCCCTTTGTGACCAAGGGAGCCGTGGAGCTTTTCGCCTACCAGGAGCTCAAGAAGATCGGGAAGGAACTGATCGACCGTTACAAGCAGGGGATTATATCCGTAGTTGGAGTGCAGCGAGATCGGTATGCCCGATGCTTGAAAGAGCACAGCAGTTCGGAAGAAACACTGGGTGCCCTGAAGACCCTCGCGGGGGAGCTGGAGAGGGCGGGGAGGTGACGGCCGTTTGTTTGGACCGCCGCACAGGATTCGGTGTACGAGGACATGTCCATGGGTGATTTTACGAGAAGGCTGAAGCACGATCTTGGTCAGATCCAGGCTTACCTGCACATGGGTGCGCCCCTGTCCATTTCTACCGACGAGAAGGAGCGGCTGGTCGGCGACTCGTTGGAATTGATGCGCAGGATCGACGACCTGTCGGAAAGTTTTCTGACGGTGGGCCTGCTCGGCGGCACGGGCGTTGGCAAGTCTACCATCATGAATGCGCTTGCCGGATCTGAGATCTCTTCGACGAGCCACCGGCGCCCGCATACGGATCATGTGATCATATACCGCCACCGGAGTGCCGAATCCTCGCCGGACATGATGAACGGGCGAATCCTTTCCCACGAAATTGTCCACGATGCCGATGAGATCAGGCAGATCGTCCTGTGCGACCTTCCGGATTTCGACAGCCTGGTGGGCGAACACCAGCTGAAGGTGTTGACCTTCCTTGAACACCTCGATGTCCTCGTGTGGGTGGTTTCCCCCGAAAAATATGCGGACAAGCGTTTCTACGATTTCCTGAACAAGGTGCCCAAGGCGAGTCAGAATTTTTATTTCGTTCTCAACAAGGCGGATATCTTTTTCGAGGGGAAGAGCATCGGTGCGGGGTACGAGGAACTGGGGAAAGCGATGGTCCGTTTTGAAGAGCACCTTCACGAGAACGCCGTGACGGATCCTTCGATCTTTGCTGTTTCGGCCCTGGAGGCCGGGGAGGGCGGAAAGATGTCCGCCTGGAACCAGTTCGGTGCTTTCAGGAGCCGGATCTTTGAGCATCGGGACGTCAAGGAAATACGTTCCATCAAGGCAGCGAACCTGGATGTCGAGGTGGATCGGTTCATGTCTTCCCTCCGAAAGGAACTGGCTGGCCTGCAGGTCGTGAGAAAGGCCCTGGCAGACTTCATCGGTGACTTCGAAGGGGAAAAGGAGCTCTGGGTCGAAGCGGCAAGGGACAGCTTCGCCGTGTACCTGGAAGAGCGATTCAGGAATTATGATGTCTGGATGCTTTCCGATCCGCATTCGCTGGTGGGCCCCGGGTACGCTTTCGGTGTGGCGGCCAGGGAATGGAGGGGATGGTGGAGAGGAAGGGGAGCAGACGGTTCCGGGGAAGGTGCCGGGGCGGGCCGGGACGCGGCTGCTTCCCTGCGAAGCCGGTTTGACAGGATCAGGGACCGCATGGCTCACCAGATGCTCGTGCAGGGGCTCCCTTCAGCCGTGGTGCAACGCCTTGAAACCCTGCTCGACACCGATGCGGAATGGGAGAAGGCGGCCGATCGCCTTCAGCGATTCTTCGAACTGCGGGTGGCCACGTATCGGCCCCGTCCGGCTTTCGGCTTCAAGCTTGCCCAGTATGTCATTTACCTGGTGCTGTTTGCGTGCTTCATCCTGGCCCTGGCGGGAGGGCAAGATGCGTGGAGGCAGCTTCGAGACCAGCCGCTGTGGTCCGGCCTGCTGGACACGGCGGGGGGAGCCGTGACGAGAATCTTTACTCCTGGGGGCCTGGCCGCCCTCGCCAGCTATCTCATCCTGCAGGTCTACGTGGGATTCAGATTCTTCGCGTTTCACAAGAAATCCTTGCAGCGGAAAATGCAAAAGTTTATAGAGTCACTCAGGTTCGAACTTGTGAAGGTCTGGGAAGAGGAACTGGATCTGCTCGCAAATCGAATGACCGAGTTCGACAGGGAACTCGAAAAACAGAGTGCCGCCCTTTCTGCTCTTTGTGAAGCAAGGCTTAAGGAGTGATCCATGTCCGGAGAGCTTGTCATTGTGCTTGCCATTCTCACGATACCGCTGATTCCCACCTTTTGGGCGATCCTGGACATTCCCAGGCGACGTTTCTCTTCCACCAGGACGAAAATCATCTGGTTCGCAGCGGTGTCCACTTTTCCTTTTATTGGAGCCATGTTCTATATAATATTCGGGCGGCGGCGGACGGAACCGCTCGTCGATATTCAACTCGAAAAGGAGGCATAACCGATCCATGCTGTATCTTTTTAGAAAGCACGCGTCTTCATGGCTGATCAAGGTAGCTTTGTTCCTCATCGTGATCGTGTTCGTGTTTTGGGGGGGATACAGTTATCAGTCTCGCAACGAGAACCAGATCGCCCGTGTGGGTGACCAGTACATCAGTATCAACGAGTACAACCAGTCTTACAACAATATCGTGGAAGGCTATCGAAGGCAGCTGAAGGAGGCCTTCACCGAGGATCTCGCTCAGCGATTGAATCTGAAGCAGCAGGCTTTGGATGCGCTCATCGAGCGGCTGCTCATCGCCAAGGCTTCCGAGGAGATGGGGCTGAAGGCCACCAATGCCGAGATCCAGCGCAGGGTGCTGGAGATTCCCGCCTTCCTGGACAATGGCAGGTTCGACCGGAATCGATACATTGCCCTCCTGCAGCAGAATCGACTTACTCCCGAAGCCTTCGAACAGCAGTTGGGTCGGGACTTGAGTGTTCAGAAGGTGCACGAGTTTATCCTGCGCCGGGCTGTCGTTTCGGAAGAGGAGATCGTGGCGGATTTCCACTTCAATCATGATCTCATTCAGGTGGATTATGTCCTGTTCGATCCCAAGTCCTACGAAGATAAGGTAACGGTGGAGGAGGCGGGTCTGGCCGAGTTTTTCGAGAAGAACCAGGACCATTACAAGGACCCTGAAAGGCGGCAGATCGTGTACGTTCTGTTCAGGCCTGAAGCCTACATCGAGGCAGTCAACGTATCCGGGGACGAACTGCGCGAGTATTACGAAGATCACAGTGCGGACTTCAATCGTCCCCAGGAGGTGAAAGCCCGCCATATCCTGTTCACTGTTTCGGAAGGGGCTTCCGAAGAAGAGGCGGCAAAGGTCCGCGCCAGGGCTCAGAAGATCCTCGGGGAAGCCCGAAAGGGGGCGGATTTTGGAGAACTGGCCAGGAAACACTCGCAGGATACGGCTTCCGCTCCCAACGGAGGAGACCTGGGTTATTTCTCCAGGGAACAGATGGAACCCGCATTTTCCGATGCGGCCTTCAACCTGAAGCCCGGGCAGATCAGCGAACCGGTGCGCACCCGCTTTGGCTATCATGTCATCAAGGTGGAAGACGTGCATCCTGAAAGGACGGCATCTTTCGAAGACGCTCTGCCGGATATAGACATGGAAATCAGAAAGGTAAGGGCCAAAGACGTAGCCTATGAGAAGGCTCGAGATTTTCTCGATTTGGCGTACGCTCGAAAGGACGTGGAAAAGCCTGCCGAGTCCGAAAACCTTACCGTTGCTGGCGCGGGGTCCTGGGTTACTTCCACGGAACTGTTTCCCGGCCTCGACCTGACGCCCATCAGGATGAGAAAACTCTTCGCCCTCGGACAGGGCGAGATCAGCGAACTGTTCGAAACACCTCAGGGCTTTGTAGTGGCCCAGGTCAAGGCGATCCAGCCACCCCAGGCGGTTCCCATCGATAAGGTGAGGGCGAGGGTCGAGAAGGACTACAGGGCCGAACAAGCCGGCGTGCTCGCCCGGCAGAAGGCGTCGGAGCTCCTGGCGGCTGCAGGCAAGATGGGGAGTCTTTCCGAGGCGGCAAAAGGAATGAAGCTTACCGCGAGAACGAGCGACTGGTTTTCCAGGAAGGAGCCGGACAATGACCTCAAGCTTCTGCGTGGTGAAGCCCTCAGAAAGATTCATCGGCTGGACGAAAACAGTCCGTTCCCGGATGCGCCCGTCGAGCTTGGCAACCGGTTCATGGTCTGTCAGCTGAAGGGGAAGAAGTCCCCCGAAGACAAGCTGCAGGCGGAAAGAGCAAATATCGCGAGCAGGCTTCACGAAGAAAAACGAGAGATGATCTGGCAGGCATGGATGGATGAGCAGCGCCGCAGGACGAAGGTGGAGCTTTTCAGGGAACTCTAGAACAGACACCGTATAGGGGATTGTGAAACCTCGATCCGTTGCGTGAAAAGTGCGGGATGCGCGAAAGGCATCGGAGGTACTCTTTTAAGGTGGACCCTATCTTTCCGGACCTCTCGACTGAGGGTCCGGATTTTGTTTCGAGGAAGGTGTGCCTTTTCCCACGCCTGCCTCCTCCCGGGTAATCTTTTCCCATGCGGCGTTCACCTGCAGCGCGGTTTCGTCCATCCCCAGGCTGTTGTCGATAATGATTTGGCACCGGACTTTCTTGGAATCAATGGGGAGCTGCATGGTGAGGGTTGCTTCGGCTTCTTCACGAGTCAGGCCGTCGCGTCTCATCAGTCGTTGGATCTGGATTTCGGGGGGGGTGTACACGAGGATGATTGTATCAAAGCGGTCGGCGAACCCGGCTTCGAACAGCAGGGGGATATCGAAGAGCACAACCCTGCCCGGGTCGACTTGCTTTATTCTCCTGAATTCGTCTTCCATGGCGGACATGATGGCGGGGTGCAGGATGGCGTTTACCCGGGACCGGCAGTCCTGATCGTCGATGATGCGGTTTCTCAGTTCCCGGCGTTTGAGTTCGCCATCGGGGTGGAAATAGAGGGGGCCGAGCAGTTCCCTGAGAGCACGCCAACAGGGAGAGCCCGGTTCTACTGCGTCACGGGCCGCCTTGTCCGCGTCCAGAACAATCGCTCCCAGACGGCTGAACATTCCCGCAACGGTGCTCTTGCCGGACGCGATGCCTCCGGTCAGGGCGATTCGCCTGTATGCCATATCAGGCAGCCGATGGAGTTCCAATGGTCATGGCCAACGCCATGCGTTCCATCACTTCTCATCTCCAACGGGTCTGCAGAACGTATAATCCCATGGCTTCCGGATCAATTCCTCCTCGACCCTGTCCGTGCTGCCGCTCATAGCTGCAAAAGGATAGGCGACCACGCTTCCCGCAAGCCCCACCGCGGTTGCCGCCAGCCCGATGGGGCGCAGGATGAATACGTCGAAGAGAATCACCTCTCCCGGCGGAGGATCG
The DNA here is from genome assembly GCA_013314815.1 of Syntrophobacteraceae bacterium. Lineage (GTDB taxonomy): Bacteria > Desulfobacterota > Syntrophobacteria > Syntrophobacterales > Syntrophobacteraceae > JABUEY01. Next base: position 17,909 of record JABUEY010000061.1, read on the forward strand.
TCCATCGAGCTCACCGTGAGTTTCAGCGGCTGCGGAGCCGGCGCATCCTGCGCTTGGACGGGGACAGCTGCCAGTGCCGCGATCAGTGTCGCGATGATGAGAAGTCCCGAAATACGTTCCATGTTGTTTCCTCCCTTTTGGGCGAGTTCCCTTCCGCTCACATAACGTCCTTCTCACTCATTTCGATGGCCTTATCGATCTCGGCCTGCAGCTGTGGAGGCAATCCCGGTATGTCGACGCTCAGAAATCCGCGAACAATGGTGGACGTGGCCTCTTCCTCACTCAAACCTCGAGACATGAGGTAGTTGATCTCCTCCTGGGCAATCTTCCCGACCGCCGCCTCGTGAGACATCTCGACTCCATCCACGTGCCCTTCGAGCTCCGGCACGGCGTAAATGAGTCCGCCTTTGAGGATGAGTCCTTTGCACTCGAGATGGGCCTTGATATCGGGTGTTTCCCCGATCAGGTGGCCCCTGGAGATGATCCTGCCCCCGTTGCTGATGGTTCTTGCAACTATTTCGGCACGTGTGCCGGGTTTCTTGAGAAATATTCGGCCTCCGACGTCGTATTCCGAATCGGGGGATCCCACAATGATGGAGTACATCCTGGCCACGGCGTTTTCCCCGACCAGGTGAGTGGTGGGATACATCTGAAGGGTTCTCACCGGCTTCATGCAGATATAGTTGTTCAGGAACAGCCCGCCTTCTTCGACCCGGGCAACGGATCGCGGCCGCACGGCCATGTCTTCGGCCCAGTTGTGGATCATGGTGAAGCTGAGCTTTGCGTTCTTCTTGATGTAGAATTCGGAAATACCGACGTGTATACCCTTCTTGAGATCAGGGGAGGTCGAACAGCCGGTAATCACGTGCAGTTCCGAACCTTCCTCGGCGATGATGATGTTGTGCACGTTCTGTTGCAGACCGTGCTTGTCCAGGTAGAGGCACGCCTGTATGGGGTAGATACTCCTGCTGCCCGGCAGGGCACGGATGACGTAACCGTTGTGCAGTTCCATCTCGGCTGCGGCGGTGTACTTGTCCGCGTCGACGGAGACCAGTTTCCAATAGTAGTCCCTGATCCAATCGTGCTTTTCGAGTGCCTCCCGTATGGGGATGACCTCTATGCCTTCCTGCCTGGTGCTGCAGTGGACGACGGCAGTGTCTTTCTGAAAGTACGTTCCGGCCCGTTCCGATTCGGTCACATCCACTCCGGCCATAAGCAGTCGCTGGCGTTCCGCCAGGGGCAGTGAGCGCATCTCTTCATCGGACAGATACTTGTGATCCACGGGCGTCGAATCGAATTCCCCCAGGTCGACGTCCGGGCCTATAACGGCCCGCTTCTGAACGGCCTTTTGCGCCTTTTCGATCAATTCGCGTCTATCGTACATCGCACACATTCCTCGTATCCGATTTCCCCGATGCATCTCAAAATCTCGCGGGGGTTCGTGCTGCAGCTCAACACGCCGTTGTAAAGAACCTGGCCCTTGTCGACATCGACGTAATCAAGAATATACCCCGTATGGGTGATGATGAAGCCCATCTTGGTCCGTTCTTTCAGGACCTGGAGCCTCGATTTCGCCGAGGTCGAGACGATTTCCTTCTGGAGCAGGGTGGCGATGGTATGCCCGACCAGGGCGATGTTTTCCAGGTCGACACCGGACTCGGGTTCATCAAAAAGCATCAGGTCCGGGTCCTGGGCGAGCAGCTGGAGCAATTCCGATCTCTTGATCTCGCCTCCCGAAAATCCAGCGTTGACGTCCCGATCCAGAAAGCTCTCGAAGTGCACTCGGGCGGCGAGCTCTTCCACATCGGAGACTTTCTTGTCTCCGGCGCAGAGTTGAACCATCTGCCTCGTCTTGAGACCGTGAATGGTGGGCGGACGCTGGTAGGACATGCCGATCCCCAGGCGGGCTCGTTCGTTGATGGGACTGTGAGTGATATCCACTCCCTTGAACACGATTCTCCCGCCCGTCACTTTGTACTGGGGATATCCCATGATGGTCATCAGCAATGACGTCTTGCCCGACCCGTTCGGGCCGAACAGAACATGGGTTTCGCCCGGCTTGATCTCAAGGTCGATATGTTTCAGGATGACCTTGCCCGCAAGTTCCACCTGCAGATCCTCGATCAACAGCATTTTTTGTTCTCCCGTCGAACCCAGTCGATGTTTTCCCGCCCTCGGAACCGTCGAGAACGAACATCCTTTTCACATGAAAGCCGGTGTGACCTAAAGAAGAAATCCTACCCTCTTATAATCCGTCCCCATGGATAACGCAAGGGCTCCAGGGCGGGAGCCCGCCGGAGCCTTTCCCTTGGTCTGTTCAGTGCCGCCCGTCTGTCGATGGACCCCTTGTCTATTTCGCACTCACCCTTCATAATACTCTACGTCAGGCAGGATCCTGCCGATGCGGGCTGCGATGTCCCCCTGCCGGTGTTGCGTATTGCAGTCACCAAGAGATTCATTTCCGGTCGCTGATGGAGAATGCATGGAACCGGTCGGTATCGATAACGACAAGGAATTACTCGAAAGACTGCCCCCCGGGCAATTGACTCCGTATCTTTTCCGGCTGCCGGCAAGAAAGCGGCTGGAAGCGGTTCTCCAACGGGCTGATGCCGCTTCGGTGATCGAAGCCCTGGACGTGCAGGACTTCTTCTTTTTCGTCCAGGAACTGGGAGCCGAGGATTCACTGCCTCTTCTCGCCCTGGCCCGGGTGGACCAGCTGAACCACCTGTTCGACATCCAGTGGTGGAACAAGGACAGACTCCAGGGGGCCATGGCCCTCGACTGGTTGCAGAAGCTTGCCGCGGCCAGCGAGGAAAAGCTCATACACTGGCTGTACCAGGCGGACTTCGAATTGCTCGTGACGATGTTCAAGCAGTGGATCCGTGTCGATACGGCTCCCGAGGATGTGGACCCCCTCGAGGCCGTCGAAAAGCTTCCCCGGCACACGATCGACGACACCTATTACTGGGAGGTGAACTATCCGCAGTACGAGGATTTCATCAAAGGATTGCTCACCCTGCTTTTCGAGATCAACCAGGGATTCTACAGGGAGCTCCTCCACCATATCCTGTGGGCTGTCGATGCAGAAGTGGAGGAAGAGGCCTACCGGTTCCACCGCGGGCGGCTCGAAGACCATGCCATCCCCGATTTTTTCGATGCGCTCGAGATTCACCGCGCCCTGCAGCCGCAACAAGTGGCTGCCGTCGTAAAAGATTCCCCTACCGTCGCACAAATGCCCTCAACCCCCGTCTTTGCCCTGGCCCTGCTGCCGGAAAGAGGGCTTCTGAGAGAAGCTCTGTCGTGTATACATGAAGTGCCACTCCTGGATTTTCTTCAAATGGAACTCGCCTCGCTCGCCAACAAGGTCTTCATCGTGGATCAACTGCCCATGGATTCCCCTCATGGCCTGAGAAGAGCCGTGGACAAGACAGCGGCTTATCTGAACCTCGGTCTGGATCTCCTGAGTTTCGGAGATGTGAAGCTTGCGGCTTCAGCGCTTGAAAACGTGCCCCTCGATCATCTGTTCAGGTCGGCTCATACACAGGTAACCAAACTGAGAAACAGGGTGCAGGGAATCAGGGACCGCGGCTGGCCCGCGAACTGGCCCACCGGTTTCGGATGCCTGGATTCTCGGTGGTTGGAACCTGTCGAGTTGATCCTGCGCAAGACTCCCATGATCTTGAGATCCTCCGCCGATGAAACAAATCCTCCCGGAGAGGATTTTTTCAGGCATCGCGAAGACCTTGACGCGGCAAGGCGGTTCATCCAGGTGATCGAAACGGCGGGGGAGATGCTGGAAGCTCTGAGCGTCGATCCCCATGCGCTCGCGCAGAGGCTTTGGCACGAGGGGCAGATCCGGGACATCGCGGATATCACCCTGGGAACCATGGTGTGGACGGCGGCAGCTCAACTCCGTCTGACCGGACGGTGGGAAGTCGAACCCATCCAGGTCCATGCATGGGACGTCGACTTCGTTCGCCTGGATCCCGCCGTCCTGGAAGAGATCATCAGGGACTGGATTGCCGAAGTCTTTGAACGGGACAGGAAACACGTTCATGCCGCGGCCTACCTCGATCCGCTGTTCAAGGCCTATGCCACGGAAATGGGCGCTTTTTCGAACGGCAGTCCGCCGGATGCCCGGATGGTAAGGTTCTTTCTTTTTACTCGATAAGAGATGCCAAACCGCCTTGGAGGTCCCTCGATCCCAGGCCGTCGATGGAAACGACGACGATGGAGCCTGAAGCGATAGGTCGGGCGGAGGGGAAAAGGACGGGCAGGTAGTTCGCGGACGTTCCCCGCCACCAGCCCGGGGAGACTTCCGTTTCAGCCAGAACCTCGACATGCCGCCCCACGAAACCCCGCTGAAACAGCCTCCTTTTTCTTGAACCGAGCTCCTGCAATACCCTGGCGCGCCGCTTCAGTTCGGTTCCGGCCACCCTGCCCGGCCGTCTTGCCGCCTCGGTGCCCGGTCTTGGCGAATACGGGAAAACATGGAGATACGACAGGGGCAGGCGGTCTATCAGGCGAAACGTGTTTTCAAAGTGCTTGTCCG
>JABUEY010000062.1 GCA_013314815.1 Syntrophobacteraceae bacterium
CACAGACTGCTTCCGAAGCGTACAGGAAGATTGCACAGGCGGGGGCGAAGTTCTTTTCCAGGGGGGACAATTCGGGAACGCACAAGAAGGAGATGGATATCTGGAAGAGGGCGGATATCACTCCTTCCGGCGAATGGTATGTTGTAACGAAGGACTTCATGACCGCCACTCTGAAAAGAGCCAACGACGAGAAGGGCTATTTCATGACGGACAGCAGCACCTGGGTGGCTGAACGGAAGAACCACCCGAATCTCAAGGTGCTTTTCAAGGGGGACAAAGTCCTGGTGAACACATACCACACGCTGAGTCAGCCCAGGGATGCCACACCCGGTGCCCGATGGGCCGCGGCTTTCATAGAATTTATCGGTTCGGAGAATGGCCAGAAGATCATCCGTGAATACGGCAAGGACAGGTATGGCGAAGGTCTGTACAACGATGCAGACTATGCAAAGAAGTTCGACGATTGAAAAACCGGGGTCGCCATATCGTTGTTTGCGGTCCTTCGGGTTGCGGGAAGATCATGACTCCATATGCCGTCGCAGGACTGCCAACTCCTGATTCTGGCAGGGTGGTTGTTTAGGACAGGGTCCTGTTCGACGGCCCAAGAGGTGTAAACCACCCGCACCGGTTTCGGCGCATCGGGTATGGGTTCAGAGATCGAGGCCGTTCCACATGGTCGTCGCCATTGGATGATAGCCCCTGAGCCGGGCTATGGCATCCAGGTGAAGGAGGGCCGGGGCGGCGAGTTCGAGCATCGGGGGATCGGAGCATTTACGCAGGTCGAGGGCCACAACATATTTCATACACTTGTTGCATACCTCCACGCGCTCGAACTCTTTTTCATCGACGTACAGGTATTCGATGCTGCCGCTTGCACCGGATTCACAGCAGGGGCATTCCATTCTCTGAAAGCACCAGGTGTGGGCGCACAGGGAGCAGCGCAGAAAGCGCCTGCTCGAATCCGGCTTGATGAAGCTCAACTCGGGAAGCGAACCGCAGATGGGGCAGCAGCCTTTGAGCCAGGTAAGTTCCCGGATTGAGGGCTCAATCAGCTCAGCGGCTTTCTCCAGTATCGGCTTCAATGCTGCAGTCATGGCAAAAAGAACTGACTTTTCATCCACTTGCACTTCGGCTGCCAGGGCTGCCGCAGCCAGATTCCTGTCGGCAAGAAACGATCGCAGAAAGACATCCGCATTCCAGCCTTCTCGATCGAGGCCGGCCGATAGCCGGTCAAGATTGGCGGACAGGAGTGGAAAACTTTGCCTGAGGATGGATATCATCCGCTGTGCTGTATCGTTCAGCCGGGAAGAAACCCGCGCGACCCCTTCTTCACCCAGTCCGGCGGGAATTCCCTGTTCGAAACGGAGCGGATCGGGAGCTGGAGGAGCAAAGCCTCCGTCAAAGGAAATCTCGGCTTTGATACGCGCGCTTTCCGCCAGGACCTTCTTGAAGGCGGAGAGGACATTGGCGATGGGAGGGAGAACATCCACGAGTCGGTCGATGGTCTGCTCGATGCGCAAAGCAGCCTCGTCTGGAGAGCGCAGCACGTGCATGGGATTTCCTTCGGGTTCTCTGTTCGAAGCGGTCTATACAGTGTGCTCGTTTCGAACAGGCTGAGAGTGTCTTGCTTCCCGGCAGCGCGATGCGGATTCATGGGTGCTGCCGGGGACAGATAGATCTGCTCCATCCCCCTGAACGAGGGATGGAGCTTTCCGGGTCGAAGATCAGGCCGCCGCGTGTTCGTGATATTTCCTGGGGTCGTCGGTTACGATGTAGATGACGCGAACCTGGTCTGCATCGATGGCCTTCGCTTTGGGATAAGTGATCTTGAGCGCTTCGACCCTTTTATCCACCATTTGCAAAATTTCGTCTCGTTCTCCGAATACCAGGGCTCCCGTCGGACAGCTCAGCACACATGCCGGAGGTCTGCCGTTCGAGATCCTGTCCAGGCACAGGGTGCATTTTTTCAGAACCCCGGTTTTTTCATCCTTGCGCGGAATATTGTAGGGGCAGCTGCTGCGCACCTCATCGAAGGGAGCTTCCTTGGATTTGGGAGTAAAAAGCACGGCGCCGGTGGCCTGATCCTGTAGTGCTCCTCCATCCGTATAGCCCTGGATCGTGTCCAGGCAGGGTGGAACCAGGCAGTGCCTGCACTGGTCGGAAAAGAAGTACCAGAACGGCTTCCCGTTGTCCTTGATCCCTTCGGCAAAGCGTACCAGCTTCCAGGTTTCACTCGACAGATCCTGTGGATTCTGGTAAGTCCCGACCTGTTTGGTCTTGGTGCCGGGCAGTTCATTCCACTGCTTGCATGCCACCTGGCATCCGCGGCAGGCGGTACACCTGGAGGTATCGACGAGTATGGACTTTCCATTCGACATGTCTCATTCCTCCTATATCTTCTTCACGTTGACCATGAAGGCTTTGTATTCGGGTGTCATGGTATTGGCGTCTCCCACCGTTGGTGTCAGGAGGTTCGCGCTGTCTCCGCAGTCCTTTGGAAACAGCCAGCCGTAGTTGAACGTCATGCCCACCTGGTGGATGGTCTGGCCGCCGATCTTGAAAGGCCGGAATCGCGTGGTCACCATGGCCACGCATTCGACCTGTCCACGGGGCGATTCGACTTTGACCATCTCACCGTTCTTGACTCCACAGATCTCGGCCAGTTCCCTGCTTATCTCGACGTACGCCTGGGGCTGCGCCTCAGTCAGCCAGGACTGCCACCTGGTGGATCCACCCGTGCACCAGTGTTCGGTGGATGTGTAGGTCGTGCAGACGTAGGGAAAGGCGGGATCGGCATTGGCAACCTTATCGATGTCCCCGGTGAAGATCCGGATGGCCGGATTGTTCAGCTGTGCGGACATCAGGTTCTTGGACAGCGGGCTTTCGAGGGGTTCATAGTGCTCGGGGAAAGGACCTTCCGCCATCCCCGGCCCGAACAGGGAACTTACTCCATCGGGCTTCATAATAAAGGGGAGTTTGCCCTTCTCCTGGTCAGTCAAAGGAGGCCAGGGACCATCGGGAACATCGCCCGCCCACTTTCCATCCACCCACGCCAGAAGAGGTCGTTTCGGATTGTACGGCTTCCCGTCCGCATCCACGGACGCCCTGTTGTAGATGATACGCCGGTTGACCGGCCAGCACCAGGACCACTGGGGATACAGTCCGAGGCCGGTCGGATCGTCCTTCTTCCTGCGCGCCATCAGGTTGGTTCCGTCCTGGGTAAAGCTGCCGCAGTAGAGCCAGTTGCCCGAAGACGTCTTGCCGTCCGCCTGCAATAGAGCAAAGCTCGGGACACATTCGCCCTTCTTGTATGTCTTTTCGCCTATGGTGACATCTTCGAGGAAGTATCCATTGACCGCCTTTGCGACGGCGACGGGATCCCACATGCCCTTCTTGTCGGCATAGTTCCACTGAAGGTTGAGGATCGGATCGGGGAAGGTCCCGCGCTCCTTCTTGTAGATTTCCTTCACCTTCGCCATGATCCGGTAGACGATATCTCCTGCCGAAAGAGCATCTCCGGGAGGATTGGCGGCCTTGTACTTCCACTGGACCCAGCGTCCGCTGTTGCTCATGCTTCCTTCCTTTTCCATGGAAGCGGCGGCGGGCAGCAGAAATACCTCCGTCTTGATCTTCTTGGAGTCCACTCCGGGGCCTTTCCAGAACGATGGCGTTTCGTTGTCGAAGATGTTGACGTGGACCATCCAGTCGAGTTCGGCGAATGCCTTGCGGACCTTGTTGGCGTTGGGTGTGCTGCATGCCGGGTTCTGGCCTATGACCACCAGGCCCTTTATCTGTTTATTATACATCTTGTCGAACATGGCGAGGAGCGTCGCATCCTGCCCATCGTCCACCTTGGGTATGAAAGAATAACAGAAATCGTTCTCCTTCGTCGCCTTGTCTCCATACCACGCCTTCAGAAGGCTCACCGTATACTTGGGTGTGTTCTGCCACCAGTTGGCCGACTGGGGTTCACTTGACTTCGGGGTGAACTTCTTGAGGTACTCGTCAAGGGTTGTCTGCGATGCGGAAGGAGACTTCAGATACCCGGGGAGGATATGAGTCAGGATGGCCTGGTCGGTGGATCCCTGGACGTTGGGTTCACCTCGGAGCGCGTTCACGCCTCCGCCGCAGATGCCGATGTTTCCGAGCAGAAGCTGGATGATGGCCATCGTTCTGATATTCTGCGCCCCTACCGTGTGCTGGGTCCACCCCAGGGCATACAGGATCGTTCCTGCTTTGTCCTTGACTCCCGTAGACGAGAACATCTCGTAAACGGCTTTCAAATCCTCGACGGGAGTCCCCGTGATGGATGAAACCTTCTCCAGATCATAGCGGGAGTAGTGGGCCTTGAGAAGCTGAAAGACGCAGCGCGGGTTTTGAAGAGTGGGATCTTTTATGGGGATCCCGGTTGAATCGACCTTGATGGTCCACGTGCTCTTGTCATATTTCCGCTTGCCGGGATCGTACCCCGAGAAAAGCCCATCATTGAAAGTGAACTTCTCGTCGACGATGAAAGAAGCGTTCGTATAATTGTGCACGTAATCGTCGAAGTACTTGTTGTTGTCCAGGATATACTTGATCATGCCTCCCAGAAAGGCGATGTCCGTTCCCGAACGGAGCGAGGTATGGAAATCGGCCATAGCCGAGGTCCTGGTGAAGCGGGGATCCACGTGAATGACCTTGGCCCCCTGGTCCTTTGCGCGCAAGACCCATTTAAAGGATATGGGATGGTTTTCAGCGGCGTTGCTGCCCATGATGAGGATGCAGTCACTGTTCCTGATGTCGATGTAGTGATTGGTCATGGCACCACGTCCGAACGACTCTCCCAGAGCCGCCACAGTGGGGCCGTGTCAGACCCGGGCCTGGTGATCGACATGAACGATCCCGAGCGCCCTCACCATTGTCGTGATGGACCAGCATTCCTCGTTGTCGACCTTGGAACTGCCCATGTGAGCAATGGATTCCACGCGGTTCACCACCTGTCCGGCGGCGTTCTTGACGATGAAATCCTTGTCCCTGGTTTCCTTGATCTTCTTCGCTATCCTCGTCAGCGCCCAGTCCCAGGACTTGGCTTCCCATTTGTCTGCGCCCGGCGCACGGTAAAGGACTTTCGTCAGGCGATGTTCATTGCTTGCGGTGGTCTGGAATATGGCCGCGCCCTTCGCACAAAGAGCACCTTCGCTGATGGGATGGTCCGGGTCCCCTTCGATGTTGATAATCTTCCCGGTTTTCGTATCCGTGCTGCAAATCAGGCCGCATGTGACCGAACAGTAATAGCAGAGCGAATAAACCTGCTTTGCGCTTTTGACCCTGTCCATTTTGCCGAGACTCTCGGCGTAGGCCTTGACGGGCCTCATGTCGATCCCAAGGGACGACAGCGCAAGCCCCGCACCCATACTGCCGGAGATAGCCAGGAACTCACGACGCGTAATTCCCATTTTGCCTCCTCCTTTGCATTTCTTCTGAAAAATACAAATGCTCCATATCATTTCGATTCTCGCCGATCCTGCCGATGCACACGGCTGCTCGGTACAGAATTAGTTTACTTTTGTAGTTATTACAATATGTTAAAATAAACATATGAGGTCGTTCTCGTGTGTCCGGAGCATCTCGAGTTCGGAGAGGAGGCAAACCGACGAGGTGTCCGCGGCATATGAACAGTGCTCCACCTGCGTCCCCTCCGGCGAGAAGAGGTCCGGGCAATTTGTCCGGGTGAACCAAGAAAGAGGGGAGACCCGGGCCCGGGATCAGGTTTCGAGGATCCTGTGTGGGTGAGTGTAGATGGTGAAGCTCCTGTCTCTCAAAAAGCCGATCAGGGTGATGTTGAGGTCTTCTGCCATGCGCACGGCCATGCTGGTGGGTGCGGAGAGGGCACAGATGATTTCGAGTCCCAGTACACCGGCTTTCTGGATCATTTCGAAGCTGAGCCTGGACGAAACGATGGCGAGGAAGACATGCTCCATGCAACCGGCTTGCAGCAGCGAACCGATGGCCTTGTCGAACGCGTTGTGTCTGCCTACGTCTTCGGAGAAAGCCACCATGCTGCTTTCCCGGTCAAAGATGGATGCGGAATGAGTGGAACCCGTCAGCTGGAAAATGGTCTGCCTGGCTTCGAAGGCAACCTTCATATCAAAGAGAGTGGAGAGCGGGATTTGTGTGAAGCGCTCGGCACGTCGAAGATTCATATAGACCTGGTCTGCAGCGCTCCTTCCGCACAAGGCCGAGCTGGTCTTAGAGAACACAATGCCACCGTTTTTCCTGGAGGAATCGCCGCCGTTTTTGCGTCGTTTGAGCCGGACGGAGACTCTTCCTTCGTCACCGGCGCCTCTGCTGTGTTCGATGGAGAGAAAATCATCCCAGGAATCGATGATTCCCTCCGTGAAGCAGAATCCCGCTACGAGATGGATGTCGTCTCCCGGCAGTCGCATGGTTACGGCATATGGCGCGCCGTCGATGTAGATTTCCAGCAGTTCTTCAACGGCCAGGGCGAATTCGGTCGCGAGAAGCCCTTCGTTGATGAATCTCGATGTTCTGTGTTTCAATACCTGCATGGCTCCGTCCTTTCCATGTGAGTCCACGAAGCAGAAGATGCCCTGAACAAAACTCGACAGATCATTCTTCGAATGTGAAAAAGCGCCGATGAAGCGGCATGAAGGGATGATCCCGTCATGGCGGATTTGTATCCTCATAACTTCTGACCGGCCATGGAAAGAGATCCCTGGCTTTCTTGAGCGCCTCTTCCTCCACCTGACTGTACCAGAGGAGGTAGTTATCCTTGATAAACATACCGAATTCCGTCAGTCGATAGCCGTCCTTCCTGCACCCGCATTGTTCGATAAGCCTCTCACCCATCGCCTCTTCCGTCTTCTTGATTTTTCCCCATGCGGCCCTGTAGGACATTCCCAGTTCGTCGGCTGCCTTTTTCAGGGAGCCGCATTCGTCGACTTTTTGAAGAAGCTGTGCACGCCCGACCCCGAAAAAGACGCCTTTTTCCGTTTCGATCCAGAGGTGGAGCCTGATTGTGGGCTTCGGTCCGGGCATGATTCGTCCTGATGGCGCCAAAAAAGACGGAAAAGCTGCGGGCTTTGCAGGTCTGCCGCTTGGAGTGCAGAGCTATATTCATACAATATCAGCCGCCGAACGGGCACTTCGGAAAAGTGCAGGCCTTACAACCGATGCAGAAAGATCCATGCCCCAGAGCTGCGAGGTCTCCACGTGTAACAGGTACATCTGCGAGCAGCCGCGGAAGCAGAAGATCGAAGCTGGTTGTCTTGAAATAGAGGGCGCACGCGGGGACCCCCAGAACTTTGGCAGAACCTATGCGTGCCAGTAGAGTCATGGCTCCCGGCAGAACAGGGATTCCGTGGATAATATCCGTAGCACCCGCATCGGCCAATCCCTGGCGTGTCACATCGTCGGGATCGACGGAAAGGCCTGCCGTGGTCACAATGAGATCTGCTTCTTCGTCCAGCAGTTCCGTAACATTCTTCGAGATCTGATCGCGATCGTCGGGAGCGATCTTCGTCCCCACCACTTTGCAGCCGAACTGCTCGACCTTGGCGCGGATGATAGGGATAAACCTGTCCTCGATCAACCCGTCGAATATTTCGCTTCCTGTGACCAGGATACCGACTCTGGCCGCTCGCATGGGAAGCACACGGAAAATCGGGCCGTCCTGGAGTACATTCAAGGCCTTTTCAAAGTCACCCCTGGACAGAAAGAGCGGAACGGCTCTCGTGCCCGCCAGGGTTCTGCCCGATCCCACAACGGTGTAGCTGCGCCTGCTCGCGCAGATGACTCCTGGAATCCTGTTGAACCTCTCCAGGCGCGCCGAGTCCACGATGAACAGCCCGTCCCGGGCAGCCAGAAGATCCACCTTGCCTTCCCGGGGAGCTTCCGATGGGAGAACGCCATCCCCGGCCATGCCCGCCGCGAAGGCTTCGGCTGCTTCATTCTCGTGCACCCATTCCTTGCCGCCCGAATCTCCTTCCTCCACGTAGACCCTTTTGCGGCCCATTTGCTGCAACCGGCAGATGTCCCCCACAGTGACACGGTTGCCGCGAACAAAAACGGGGCCTTTGCTTTCGCCGGGTATGATCTGAGTCATGTCGTGGAGCAGGCGCCGCCCCACGGATTCCTCGACGGAGACGGCGGCGAGTCGAGGCTCGTCCCGGGTGTATTCGGCAGCCGGGGTATCCATGGTTTCATAGGGAGACTCCCCCTGGCAGGCGCGGCAAATGGCACCGTCCCGGGCCGGGTAGGGTTCTCCACACAGAGAACAGTCCACGATTTGCCCTCTGCTTTGCCTTTTCATGAACCTGGAATGTACCCGCACGGGATGCATGCCGAGCAGTTCCGTACCGGCGTCCCGGAGTTGATCGAGCAGCAGCGCCTTGTCCTGCTCCTTCTTGGGCTTCAGTTTGTACAGCCACGCCTGCACTTCCGGCCTCTCCCGCAGTCTTTCGGGATCGACAAAGACCCGGAATCCGCTCCCCTCGAACTTGTCATACAGGGAGAGTGCAAAACGACCGAGGTCGACTATCTTCAGCCAGCCGTTGCCGATGGTGCACGGAGTGAGCAGTTGAACGGCGTCGGGAAGACAAGTGCGCGTTTCACAGACGGCATCGAAAAGGATTCCCTCCGAAATTCGGCTAACGGCCAGATCCACCATAAAACCGCCCAAAATCACTCCGGGGGCCGTGTCCCCGTGAAAGGATTCAACCATGCGGGCATATTCATCAAAGGTATAATCCCCGATCTTTTTCATTGAGTTCGGCTCATTTCCATTCTGTTGATTCGTTGTACAGCACACCTCGAGCGGTTCCCCGGCAAGCCCGTTCCCAGCCGTGCCACGCCGGCCGGGAACGGGCAGTCCTGCAACTCGAGCACACGAGGGCCGCTCAGGTGAAATCACGGATAAGGGACGGGCTTCAAGCCTGTGGCAGCTTCTCCACGGCTACGGCACATGCCTTGTATTCCGCCGTCTGGGTGACCGGATCGAACGCCGGGTTGGTCAGCCAGTTGGCGCAGCCTTCGCGGAAATGAAAGGCCATCCAGATAAGGCCCGGCGGGACCCTGTCCGTCAGGTTCGCCTTCACGGTCACCTCACCGCGTCTTGACTTTACCCGCACCATCTCCCCGTTCTGAATCCCGAGCGCCGCGCCGTCGATGGGAGACATGTCCGCCGTCTCCTCGCCGAGGAGTTCGTTCAAGCCCAGTGCTCTTCCTGTCTGGGTCCGGGTGTGATAATGGAAGAGGCGACGTCCCGTGCTGAGCACAAACGGGTATTCCTCGTCAGGGACTTCAGCAGGTGGAATCCAGTCTACCGGGATCAACTGTCCGAGACCGCATGTAAATTTGCCGTCCTTGTGCATAAGGGGAGTGCCGGGATGCGTTTCGCTGGGAACCGGCCACTGCAGGCCGTCTCCTTCGAGCCGTTCATACCGGACTCCTGCCAGGGAGGGAGCAAGCTGGCTGATCTCACTGTCCCAAAGCTCCCGGGCACTGTCAGACGACCAGTTCTGTCCGAAACGCGCAGCGATCTGCTTGAAGATCCACCAGTTTGGTTTTGAGATTCCGGGTGGTTCGCTGACCGTGCGGACGCGGTTCACTCGTCGTTCGCTGTTTGTAAACGTTCCGTCGTTTTCACTCCACGCGGCAGCCGGCAAAATGACATGAGCAAACCGGGTGGTTTCCGTGGGGAAGATGTCCTGGCACACCAGGAATTCCGCGGAAGAAAGACACTTTTCCACGTGATGGATATCGGGTTCGGTATTGGCCAGGTTTTCTCCGAAGACATAGAATGCCTTTATGCTGCCGTTCAACAGGCCTTCGAGCATCTGGGGCATCATGATGCCCGGTTTGTCCGGAAGGCTGCCGCAATTCCAGGCAGACTGAAACTTCGATCTTGCCTTCGGATCGGCGACTGCCTGGTACCCGGGGAAGACGTTGGGCAGCGCACCCATATCGCAGGCTCCCTGGACGTTGTTCTGCCCCCTCAGAGGGTTGACTCCTCCGCATTCGAGACCCACATTACCGAGCAGCATCTGGAGGTTCGCACAGGAAAGAACGTTGTTCATGCCGCAGATATGTTCGGTTATGCCCAGAGTGTAAGCCAGCATGGCGGGCTTGACGGCAGCCAGTTGTCTTGCGACCTCGCGGATGGTGTCCGCCTCGATTCCGCAGATTTCAGCGGAGCGTTCGGGGGGATACTCCAGCACCTTTGCACGAAGGGCTTCGAAGCCGGTGCAGCACGTTTCGACATATTCCCTGTCGTAAAGGTTTTCCGTGATCAAGACATTCATCACGCCGTTCAGGAAAGCGATGTCGCTTCCCACCCGGATGGGCACGTGAAGTGTCGCGAAATCCGCAAGGCCCGAGCGGCGTGGATCGACGACAATGAGTTGAGCTCCGTTGGCCGTGGCGTTTTTCACAAAGCTTGCCGCCACAGGGTGGGCTTCCGTCATGTTGGTGCCGATGGCCAGGATCATCTTAGCCCTGGAGAACTCGGCAAAGGAGTTGGTCATAGCCCCGGAACCGAAAGACTTCGCCAGACCGGCGACGGTGGGGGCGTGTCAGGTACGTGCGCAGTTGTCGATATTGTTGGTGCCAAACCCCGCACGGAACAGTTTCTGCATCTGGTAGGAATCTTCGTTGATACTTCGGGATGAACTGACGCCCGCCACGGAATCGGGGCCGTGTTTGGCGATGATCTCCTTGAACCTGGCGGCAACGAGGTCGAGGGCCTCGTCCCAGGACGCCTCGCGGAAAGAACCGTTTTCCCTGATGAGTGGAGTCTTGAGTCTCTCCTCCGAATAGATGAAATCATAGCCGAAGCGTCCCTTGACACAGAGACGACCCTCGTTGGGTTGAGCTTCTTCGACTGCCGAGATCCTGGTGATCCTGCCGTCCTTCACATGAAGCCACATCTGGCAGCCGACTCCACAGTAAGGGCAGGTGGTGCGCACCTTTTCCATCTCCCAGGCGCGCCCGAGACCCTTTGCCTTCTTTTCGGTGAGAGCTCCCACGGGACAAACCTCGACGCACTGTCCGCAGTTCACACATACCGAATCCATGAGAGAGGTGTTGTTGAAGGTGGCGATATAGGCGTTCGATCCTCTTTCGGCGATGTCGATGGCTCCGTTCATCTGCAGGTTCAAACACGCCCGGACACAACGGCCGCAAAGGACGCACTTGTTATGGTCCCGAACGATCATCGGGCTCGAATCATCTTTGGGTTTGGGTACGAAGTCCGTCTTGAAACGAATGTGTTCGATCTGGTGCTCATACACGAGGTTCTGGAGTTCGCAGTCGCCGTTGGAATCACAGAGAAGGCAGTTGTGATCGCCGTAGGCCAGCAGCAGTTCGAGGACGGTCTTGCGGACTCTCACCACGCTCTCCGTGTGCGTGTTGACGACCATTCCGTCCACGGCGGGCGTGGTGCAGGCCGGAGGCATCCCGCGCATGTTGTCGATCTGGACGATGCAGAGTCTGCAACCTCCGTAGGGCGGCATTTGGGGGTGATGGCACAGAGTGGGAATATAAATCCCGTTGTCCCTGCAGACCTCCAGAACGGTCTGTCCCTTCTTCCCCACGATCTTCCTGTCTTTTACATCCCTTCCATTGACCGTCAGAGTGATCGTTTCCTCTTTCATGGATCCTCACTTTCCGTTGTCGGGGCGTTTTGAGATGTCGTACATGAAAAGCACATGGAACAGGTTGAAATCTTCACTCCTCATCCAACAGCCGCATCGGATCCCCGGACGGACCGCCGGCACGGGTCATCCTGGCCGGTGACTGTTTCGCCCGGTTTTCCGCGGCTCCCTTCAATCAGGTCATATAATGAAAAACTTCACGAATAGCGCCGGGAAACGAGCCCCGGTCCCTATCGCCAGGGAAGTGAAATCGCCAATGCCTGCACCGGCAACTTGCGATGGAGTCGTTGCGTTATGTCAGGCATGACATAATAATTAGGATGAAAGGACAGGGTGTGTCAAGGGAAAAAACCGCGAAAACGGCTTGAGCAAAAAGAAGACGCATTGCGATGACTCGTCCTTACCCCTTTCCGGGAAGGCCCGCATTTAAATTATGTCAGATTGGATATATATCAGACTTGACATAATAATTTTTTTGTGTAAGGATCGTAACCGATCCAGACACTATTAACTGTTCCTCTCTCAATAATCGGGCCCTCGGGCCCGATTATCCTTTTCCACGGCAACATTCCCGGGCCTCGGCACGCGTCTGCATTTCGACTCGCGAAAATGCCTTTCAGTTCCATGGCGCATTGAAATCAAGCGTCCGCGCATTTACTATTGTTGAAGTCGGCGCCGGCAGGAGTTTGCGACGATGCGTACCCGCTGAACCTTGCCGAAGGATTCGATGGGGCCTTTTTAGGGCAGTCCCCAGGATTGCATGACCTGACCTGTGCGCGGAGAACCCTGGAAGAGCAGGGCAGTGGCGATGTTTGGAGGTGCAGTGAAAGATGTTCAAGAACATTCTGGTTCCAACAGATCTCACCGAGAGAAGTTTCAAGGCGGTTGAAGTTGCACTGAGCCTTGCCGCGGATCCATCGTATCAGATCACCCTGCTGCACGTGATTGAAACGATCGACGACGCGGAACCGGACGAATTCGAGAAGTTCTACGAAAAGCTGAACAGGCGTGCCGACCGCATACTGGACAGGATCATCGACCGGTACAGTCAACAGAACCTGGTGATTAACAAGAGAGTCACCTTCGGCAAACGGGTGAAGGAAATCATCCGGTTTGCCGTCGATGAGAAGATCGATCTGATTGTTTTGAGTTCTCACCGGATCGATGCCGGGAATCTTCATCTGGGCTGGGGCACCATAAGCTACAAGGTGGGAATCCTGTCCCACTGCCCGGTTATGCTGGTGAAGCAGGATCTTTAAACGGACGGGAAATTCCGTTTCCCTTTGGACAGCTGGGAGGAGAGGCCTTGACGGATCGCTCATTCAAATACAGGCGAGAGGATTTCGGGCCGTTGCCCGTTCAACTCCACCACCTCGACATCTACATCAATTTTCTTGAAGACCGGGTCGAGACCGTCAATTCCCTCGACCTGACCACCCTCGTTCGATGCAGCCGAATCGAACTCGACGCCTGTGGTCTCGAAGTATACAAGGTGGAATGGATGAAGGAAGGGGAGCCTGCCCTGCCTCTTGCCTATGACTATAAGATCGCCAGCAACAGGCTCACCGTGCATCTGCCCCGTGAGGCCGCTGCCGGTGAACGGCTGGGCATAAGGACCTTTACCGCGTGCATCCCGTCCGACCATATTCTCGAGGGAATCTACAGGGACAGCACTCCTCCGGGTGCCCCTCAGCAGTACATGTCTCAATGCCAGCAATGGGGATTTCAGCGGATCATGCCCATTTTCGATGACTGCCGGGCCAAGTGCACCATGACCACGACCATAGAGGCGGATGCAGCCTACACGCACCTGATCAGCAACGGAAACATCGACAGGACACTCAACCCCGACGGCCGTCCCATCCTGAAACCGGGCGCCCCCGGCAGGCAGATCATCACCTATCACAACCCCGTACCTATGGCTCCGTATCTCTTCATCGTGTGCGCGGGCACGTGGGATGCCTTGGTGGACCGTGTAACTTACGATTCCCGACGCACCGTGCACCTCGAGTACCTGGTTCCTCCGGGTTCCGTCGAAGAGGCGAAGATACCCATGGAGATCCTGAAGAAAGCCATTCTTTGGGTGAAGGAGACTCAGGGCTACGAGTACACGGGAGAAACGTACCGAACCATTTGCATGAACAAGTCCAATTTCGGAGGCATGGAGAACGTGGGCAACACCACTATCGTCACCGACGCTGCCCTCATCAACGAGCACACCCTGGACACCTCCCTGCTGTACGCTCATGCCGTCATCGTTCATGAGTTCGAACACAACCAGTGCGGCAGCGAGACCACGATGGAGACCCCCTTCGACGTCTGGCTCAACGAAGCTTTCACCGTCGACGTGGAAAGACAGTTCATGGCGGACACCTTCGATCCGTCATTTATAAGGCTGCACCAGCTCGACGGTATTCGCAATCCTCTGTTGGGGCCGCTTGCCATGGAAGACGGCGGCCACGTGGGGAGGATCGTGAGGCAGGGATTCAACAACCCCGATGAACTGATCGACGGGGTGACCTATGTAAAAGCGGCTGAAGTCATCCGCATGTTGAAACTCATTGTGGGCCCCCGCCTGTTTCAGGAGGGAAAGGATCTGTACTTTTCACGATACCGGCATGGCAACGCCAATACGGACCAGTTCTTCGAATGCTTTGAGGAAGTCTCGGGCCGGTCTTTGCAGCAGTTCAAGGAGGAATGGCTCCATCGGATCGGTTATCCCGGAGTTTCTGCGTCCACGGAATACAGTGCAGAAAAGAAGCGCCTGACGATCTCGTTCCGGCAGGACTTCGAACGCGGGGAAAACGCGTTCCATGTCCCCATACGACTTGCCCTGGTGGGGTGGGACGGAAAAGACCTGGAAGGAACCGATCAGGTTTTCGAACTGCGGGAAAGGGAGTCGAAGCTCATCCTTGAAGGCATTGCCGAGCTTCCCGCGCTGGTGTCCATGAACAGGGAGTGCTCCTTCTATGGAACCTTTCGCCATGAGAACCTGACAGAGGAAGATTTGATCCGCCAGATCCGCCTCGACCCGAATGCCTGCGCCAGGGTAGACGCCATGAGGCAGTTGACGGACCTGCAGAGAATCCGTCTGCTCAACGATCCGGGTGCTGAAATCGATCCGCGGTGGTTGACCCTTTACGGAGGGATCCTCAACGATTTCCAACTTCCTTCGGCCCTGAAGGCCTACTTCCTGCGCATCGACGAACAGCCGATGGACCGCGGGTACTGTACCTGGTACCTGGAACTGGTCGCGGCCAGGGATCGCATGATGAAGGTGATCAACGATACCTGGAAGGCGGACCTGATCAAAGCGTACCGCCGCCTGGATACCTTTACAAAGCGGGAGGGGCAGCCTCCCTCCGAAGGCATCGAAGACCGGATGTTGAAACAGGTGCTTCTGGACCTGATCTCCGTCGAAGACTCCCAAGAGACCCATCGGCTCATTCTCGATCACTTCGCATCGGCCGCCTTCGCAAGTGACCGCGTCGCGGCGCTCCTTGCCCTCAATCGCAGTTCCTCGCCCGAGCGCAGGCGGGTGCTCGAAGAAGTCTACCGCCAGTGGCACGGACATCTCAGCGGGTATGCCAATTACCTGAGGGTCATTTCCAGCGGCACTCGTGACGATGTATTCGAAATGATCGAAAAAGAGAAGAATCGGCCGACGTTTGACATGACTCAGCCCACCTGGTGCCGCGCACTCTTTCTGCCCATGGCGGTCAACAACAGGATGGTGTGGAGGCCGGAAGGCGTCCGCTGGATTGCGGACACGGTCATAGAACTGGCTCCGGTCAATGCCACCACCGCGAGCAGGCTCCTCAATACCTTCCAGAATGTCGGCAGGTTGAAGCCAGATCTGCAGGAAAGAGTGGTCCCGGCATTGGAGCGTATTGTGCGCGGTGTTTCGGATGAACAGTGCCCGACCGTCCATGGGCAGGCGAAGACGTACCTTGACGCGCTTTAGTGTGGTTCATCCGGCAAACGGGTACCTCCGGTGCTTTTCACGCAAAGGATCGATGGCATCACAACGTCATTCCCTGAAGCTCATAACGTCATTCCCGCAAAAAAAGCGGGTGTCCAGTCAACAGCCTGCTAAGTGCAGATCTCGCCGTACTCTCCCCCGGGATTGTCTTTGCTCTATCCATTGCTTTATGCATTGCTCTATCCACTTTGTGTCCACCTTGTCTTCCTGGCTCCTTCCCGTTTCCTGGGTTACAGCAACGCACAGCGTACCGTTTGGTCTGCCTGCCCTGATCTAGCTCAAGAACTGTTTGACGCTGCACAGCTGCTCTTCCTGGGTTCCCGGCTTCGTGGAAATGAAGCTGCTGCGGGTGGATTCCAGCAGTGTGCGACAACTGTTCGGGTACGAGTTTACCGGAAGAACCCAGGAAGTTTCGTAGGAATGACGTTGCCGTAGGAATGACGTTGCTGTGAGAATGGCTTGGCCGGTCGACGAATGGCCCTCCGGGCGCGGTCTTTGTAAAAAGTAGATGAAATCCATTCGTGTGGATGGAGTCAGGCGACTTCCCTCGTGGTGATCCGAGCCCCGTCGTGAAGAGCTCCTTCCAGGCCGACTCGGAATCCGCTGTCGTCGTAAACCGCCAGCCTGCCTTCCAGCGCCGCCGCGTAAAGGAGATAGTCGCGGGCGATGAGGGCATGTTTTACCTTCATGCCTCGATAGATGCGGATGCGGATGCCGTTCACAAAGACGGTAATGTGGTCGTTCATGGGTTGAGAAAGATTATCCTCCCGTCGATTTCCGGACGCACGGGGGAGTGCTTGGACAGGTAATGAATGAACACGTCCCTCAGGGGATCACCATAGACGATGTTGGTTCCCTGCGTGAAGGTGTCGAACCTGTCTCCCCCCACCGCCAGAAAGTCGTTGGTGACCACCCGGTACACCTGGGTATCCCGCAGGGGATCTTCTGCGACCAGCACCCGCAATACTCGGGCTCCCGGAGGTCTTGAAAGATCGTATTCGACTTTCAGACCCGCAACCTGGAGTATCTTCTGTTCGCCTCCGGCGTTTTGTTCGAGGAGTTGCAGGATCTGGTGCCCGGTGAGATCCATGACAACCAGGGTGTTGTCAAAGGGCAGCAGGTCGAATACCTCTTCCAGGGTGATATCGCCTTTTGAAATATCCGACCTGATTCCGCCGCTGTTTTGAAACGCGATGTTCGCCCCGCTCGCCTCGATCATGGAATCACATATGAGGTTTCCGATATTGGATTCCCGGTCCGGGGATTTCGTGAGGTCCACGGATGTAGAGCCCACAATCCTCGAGTATTCAGCCTTGATCTGCCGGTGATACTTCTCGACGATTCGGGACACGTCCTCGTCGAACAGGCTTCCGGGAGCAGCGGAAACCCGCCTGAGGCCGCTGTCCCTGCCGTAGCCGACGACCTTGCCGGTGGAAGTGTCGTATTTGAGTTCGAGTACACCCAGGTACAGGCCATAATATCCCGCCTGTACGACGAGGGTTTCCCCCACGTTGACCGGCCGTGTAACGGCGGTGTGACTGTGTCCGCCGACGATGACATCGATGCCGCGAACTTTCGCCGCCAGTTCTCTGTCCGCATCGAATCCCAGGTGGGACAAAATGATTACGAGGCCGGCACCCTGGCTGCGCACCTCGCTGATGACGTCCGGAAGGATCTTCTCGGGGTGAGAAAAGACCAGGTCAGAGACGTTGGCCGGCTTCGTGGTGTAGGCCGTTTCGGTGGTGGTCACTCCTATGATGGCGATCCTGACGTTTTTCCTGGTCAAGATGATGTACGGCCTGGTTCCCTGGATCGGCCTTCCCTGGGTGTCTGTGATGTTTGCGGAGAGGAAAGGAAAATTGGCCGCTGCAATGAGTTCCGACAGAGCCTCCCTGCCCCAGTCGAATTCGTGGTTGCCGATGGCCATGGCCTCGAACCGAAGGAGGTTCATGATCTCGATGACCGGCCGCCCTCGGAAGATATTGGATATGGGGGTTCCCTGAAACATGTCCCCGGCTGCAAGCAGGAGAGTTCCTTCGGGGTTCTTGAATCTTTCCCGTTCTATGATCTGTGCAAGATAAGCCGCGCCTCCCGACAGTGAATCGGGGTCAAGAGTCTTGTCTTCGAAGGGCAGAATATACCCGTGGAGGTCGTTCACGTGCAGTATCGTCAGGGAAACCGCCGGGGAAGCATGGGAAGGGAATGGAGAGCAGATCAGCAGAAAGGCCAGGGTGATCAAAGCACTCAATCGGACGAATCTGTTCATCGGGTTCCTCGGAAGGAGTCATTTTTAAGGCCGGCGCCGAGAACCTTTTCGTGGAACCGGCGCCTGCCCAATGTCTCAAAGAGCATTCGACCGGAGGTCCGATGGTGTCTTCACCCTCAACAGCGCAGAATCCTCTTCGGGAACCTCCTGGGCGTGTACATTCGATCCCTTATAGAATTCGGCCGTAATGGAGCCGGTCTGAACACTGATATGCCTACCCGGACCGTTGGCGGATATGCCGTTCAGGTAGAAGGTATATGAGCGGTCCTTCTTGACGGCAAAGACGCTCCTCACGGTATAGTTCTGAACCAGTTGAAACCCGGGTGTCACCCCGTAGACCCAGGAACCGCGCCTGGCGGACTTTGTGGCCAGAGTCAGCGAGAGGTCGGAAAAATCCGTGTCAAAAAAAGCCATGCCGCTTGCCGTGACGACAACGTATCCTTTCGCCGGCGGTACAATGGTCACCGATCCGCAGTTCGCCCAGGTTTGAGCGCCGGATCGGACGTTCCTGATGATTTCCTGCCTGAAAGCCATCTTGTCTGCGGCATGCGAATGCAAGGACGCAAACACTAAACACAGAAGACAAAAAAAACCGATTCCCGCTCTTTTCCAGGCCATGGTTTTCCTCCATTTTCCGGACTCGTCTGCCGGGCTGTAAACTGGAATCGCTGAACGGATGCAAAGCACCTCGATACCCGCCTGCCGGTCCCGCCTTACTGATGCCGCCTTCCGGAAAAAAGCCGGCATCACCTGAGACGGACTCCGCAGTTAGGACACTTTTCGGGATCGACAGCAACCCCCAGGTAATACTTATCATGAGCCCTGGGGATCTGATGACACACAGGGCACCTGTACTGCCTGAACCCCATCAGGGCGAAGACCACACCCGCAGCAAACTGGGCTGCCGCGAAGGCCATCCATCCTTTGCGACCAATACCGAAAAGGCCCGGAAACGAGTCGGCGATCTGTGTAACACACAGGCTGAACGCAATCAGCAGCATGCACGCACCAAAGCTCCGAAGCATTCTCGCTCGCCGACGCTCGAATTCCTCAACGACAGTATTTTTCCCCGTACGAGCCATGTGCGCCTCCAGGGGCTTCGCTGCCTGCAGCCAGGCACCCGTCCCATGTCGTGTTCTCATCCGTCCGGCCTGATGCGCCTCGCCAGGGCTGCATCGGATAACCATTCTCACGGCCTTGACAATGTAACACTTTATCTTAAAGAAAGACAGCTGTTAAGTCTTTCAGGCCCCAACACGAAGCTTTCGTGCGTACGAGGTGTGGGAAGTTTTCTGTGGCCCGAACGAGGTTTGGTAGGGAAGACGTTCCGAACGCACAACGCTTCCGTGTTCACCGTTTTCGATCACCAGGAAGCCATGCACTTGAAATCTGAATACTTGGGGGGTATCGGCGAAGCGGGGAGGCAGGGATCATGGGCAGGCATCTAGTCATCGTCGGCGGTGGTCATGCTCACCTGACCGTTTTGACCAGGCTTCGTGACTTCACCGGGGCCGGCCACCGAGTTACGCTGGTCAGTCCGTCGCCGTATCATTATTATTCAGGAATGGGGCCTGGCATGTTGTCGGGGATTTACCGCCCCCAGGAGATACGCTTCCATGTTGGAAGGATGGCCCAGGACCGAGGAGCTGAATTCATCACCGCGCTGGTCTCCAAGATCGATCCTGTCAGGAAGATCCTGCACCTGTCGGACGGATCCATCCTAGAGTACGACATCGCTTCTTTCAACACCGGGAGCGACGTTTCGATGGATCTACCGGTATCGTTGTCGGTGGAAGGCGTGTTTTCGGTGAAGCCTGTCGACCGTCTGTATGCGTTTCGACGTGCGGTTCTTGAAGGCAGATTCGAGAAGAAGGTCCGGATCGTGGTGGTGGGCGGAGGACCGGCGGGAGTCGAGGTAAGTTCCAATGCCCGAATGCTGCTCGACGGTGCCCGGATAAGCGGAAGTATAACTCTGGTTGGTGGAAGGCGGGTACTCGGAGGCTTCCCCCCTCGCGTCCGGCAACTGGCGATCAAATCCCTCGCATCGAAAAAGGTCCGCATTCTCGAGGGAATAACCGCAGTATCGATCCGTCCGCAAGTCGTCGAACTTTCCGATGGGAACACCCTTCCCCGTGATTTTGTCGTGGTGGCGGTGGGGGTTCGTCCTTCAACCCTTTACAGGGATTCCGGTCTGCCGGTGGGCAGCGATGGAGGTATGCTGGTGAACGCATATCTTCAGAGTGTGAGGTTTCCCGAGTTGTTCGGGGGAGGCGACTGCATCTGCCTCGAAGGACATCGCCTGGCAAGAGTGGGAGTATATGCGGTGCGGCAGAACAGGATCCTTCACCACAACCTCATGTCTGCCCTGGAGGGTGGAGACTTCCTTTCGTTCCATCCAGGAGGCGATTATCTCCTGATTATGAACATGGGTGAAGGGAAGGGGATCGCCTGGAAAAAGGACATCGTCTGGAACGGACGCCTGGCGTTCCTGTTGAAAGACCTGGTCGACAGGCGATTTGTCCGGAAGTTCCAGGTGTCGGGTGAAAAGGACGAAATGGAATAAGTCCCCATGGATCGCAGAACCGGTGCGCTGGGACAAGTCCTTCCAAAGGCCGGTGCCTCACGGCACGCGTTCAGACTCCCGCCGACTCGAATGCGGATGCAACCATCGCCTGGGCTTCTTCCTGGATCTGCTCCAAGTGATTTCGGCCGATAAAGCTTTCCGCATATATCTTGTATACGTCTTCGGTTCCTGAAGGCCGTGCGGCAAACCACCCGTTTTTCGTGACGACCTTCAGCCCGCCAATGGGAGCTCCATTGCCCGGCGCATGAGTCAGCACGGCCAGGATCTCTTCTCCAGCAAGGGTGGATGCCCTGACCCTGTCGGGAGAAAGTGCGGCCAGCACCGTTCTCTGCCCGCGCGTGGCCGGTGCGTCTATTCTTTCGTAGACGGGATCGCCGAACATCGCGGTGAGGGAACGATAGAGATGTGAAGGATCGGCTCCGGTCTTTGCCGTGATTTCGGCGGACAGGAGATCCATGATGATGCCGTCTTTGTCCGTCGTCCACACCCTGCCATCCATTCTCAGGAACGAGGCGCCTGCGCTTTCCTCCCCCGCAAAGCCGCAGGTACCATCGGTCAGGCCATCTACGAACCATTTGAAGCCGACGGGTACTTCCCACAGATTCCGTCCGAGGCGCCGGGCGACCCGGTCGATCATGCTGCTGCTCACCAGGGTCTTGCCGATGCCCGTCTCGCTTTTCCAACCGGAGCGGGTTTGAAAAAGGTACCAGACAGCAGCGGAAAGATAGTGGTTGGGGTTCATCAGGCCGGCGGTGGGAGTGACAATCCCGTGACGGTCGACATCCGGGTCGTTGCCGAAAGCAATGTCGTACCTGTCCTTGAGCCGGATCAGGCCGGCCATTGCGTATGGAGAAGAACAGTCCATGCGGATCTTGCCGTCCCTGTCGACGGCCATGAACGAGAATGTCGGGTCCACCGCCGGGTTGACCACGTCGATGGATAATCCATAGGTCTCGGCGATTGGATTCCAGTATTCGACCGAAGCGCCGCCCATGGGATCCACTCCTATCCTGAGGCCTGCCGAGGCAATGGCGCTCATGTCTACGACATTGCGCAGATCATCCACGTACGACCGCACGTAATCGTACTGGTGCACGAAACCCGCTGCCAACGCTCTTGCATAAGAAACGCGCCGCACATCCCTGTTTCCGTTTTCGAGCAGCAGGTTGGCTCGATCCTCGATCCATCGCGTGACCGCCGTATCCGCCGGGCCGCCGGCCGGCGGATTGTACTTGAGACCTCCGTCTTCGGGAGGGTTATGGGAAGGGGTGATCACGATGCCGTCCGCAAGGCCGGGGGGATTGCTGCGATTGTGTGCCAAAATCGCATGAGACACGACGGGGGTGGGGGTATATCCGAATCCTTTCTGTACCATTATTGGGGTTTCGTTGGCGGCGAGCACCTCGACCACATTTACGAAGCTGGGTTCCGAAAGGGCGTGAGTGTCCCTGCCGACAAAGAGGGGGCCCGTGTAGCCGTTCGACCGGCGATAGTCACAGACGGCCTGAGCAATGGCAAGAATGTGGGTTTCGTTGAAACTCCCGTTCAACGATGAACCTCTGTGCCCTGAAGTCCCGAAAGCCACTCTGTGGGATTCGTTCGAGATATCGGGCCGGTCGACGAAATATCTGGTGACAAGCAAAGGAACATTGACGAGCATGGAATGATGAGGGGGCTGGCCTGCCAGTTCATGTACTGCCATATTCTGCGCCTCCCGGTAGAAATTGTTGTTAAAAGGGATACTATCATAAGACAGGCAACGATGAGGTTCAATGGAAAAGCCCCGGAGAAACGAGATGGCGTGCGGTGCCTGGTGGAAGCGCGGGTCGGCGCACCGTGGGAGCTTCTTGGCGGATGCTGCTATGGGAAGGAGGCCTGGGTTGCACGAGGGTTTATTCGACAGGGGACGA
>JABUEY010000063.1 GCA_013314815.1 Syntrophobacteraceae bacterium
TGTGCAGATCAAGCTCACCGGTTTCAACACTCATCATCGTATCTGCGAGATTTTCTTCATCTCGGGAAGCTGACGCACGGGATTCCCCGCGCATTTGAAAGAGTGGGTTCCCTGCTTGACCTTCGGTACCAATGGTCAGATCGCCACTGCCGGCTGTCGCGGGAGGTTGATTCCCGGCCGGAACGAAGAGGTTGTCGATCTCGTGATCGATCCGGACCTCGAACGCCTGGAGATCGATCTCTTCATCCTTTTTTTCCTTTTCCTTCTCCAGCATGGAATGCTTCCTTCCTGCGGGCAAAGAATTCTTCCATTTTCCACTTCTGCCTCGCGCAGCCTCCCCGGGGGCAAAATCCGTCGAATCACGCAGTGAATACAGCGGGCCCGCGGATGTTTCCTTGGCATAAGACACTAAGACACGGCATTGAGTGCTGCAGCACCAACCGGAATATCTTCATCAGCGTCGGAAAGGGTGCAACCCGATCACTTGAGGCCGCCTCCAACCTTCTGAATCACACCCTTTATGGTTCGCTTGCTGATCTCCCTCAAAGTCTCGTACACCCCGTGTCCTTTTATGGCACTCGCTGCGAAAACAGGAACATGGAGATCCCTCTTCAGGTCTTCATTCAGTTCCTCGATGGACAGGAGTGGTATGTTGGATTCGACGAGGTCCCGTTTGTTGTATTGTAGAACGAGTGGAATGCGGGCGATGTCCAGACCC
Organism: Syntrophobacteraceae bacterium; assembly: GCA_013314815.1. GTDB lineage: Bacteria > Desulfobacterota > Syntrophobacteria > Syntrophobacterales > Syntrophobacteraceae > JABUEY01. Next base: position 719 of record JABUEY010000063.1, read on the forward strand.
TCGTCCCGGAGGTTTTCGGCCAGATTCGCCAGGCTTTCGATATTCTTTTGTTTCTGGACCTTCAGGGAATCGGCTACGAAGGCGACACCATCGACTCCGCGCAGGACCAGTTTTCGAGTCGTGTTGTACATGACCTGTCCGGGCACCGTGTACAACTGTATCCGAATGGTCAGGTTAAGGATCCTGCCCACGCTGAGAGGCAGAAAATCGAAGAAGAGAGTCCGGTCGCCCTTGGTATCGATGGTCACCATTTTCCCGCAGACCTGTTTCGACATGGATTCATGTATGAAAAGGAGGTTGCTCGTTTTTCCTCCCCGCCCGGGCCCGTAATAGACTATCTTCGCCTGGATCTCGTTCTTGCTCAGATCTATGAAGGCCACCGGCTTTCCCCTTTTGTACCGTCCAGTACGGTCAACAGCCGGTCGACTGCGTTGTTGAGCCTGAAGCGCATCAGCCCCAGCGAGACATTTTCATTGAAGAGGGTGATGATGATGTATTCTTTGCCGAGCCTGCTGAAGTGGATGTTCTTCTTGTCTCCCTTGTGAAAAAGGAGAGTGAAATCCTCCTCCCCGATCAATCTTGCTATTTCGGCAGTCGCTGCGAAGTTGGCGGCCGACAGTGCGGCCAGGGAAAAGATGTCCTGCACGTGCATCGACCCGCACTCCAAGATCAGGTTGCCCGAGAAGTCCACGATAATTACATGATCGGCACCTGCATCGAGGAGTTCCCCCGCGACGATATTCTCCAACCTCCCGACGTCGTTCCTTCTGACGATCAGACTCATTACGACTCGTTTCCTTTTTGCCCGGGAAGGTCTGCCGGGCCTGAGGAAAATCGGTGCAGCCATCCTCTCGCTCACCCGATTCGATGAGGCTGAAAGCGTGCACCGCCCTTTCGAATCAGATGACCCGACCCGGAATCCAGCATCCAGTCGACTATTTATCTATCGTCAGCCCCATCCATTATCTTGAGTTCAAAAAGGTCGACGGGATCGCACCTCATCCTTTCCGCCAGTAAGCGGATAAAGACGGTTCATCCGGCAAACGCGTACTCGGACAGCTTTCGCACAAAGGTGGAATAGACCCTCAACAACGTCATTTTCGCGGGAATGACGTTGGGATGTCCAGGGCGTTGGGATGTCATCGATCCTTTGCGTGAAAGCAGCGGCAGTAATCGTTTGCCGGATTAATCTTTTTTAACAGCCTGTCAGGTCAAGATATTCGGCAATCTCGTTGAAGACGGGATGGTTGGTGCTGATGGTAAGATATCGGAGCGGGGCAATGCACACATCATCGCCGACAAGAATAGAGCAGAGGATCTCTTCGGTGTCCGCCGAATCGAATGCATCACTGATGCGAATCTCCCTGGACGGACTCACGTCCTTTCCTTCCCTGCACAGCAGTTCCATCAGCGATTCGGACGGGTAGGTAAAGATAGGTACATATTTTCTGATTTCCTGGATAAGCCGGGTGCGCTTTTCTCTTCTCAACGCAGGCACGTTTTCGTCTTTCCTGCGCATGGATTCAATCAGCAGATGCTCGACGGGTTTTTCGATGGAGAATTCGTGCAGCCCACCCTCAGGCATGGGCAGGGTTTCGAATCGGCCGTTTTCCCATCGGAGCATGCGAAAGAACGCTTCCTCTCCCACTGTATCGCCCATCCGGGCATGAGAAACTTGACCGGAACCGATGCAAATGATCCCCTGCCCTTCCGATGATTCAATGCGGAACAGGAGGTTCGACCTCGAAAGACAGACGATCTGTATGAGGTCGGGCAAACGAATGCCGTCGACGGAACCTGCGAAGCCTCGAGCCTGGGATCCATCCTGTCGCCCCTCGGGCTGATCGATGATTCTGCCTTCCAGGTAGGCATCATCGAGTTTCGCTCCGCGCAGATCCGCCATCCTGAGGTTGGTTCGGCTGAGTCGAGCCTTCCAGAGGTTTGCACCCTGCAGATTGGCACCTTCAAGATCCGCCTTCTCGAGTTCGGCTTCCTCGAGGCTGGCTCCAGCCAGGTTCGCACCCACGAGGACACACGAGTGCAGATTGGCCCTTTTCAGGTTGGCGGTTCTCAAGGTTGCCACGTTCAGTCGCGCGCCCGACAGATTTGCCTCTTCAAAATTTGCTCCGGCAAGATTACTTGCCCGCAGATCGGCTTTTTCCAGCGTGGCGCCCGAGAGGTTCGCCCGACCCAAATCGGCATTGGAAAGATCTGCCTGCCTGAGGTCCGCACCCGCAAGCCATCCAGCGCCGGACAGGTCCAGCTTCGACAGGTCGACTCCCCGAAGGCTGGCAGGACCCCGGCTGGCAATGACGGACATCACCAGCTGTTCACGTGTGATCTCGGACATAATCTCCGTACTCCCGCCATTTTTATCTATATAGAAAAACTCTGTATTACCCGCACGAAGCGGGCGTAACATCGTTCCATTCGGAAAATCGGCTCAATGACTGTGGAACATGAGGGGAACTTCGAGGTGTTTTGCAGGATGCAGTGGGTTGTCTACCGACCGGATGCGGCCATCCACGTTGCTTCATCGGCGTTCCCGATACAGCTGTTGAGCGAAAAAACAAAATGCGAATTTTTTTGCAATGCCGTTGGATTATGCTGTTCGGAGTGGAAATGATGAAAATGCATAAACGCTAAGACTTGACTTTACGGCAATCTTTATAATAGGTTTATGAACCATCCGCTTTCGGCTCAGGTTCTTCATCCTCACTCTTCACAGGCAGAATGTGATCTTGTGGCTTTGTGCTTTTTTTCATTTGCCTTTGTGGGGCATTTGATTACGGATGTAATGGGCTGAACTTTTGTACGAAGGAGAGAAAATGAAGAGCAAAATCAAGGTAGTTTTCGCATTCTTTCTCGCCGTTCTGCTTGTGGCGCCCGCTGTATGGGCTCAGGAAGCCGTCAAGGTCGGAATCATCCTTCCGGTTACGGGTGAAAAGGCCAAGTTCGGTGAAATCGAGAGGAAATCCTTCGAAATGGCGCTTGAGGAAATCAATGCCGCAGGCGGGATAAACGGCAAAAAGCTTCAGTTCATTTTCGAAGACGATACGGGGCGCCCCGATGTAGCCCGTTCAGCGGCGGAAAAACTCATCACGAAGGATAAGGTCGTGATGCTCGGCGGCGGCTACGGCAGCTCGGAAACCTTCGCCATTGCCGGGGTGGCTCAGCAGAGCGGGCTGCCCTTCCTTGTCAACACGGGATCGGACAACAAGATCACCGAGCGCGGCTGGGACTACGTGTTCCGGCTCAATCCTCCCGTCGGCGACTATCCGAAGGGCCTCGAATCCTTCCTCACCGAGGTCGTGAAACCTCAGACTGCAGTCATCCTTTATGAGAACACCAACTTCGGTTCTTCCGGATCCAAGGAATTTCAGCAAACGTGTGAGCGGCTCGGGATCAAGGTGGTTTTGATGGAAGGCTACGAGCACGGGGGAGTGGATTTCAAGCCTCTGTTGATCAAGGTCAAGCAGGCCAACCCCGACCTGGTGTACATGATTTCCTATCTCATGGACGCGTCCCTGCTTATGAGGCAGTCCATGGAACTGCGCCTTACCCCGAAGGTGTTCGTGGGAGGAGCCGCCGGTTTCACGCTGCCCGAATTCCAGAAGAATGCCGGCAAGGCTTCCGAATCCGTCTTTTCGGCGACACTGTGGTACCAGACCCTCCCTTATCCCGGAGCCCAGGAATATTTCGACAAGTTTGTGAAGAAGTACGGAGTGGAGACCGAGTACCACGGGGCGGAGGCTTATGCAGCTGCCTACGTCATCGCGGATGCTTTGAAACGGGCGAAATCCTTCTCCCCGGATGACGTTCGTAAGGCCCTTGCCGAGACGGACATGATGACGGTCTTCGGTCCCGTGAAATTCATAGCGTACGACAACATGACCAACCAGAACAAGCTGCCGACCTACCTGGTGCAGTGGATCAACGGAAAGCTCGAACTCGTCTGGCCCAAGGATGTGGCAACCAAACCTTACGTTTACCCCATCGACTGGGCCAAAGTCTGGCAATAGGGTGATAAAGCGGAGCCGCTGCGGGTGGATGCGGCTCCGCTTTTTTGCCGGTCAATCAAACACAGGAGAGGACTGCACCTGATGGAAGTCTTTATTCAGACGCTCGTCTCGGGGATCCTGATCGGCGGTATTTATGCTCTGATAGGCATCGGCATGACTCTGATCATGGGTGTCATGAAGATCATCAATCTCGCCCACGGCCAACTGATGATGGTCGCCATGTACATCACATTCGTCCTCTTTGAGGTCTTCAATCTCGATCCCTATTTTTCGCTGCTCATATCGATGCCTGCTCTTTTCCTACTGGGGGTGATCATACAACGCTATTTTCTCAACCCTCTCCTGAAGGTGGATTCCATCCTTCCCGAGAACCAGGTGCTCATGACGGTAGGTATCGGCATGGTTCTCACAGAAATCATACGATTCATCTTCCAGTCCGACTACAAATCGGTCAAGACCGCCTACAGTTCGTCGGCGTTCTATCTCGGTCCCATTGCATGCAACCTTCCCATGGTTGTGGCTTTCGGGATCGCCGTTCTTCTGACGATCAGCCTGTTTTTGTTCCTGTTGAAGACAGACGTCGGAAAGTCGGTCCGAGCCACTGCTCAGAACAAGGATGCGGCTCTTCTGATGGGCGTAAACGCCGAATGGATCACCGTCCTCACCTATGGGCTCGGGGCGGCGCTGGCCGCGGCATCCGGCACCCTGCTCCTCCCCATTTACTATCTTTTCCCCGATGTGGGCGGCCCCTTCACTTTGAAAGCCTTTGTCATCACCATTCTGGGAGGCATGGGAAGCACGGTGGGAGCGATTGTGGGAGGAGTCTTTCTGGGAGTGGCGGAGTCGATGGGTGCCACTTATATCTCCATGGGATGGAGAGATGCCATTGCCATGGTGATATTCCTCCTGGTCCTCATCTTTTTGCCGGGTGGATTGAAAAGACTGACCAAAATCTAGCAAGGGTGGTGCCATGAAATCGATTCGCCTGTCAACGCTTGCGCTTATTGTTCTGCTCGTGCTTTTCCCTGTCCTGATCAAGTCCGACTATTATCGTCACATCTTCATCATCGCGTTGATGTGGGTCGTCATCGGATCGTCCTGGAACCTGCTCTCCGGCTACACCGGCCAGGTGTCTTTCGGCCATGCTATCTTTTTCGGAACGGGAGCTTACACGGCGGGGCTGTGTGTGACCAAGCTGAACATCTCCGCGTGGTGGGGCATGCTTCTCGGAGGACCGGTGGCACTGCTGGTGGGCCTGGTCATTGGATGGGTCTGCTTTCGCCTTCGAGGCCCCTACTTTGCCCTTGCGACCATCGCCGTCGGGGAAATCTTCCGGCTGGTGGCCACCAACTGGGTCGATCTGACGGAAGGAATGCAGGGAATCCTGATCATCCAGACCTTTCGCAGCAAGATCCCCTACTATTACCTCGCCCTGGGGATCGCCGGCCTGAGTGTTTTCGTCATACACCTGGTCATGCGATCCAAGTGGGGATACTACTTCGTGGCCATTCGCGAGGACCAGGACGCGGCCGAGGCCCTGGGAATCAGTTCCTTCCGGTACAAGAGCCTCTCGCTCATGATCAGCTCCTTCATGACAGGCCTGGCCGGTGCCTTCTACATGAACTACATGGCCTTCATCGATCCTCACGTCGTCTTCTCGCTCCACTACATTTCCATCATGGCCATCCTGGTGGGCATCATCGGAGGCGTGGGAACGACGTGGGGACCGCCGGTGGGTGCATTCATCATGGTTCTGCTCCAGGAAACCTTCCGCAGCTCCTTTTTCGGCATCATGCCCAAGTGGGTGAGCGAAGCGCACGTGCTCGTCTTCGGACTGCTGGTCATATTCGTGATCCGCTTCATGGCAAACGGCATTGTTGGCGACTGGTCCAAGATTCAAAGAATCTGGGGCAGGGGCAAAGACCTTCCATCTGCAAGCGCTGGGAACTGATTATGAGCTTCTTCGAAACACGTCGCCTGACGAAGGCCTTCGGTGGGCTTACCGCCGTCAACGATCTGAGTTTTCAGGTGGAGAAGGGAGAGATTTACGGGTTGATCGGCCCCAACGGGTCCGGCAAGACGACGGTCTTCAACCTGATTACGGGTTACTTCCCTGTCACCTCCGGAAGCATAGTCTTTGAGGGCAAAGAACTCAACGGCCTTCCCACCTGGAAGATCTGCAAGGAAGGTATCGGCAGGACTTTTCAAGTGGTGAAACCCCTCCGACGCATGACCGTATTCGAGAACGTGATGGCCTCGGCGTTCAACCGCGCCTCGTCCCAATCGGAGGCACGCAGCAGGACGATGGAAGTCCTGGAGTTCTGCGAATTGACAAAGAAGAAGGACTTCTCCGCCAAGGGCCTCACCATCGGCGACAGGAAAAGGCTCGAAATCGCCCGCGCCCTCGCCACCGGCCCGAGACTTCTTCTGCTCGATGAAACCATGGCCGGGCTTACACCCCAGGAACAGGCGGAAGGCGTCGAACTTATCCGCAGAATCCGTGATACCGGCATCACCATCATCATCGTCGAACACATCATGCACGTCATCATGAACATCTGCGACAGGATTCTGTGCATCAACTACGGCCAGGAGATCGCTCGAGGCGTTCCCGAGGAAGTTGCCAACAACCAGGCGGTGATCGAAGCATATCTTGGAAAGGACTAGGAGCATGCTGCGGGTGGAAAACGTCAATGCGGGCTATGGAGACATCCAGGTACTGTGGGATGTTTCGTTCCGCGTGGAAGCCAACGAATTCGTGGTCCTGGTAGGGGCAAACGGGGCCGGGAAGAGCACCATCATGAAGACCATATCGAGCCTCTTACCCCTCAGCAGCGGGGAGATATGGTTTGGAGACAGGAGGCTCGACCAGATCGCGCCTTATCACATTATCGACCACGGAATTGCTCATGTCCCTGAAGCACGCCAGCTTTTCCCGGAAATGAGTGTCAAGGAAAACCTGGAAATGGGTTCTCTTCGAGGTGAGGCCAAGGCGCGCCGCAGCGAAACCCTCGAATGGGTGTTGGATCTCTTTCCCCGCCTGCGGGAGCGTCAGAAGCAAATGGCCGGGACACTGTCGGGAGGCGAGCAGCAAATGTGCGCCATTGCACGGGGCCTCATGTCGAGACCCAAAATGATGCTCTTCGACGAACCGTCTCTGGGTCTTTCGCCTCTTCTGACCCAGGAGATATTCAGGCTGGCGAGAACAATCCACCAGGAAGGAGTGACTCTTCTCATGGTGGAACAAAATGTGAAACAGACGCTTGCCATATGCGACCGGGCCTATGTACTCGAAAACGGAAGAGTAGTCCTCGAGGGCAACGGACGGGATCTCCTCGAGAACGACCAGGTAAAGGAGGCATTCCTCGGGATATAATGGCCCGCCGAATCCGGGTCCTGCACGGCTCCGTACAACCAGCGTCCCCGCCCCGCCGCAGTGGGTCGGGGACGCCCGCGATTCTGCTCCTCTCGATGCCCCACCTTCGCACCCTGCCCGTTTACCGGAAGGCACAGGCGAAACCGCCTGAGGATATCCGGTTCGTAAAGGTTTTCATGCACGCAGGTCGAGAAGGATCTCCCGCTTGTCGTCGCGGTGGTCGACAACATAGATCATCTTCGCCTTCTGCTTGAGTTCTTCCTCGAGCATGGGCATCTTTTCCCGTTCGATATCATAGATCCGGATGTACACAATGCGCGTACCCGGAGGAGCATATTCGTATGAACTCAAAATGCTCGCGATGCGTCCCTCGTAAGTGCGGATGATATCCGTCAGGTTCTTGATGGATCCGGGCTGGTCCTCGACCAGGAACGCGAACTGGACTCCTTTCTTGCCGAGTCCGCTCAGGTTGATCAACACCTTGAACAGGTCGTCGCGCGTGATGATCCCCACCAGCGCACCACTTTTGTTCACTACGGGCACGCCGGAGATCTTGTTCTTCAGGAGCACTTCCGCCGTCTCCTCCACGGTGTAGTCTTCGGGAACCGTCAGGGGGTTCTTGGTCATGATGTCATGGACCTTGATCTTGGAGATGAGATAAAGCATTTCATGCACGTCCAGGAGCGTGGCATCCGAAGCCGATGCCCTCTTCAGGTCCGTATCGGACACGATGCCGATCAGCCTGCCCTTTCGGAGTACCGGCAGCATGCGTATGACATTTTCCTTCATCAGATTGATCGCATGTTGCATGGAATCGTCTTCGTCGATGGTGATCACGTTCGTACTCATCCAATGTTTAACCAGCATTCCTTCTCCTCCCTTTTGTGAATTGCAGTCCTGCCGATAAAATCATCATGAATCCATGGAGAATATCTGCCTGATCATGTCCATGAGCACATCGCGCCTGTTCAGGGCGGGATTGTCCAGCACGGCTTCATGCAATTTTCGGAGGACAAAGCCAACACGGGGCCCCGGATCGAAACCGATAACCCGCATCACGTCTTCGCCGTCGACCGCAAGATCGGCCAGGTCGAGAACCGGCCGCTCCTTCAGATGCGCCAGGATTTTGGATCGAAGAAGGCGAACATCCTCGACCGTGTCCTCTCGACTTCCGCGGCACGCCAGATCCGCCTCAGCGAGATCCAGGATATCGTCGAGATACTTCACCCCCGCCCTGGCCATAAACCTGCGCACCTGGGCAGGACTCCATGCTCCGAATCCGTCCGGCACCTGGTTTTCCAGTACGCCGACCACCTCGCCGATCTGCCTGTTGGACATGCGCCAGCGTTTCATCACGGTGGTCGCGATCAAGGCACCGTGCTTGAACTGATCCCGGGATCGCACTTTCCTGTGAGCCTGGCTCGATGACGTGTATGGTGCAAGATCGTGAAATAGAGCCGCCAGGCGAACCCTGAGCCGACGGGGACTCGACGCCAGAGTATATATGGTATGACCCAGGATGTCATCTCTTTGATGAGAATTTTCCCCGCAGCACTTCATTTCGGGAAGGATCTTCCAAAGAGTGCCCGTTCTCACCATCACATCGAAGGACTCGATCATCCTGCAACCGACCAGCAGCTTCGTTATCTCCTCCCGGATGCGTTCTCCTGCCACCCTTTCGATGCCGCTCACTTCGTTCTTCATCGCTTCCATGGTTTCCGGTTGCACTGTAAAGTCATAACTGGCAACCAGTCTCGCCGCCCTCAGTATCCGCAGGGGGTCCTCCCGGAACCTCAAACGGGCATCGCCCACTGCCCTGAGCACCAGCCCCTGCAGATCCCGCCTGCCCTCATGAGGATCGAGCATCTCCCCCTCGGGAAATGAAAGCGCCATGGCGTTGACCGTAAAGTCCCGCCTTGCGAGATCAGCCAGTATCCCTTCGCGGCCAGGTATGGCACAGCTCGTCACCTCCACATCCCGACTCGCTGTATGGATTTGAACGGTCCCATGACGGATTCCGACAGGTACGACGCGCTCGAAAAGTTCGATCACCTTTCCTGGTGGAGCGCTCGTGGCAAGGTCCCAATCCTTCGGAGCTTTCCCGAGCAGAAAATCCCTCAAGGCACCCCCGACAAGCCAGACGTCAAACCCGGATGAAAAGAATCTTTCCATCATCTTCCGAACGTCGCCGGGAATGAAGTCAAGAGACAGGATCTCCGTTCGCCTTACGTCACCCAATAGACAACTTCCTTCGTTTTCATGGAACGTGGTACTGCTTCGCGGTACCACGTCAAAAAGAGAAATCCCGCATTCACCCATTTTCGTCTTGAACTTTCCGTAAATGACAATATAATTTGTATACTTTGATTTGGCGATATCTTTGGAACATACGGCGATACATGAACAGCAGACGTTTCAACCGTGCAATGGAGAGGGGAATGGATACTGTCGAGGCCAACCGGATCATGGAAGAGGCGAACCGGATTATCGAGGACTTTTCAGTCTCAAAGTACGCTTTGTATCTTTTTCTTTTCACTGTTCAAATCGCTCTCTGTTTTGCCGTCGCCCTGATCATTTAGAAGAATGCCGGCCTCGGACAACTGTCCCCCTTCATCGCCGGGGGGCCGCCCAGGGTATCGCCGGAACAAAGATCACTGAAGGAAACGGACATGAACCGCCCATTACACAGCCTGCTATTCCTACTCAGCCTGCTGGACCAGGTGCGGGGATCTCATGCCCGTTTTGCACGAGCGCCGTAAACGCTTTTCTGCGAACAAAACCACAGGCCATGGGTTCCCTCCCATGGCCTTTTTTTTTGAATGCACCAAAGGAGGTGATGACGCTATGGGGCCTGCCGGCCCATGTGAACTACGAGCCGATTTCAGGGAGAATGCCGCGCAAGGCGCGAATGGGAACCAGAACTCGAAACCGAACAAGGATAGAATCATGAGCCGAAGGATCTTTATTTTCGATACCACCCTCAGGGACGGAGAACAGGTCCCTGGGGCCAAACTCAACAAACGCCAGAAGATCGAGATTGCCCAGCAGCTTGCCAGGCTGGGAGTGGATGTCATCGAAGGCGGATTCCCCTGCTCGTCGCCAGAGGACCTCCTTGCCGTTAAGGCTATTTCGCAGCAGGTGAAAGGCCCAGTCGTGGCGGGCCTGGCGAGAGCCGTGAATCAGGACATCGATGCCGCATGGGAAGCGGTGAGGGATGCGGAACGGCCACGCATCCATGTTTTTCTCGGATCGTCGGATATCCACCTCCAGCGAAAACTCCGTCGAGACAGGGCGACGGCGTTGGAGATGGCCGTCGAAGCGGTGAAATATGCAAAACGTTACTGCGAGGACATCGAATACTCGACGGAAGATGCTTCCCGCACCGACTTCGAATACCTGTGCCGGGTCATGGATGCCGTGATCAAGGCGGGAGCAACCGTGGTCAATGTTCCCGACACCGTCGGTTACGCCGTTCCGGACGAATTCGGCGAAGTCATACGCAGGCTTAAAGAACGAGTCCCCGGCCTGGACCATGTGACGCTCAGTGTCCACTGTCATAACGACCTCGGCCTCGCCGTGGCGAACAGCCTGGCTGCGATCCGAAACGGCGCGAACCAGGTGGAATGCACCGTCAACGGTGTCGGCGAGCGCGCCGGCAACGCCTCGCTCGAAGAAATCGTGATGATCCTTAAGACGCGTCATGCGACCTACGAGGCTCATTCCGAAATCAGGACCGAAGAGATCTATCGCACCAGCCGCATGGTCAGCCGTCTCATGAACATCCCGGTGCAGCCAAACAAGGCCGTCGTGGGCTCCAACGCCTTCGCGCATTCATCGGGCATCCACCAGGACGGGATACTCAAGGACCGCCGCACCTACGAAATCATGAAGCCCGAAGACGTGGGAATCAGGCAGCACAAGATCGTGCTGACGGCCCGCTCAGGCCGCGCCGCACTCAAACATCGTCTTTCCGAACTGGGCTACAAGCCGGAACAGGAATTGTTCGAACGCATCTACAGCAGGTTCCTCAACGTTGCCGATCGCAAGAAGGAAATTTCGAGCCAGGATTTAAACGCCATAGTCGAAATCGAGATGACGAAGGTCCCGGAAACATTTTCTTTCCACAGCATGCAGATCATGAGTGGCAACACGATGGTCCCGCTCGCATCGGTCACGCTTTTAAAGGAATCCGTAACCCTTACCGATGCGGCCACAGGAAACGGCCCGGTAGACGCGGTATTCAAGGTGATCGAACGCATCGTGGGACAGCACGGAATACTCAGGGATTACGATCTGAAAGCGGTGACCATGGGCAAGGACGCCCTGGGGGAGGCGATGGTGAGGGTCGAGATCAACGGGGCGGTCTATTCCGGAATAGGAACAAGCCCGGACGTTATCGAAGCCAGCGCCAGGGCCTATTTGAACGCATTCAACCGGTTCTTCGCCAACGGGGGATAAACCGTGCGCAGATCCATTGAACCGGTAGCAGGGCATGGATGAAGGGAAGGACATTGACTGCCGAATATCGATTGAACCGCCCTCCTGCCCGGCTTATCTTATAGATTATGATGATGCGTATCGCGAAAATTGCACTTGCAGCCGTATTGATTCCCGTCGGGTTGGTGCTGTGGATCATACCCATCCTTCCCGGCGGGTTTCTCACCATTATCGGCTTTACAATCCTGGCCGTCGAGGTCCCTTTTCTTGCACGCCAGTTTCGAAAGGCCGAAACGCATTTCCCGCGGCTCGGGGCTTTCATGAAACTGCTGCGTTCACATTTACACAAGGACCGATCAACCGGGGACGACGGAAACGATGAAGAACACCGGATCGGCGGTCGGCTGCCCTGACAGCCCGATTTCGATCGTCGTCCGCAGCAGGTTTTGGCTTCGACGATCGTTTCCGGATAACGGCAGTCAGCCGGTCAGGGGTCTTGGACGTTTGCCTCGGGCTCCGATTCTTGGATGCAGGCGGCAGAAGTCCGAAGACACTTGCCGCGGGCGAGTTCCTCCCCGTATTCCACCCTGTAGATGTACATCATGATCATGGCGAAACTCAGAATCAACGGGCCGTAGAGAATGCCGGACAGGCCGAAATGCTGAACGCCGCCGATGATGGCGAGGAAGATGTAAAAGACGGACATTCTCGATTCCCCCTGCCCCCGCATCAGGAAGGGTCTCAGAAAATTGTCGATGGACCCGACCAGAACCGCGCACCACACCGCGAGAAAGACTGCCGACTGCCAGTGGCCGAGAAACACCAGGTAGAGTACGATAGGCACCCAGACAAGAGCGGTCCCCACGACCGGTATGAGGGATGAAAAAGCCATGACGGTTCCCCAGAACAGGCCCGGGATGCCCAGAATGGCAAGGCCGATCCCTCCCACAATGCCCTGGCTCAAAGCCGTGAAAAAGGTACCCAGAAGCACCGACCTGGCCACCACGCGGATGCCGTCAAGGATCCTGTCCTCCTGGTCTTCCCGAAGAGGCGAAAGGCTCCTCGCATAGTCGACCATCTCCTTTCCGTCCCTTACGATGTAGAAGAATATAAACATCATAATAAGGAAATGAGTGACCAGGCTGGCGACGTTCCCAAGAAGCACAGCCCCCTTACTCAGCAGAAACTGCCCCAGGTTCTTGCTGAAACCAAGCAGGCTGTTCTGCACATCCACCTTGTGCAGCTGCACGAAAGCCAGCCGCTCCTGGACCCAGGCAAAGTACGTGTCGATCCGGGGATCTTCGGCAACCTTCTGCAGATTTCCCGCTTTCAGCCATTCATTGATTTGGTTGATCGTCTGGAGGCCCTGGGCAATCAATGTAGATGCAAAGAAGAAGACGGGTATGGCGATGACAAAGGTAACGATGAACACGATGGTCAACGCGGCAAGGTTCTTTCTTCCTTTGTAAACCCTTACCAGTCGAACCTGGAGCGGATAAAAAAGGGAGGCGAGAACAATGGCGAGAACCAGCGTGTCCAGGAACGGACGCAGGATAAGAAAAGAGAGAACAAAAGACAAGAAGAGGGCAACCAGCAGAAACGGTCGGTAGCCCGGCATCCTGTGTGGAATGTTCTTCTGATTCGAATCGGGTGCTTCCATATTCAGTCGGATCAGATCCTTGTCCTCGTGGAACTGGGGTTGCGCAACGCAGCCTAAAGCCGCGATGCCTTCTGCCGATATTGATTGGACTGGGCCGCATCGCCCAGGTCACTGAGAATGTCCGCCTCGAGAAGGTACACTTCCTTGAGTTTCCGAGGATCGTCCTGGAAGAGGATTTCCGCTTTCCTGGCAAACTCCATGGCTTTCTTCCCCGAGCCCCTCATCCTCCAGGCTTTGGCAAGTCCCAGAAACGCCTCTCCATTGTGTACATCCACCTGGACGGCCTGTTCGAACAACCCGATTGCAGCCTCGGGTCTCCCGGCAGCCAGGTTGGACTTCCCCTGCTCTACGAGGTGCATGCTGGCAAGATACTGAGGGGGTCTTGCCTCGGCCTTCTGCTGCCCGGGCGGCAAGGCAGGCTCCAAACCGGGAGCAAGGTCTTTCTCCCTGAATTCGGGGGGCCGCCTGATGATCGGCCCCGAGGGAGCAGCATGCGCCTGGGGGGGAGTCTGAACCGCGGGATGGGGAGCAGGTGGAGCAGGCGCAGATGTCTGCCACTCCGGAGGGATCTGCACGGGCCTGGAGGATGTGCATGCCGCTGTGAATCCGAGCGCAATCAGAACCACTAGCCGGCGAAGTCTGACAAACCCACTCCATCTCCTCTCCATCGAGCCTCCCATACCCTCCTCCTCTCGTTTCGCGCCGTTTCGACTCGGGCACATCAATGAAGATCAACGCCTCCAGGTCGAGTCAGTTTTTTCCGTGGATCGTGCAATATTCCTGGATGACATTGTCTGCAAGAAAAAACTCCAGGGACTTTTCCCGGCAGTAGGTGTTGGCCAGAGCACCCGATTCCCTGCAGACGATTCTGTGGACGACGCCCGGCGGAATGCGAAAAGGTTGAGGATTGATCCAGGGCCGCACCTGGTTGACGAATCGCGCCCATATTCGAGCCGCTCCCTGCGCACCGGTCAGATGAGTCGACCTGTTGTCGTCGTATCCGACCCAGACGAGGACCAGGAGGTCGGTCATGTATCCGACGAACCACGAATCCCGATAATCGTTGGTGGTCCCCGTCTTGGCGGCACAGTGAAAATCGATGCCCATGCGCCGGATGCTCTTTCCGGTGCCCCTGTCCACCACCCCCTGCAGAAGACTGGTCACCAGAAAAGCCTTCGCGGGGGAAGTGACCGAAACCATATCGATATTTCGCCTCTCGATGATCTCCCCTTTTTCGGCCACCACTTCTTTAAGACTCAGCAGGTACGGTTTCTGTCCATCGTTGCCCAAAGCCGCGTAGGCGCCGGCCAGCTCGATGGGCGTCACCTCGAAGGCTCCCAGTGCCAGGGAAGGCAGGGGTTCGAGGGGCGACTGAATGCCCAGGTTCCGCAGAGTGCGGATGACATTGTCGAGTCCAATATCGAGCGCAACATGGACAGTAGCACAATTGACGGACTCCTCGACCGCCTCGCGCAGAGACACCTCTCCCCGGTACCGATCATCATAGTTCCGGGGGGACCAGGGCTGTCCGTTCACCACGTGGACCGTCCGTTCGTCCGGGATCCTGCTGACCGGCGTGAACTTGTCGAGTGCACTGAGGTAGACGAAAGGCTTGATCGCAGACCCCGGCTGCCGGTGAGCGTACAACGCACGGTTGAAGCTGCTCTCTCCGTAATCCCGCCCTCCAACCAGTGCAAGCACGGCTCCCGTCTTGGGGTGAACCGCGATGAGAACCACCTGTAGAGCGGCATCCAGCCCGCTCCCTCCTTTATCAGACCGAGTCCTCTCGATCTCCTCCAGCCCCTCCCTGACGGCCAGTTCGGCAGCAATGGCCATTTCAGGGTGGAGTGTCGTGTAGATGTTCAGACCTTCCGACTCGAGCGCCTCGGTTTCGTAGAGTTCATGCAACTGATGCTTCACGTAGTCGACGAAGTAGGAGGCGGCGCTGACGGGTGGAGTCGTCCGCAGGACCCTCAGGGGATCGAGCCTGGCTCTTTCATATTCTTCGGAATCGATCTTACCCAGTTCGAGCATTCTCCTGAGCACCGTGTTGCGACGGTCCTGCGAAGCCCTGGCGCTGGAATAGGGCGAATAGGCATTGGGAGCCCGTATCATCCCTGCAAGGGTTGCCGATTCGGCAAGGCTCAGATCTTCCACGTTGCGCCCGAAGTAATAACGGGCCGCCTCCCCCATTCCATGAATGGACACGCTGCCCCTCTGCCCGAGGTAGATCTCGTTCATGTACATCTCCAGTATCTCGTCCTTCTCGTACATGTACTCGATGATAACCGCCATGGATGCCTCGAGCAGCTTCCGCTTCACACTTCGTTCCGGTTCGAGAAAGTAGTTCTTGACCAACTGCTGCGTGATGGTGGATCCGCCCTGGACCACCCTGCGAGCACGCAAGTCCATCCAGAGTGCCCTCGAAATACCCACCCAGTCCACACCCCTGTGTTCATAGAAACGGTGATCTTCAATGGCCGTCACACTGTCAATGAGGTGGCGCGGAACCTGTTCGATATTGATGAGAGACCGGCTTTCGCGTTCAGGACCGAAGAGTCGGGCGATTTCCAGGGGCTCGATTTCCAGAAAGACCAGGTCTGCATCTCCACTCTGGATCCTGGCGAGCCTGTTCTGCTGAAAGACGAAGTGTATTCTACGGGAGGCAAGCGTATGCCCGGGAAACTTGAATTCCCTCAAATACACCGTCATCCTGTCCCGGCTTGCCTTGTACTCCCCGGCTCGCAAGGGCTCTCTTACAGCCTCCTGGTAACGTCTTTCCTGGAAGATCTGTCCGAGCTGGGATACCGACAGGACCTGTCCCGGGTAGAGAAGCACGGGCGCTGAAAAGACACGGGCAGGGACACTCCACCGCCTGCTTTCAAATCTCGCCTTGATTTCCGAATACAGATAAAAGAAATAGCTCGCCCAGAAAAGAGACATGAGCAAAACAAAAACAACGGATATCTTCAACCAGAGGCGATTCTTTTTCGGCCTTCGGACTGAAAACTGGTTCATGATCGAAAATCCGGACTCCCGTGCTCGAAAGCACTCCCATAACCACTGCAGATTGCGAAGGGCTGAAACTCCCAGTGGATCATCGCCGCTCGTCAGGCCTTTCGGACCAGTTTAACCACGCACTCGATATGCGGAGTGTGAGGAAAAAAATCGAAAGGAAGCACTCGTTCGACTTTATATGTTTCCAGGAACGACGTGAGGTCGCGGGCGAGTGTGGAAGGGTTGCAGGAGACATAGACAATCCGCTTCGGAGCCAGTTCGAGAACCGTCTTGACCACATGAGGGTGCATGCCCGCGCGGGGGGGATCCGCAATGAGCACATCAGGAACCGCACTGCCCGCCTCGTCGCTTCCTCGGCTGATCATGTCCTTCAGGTCCCCGGCGACGAAACTGCAGTTTTCTATTCCGTTGTATCTGCAGTTTTCGTAGGCATCTCTCACCGCGTCTTCAACGACTTCGAATCCTACTACCCTTCTCGCCCGGGATGCAATGAAAAGTGCAATACTGCCCGTCCCGCAATAAAGATCCCAAACCGTTTCCGTACCATTTAATTCCGCGAAGGACTCGACCGTCTCGTACATCCTCATTGCGGCAAACGGGTTCGTCTGGAAAAAGGAATGTGCGGATATGCGAAAACGCAGGGATCCGAGTCTCTCCTCGATCACACCAGGCCCCAAGACTACGCGGCTTGAATCGCCGAGGGCTACCTGGGCCTTTTTCCCGGTCACGGAATGCACGAAAGTCGTGATGGACGGGAACTCTCTGACCAAGTGACGAACAAGGGCATCCACATGCCTGTCATGCCCCGGTTCATCTGCCGTCAGCAGATGAACAAGCACCTGATCCGTAAATTTGCCTTCCCGGACCACCAGAAAGCGCCAGTAACCCTTGTGTGTCCTTATGCTGTACGCGGGAACGCCGCTCCCCGCACACCAGTCCCGAACGCTTTTGAGAACGGCAACGGACTCGGGCGATTCCAGAAAGCACTGCTCCACATTGAACACCTTGTCAAAAAAGCCCGAAACATGAAGACCCAGGGCACAGGATTTGCCATATGTGGTATCTTTGGAAGCGATTTCCTCGTCGGACAGCCATCTGCGATCCGAGAAGGTATACTCCATCTTGTTGCGATAAAAGGTGAGACGCGGCGACGGTTCACACGACTCGACCCTGGCTTCCCCCACTCCGGCCACATGTTCGAGGCAGTCTGCAACATGCTGCCTCTTCCACCTCAGCTGTTCAGCGTAAGGAATGTCCTGCCAGCTGCAGCCTCCGCATAATTTGAAGTGAACACAAAAGGGATCCGTGTAATCAGGCGACTGACGGACTACCTCGATCACCCTGGCTTCAGCATACTGCCGCTTCTTCCTCGTTATTCTGACCCTGGCGATTTGTCCGGGAACGCCGTGATCGATGAACACCACAAACCCGTTAACCCGGGAGACGGCTTTCCCACCGAAAGCCAGCTTCTCCACCGCGACCTCCACCTCCACGCCCTTCTTTACGACCTGAGTCTGTTCCATCGGATCCTGTATTCCTGGATGTCTTTGTCTTTCATTCAACGAGCCCGCATGTATGCGTATCACATACTAACCCGGAAACTGGTCCACCGTGAAACGAAAAGCCCAATCGCGACTCTCGTGCCGAAAAGAATCAAAGGGGGTGTCCCGTTCTTTCGGACTCATGGATGTATTGTCCCGACTTTCCTTTGTGCATGGGGTATGCTAATAAAGTTTCACTCCATACGGGAACTGTTCGCATCATCACCCTTCTTCCATCGGCGGATGCTCGGGAATACACTATGTGGATAGATCAAGTAAAGTCCTACGGAAGGTTGATCAAGTTCAGCCATACCGTTTTCGCTCTGCCCTTTGCTCTTGCTGCCGTGCTGCTGGCCAATCGCCAGGATCCCGTTTCATGGTTCACCCTCTGGTGGATCGTCGTCGCCATGGCGGCGGCACGTTCCGCAGCGATGGGATTCAACAGGCTGGCCGATTATGAATACGATCGCCTCAATCCCCGCACGAGCAATCGGCCCCTCACGGCCGGTCAAATCCCCGTGAAGTCAGTCCTGGTTTTCGTCGTGGTTTCGTCCCTCGTTTTCGTGGCCTCCGCAGCGATGCTCGGCAGAACCTGCTTTCTCCTGTCCATCCCGGTGCTGGCGGTTCTCCTTCTGTACTCCTACACCAAACGGTTCACCACCCTGTCTCACCTGTTCCTCGGATTCGCCATAGGCCTTGCCCCGACGGGAGCATGGGTCGCCGCCTCCGGAACCCTGGACTACCGGATACTTCTCCTCTCGGGGGCACTCATGACCTATATTGCCGGCTTCGATATTCTTTATGCATGCCAGGACGTTGATTTTGACCGGCAGGCCGGCCTTTATTCCCTGCCCGCCCGCCGCGGCATCCGGAAGGCACTCGCTATTTCCACTATCCTGCACCTGATGACCTTTCTCTTCCTGTTCTCCATATACTTTGTATTCGACCTCGGACCGATCTACCTGGGATTTTTGGTTCTGATCACCCTGCTGCTCGTCATCGAACACAAACTGGTCAAACCGGGGGATCTGGACCATGTGAACTTTGCTTTCTTTCATATCAACAGTGTCATCTCTGTACTTCTTTTCCTGGGTATCTGGACGGACATTTCATTCTTCTGAGGACATCTAGGTTCTGATCGACTTACAGCGTCCCGGAAGAGCACAAGGCGCCCCGGCAGGCGAGAGGAATCCATTGGTATGAAGACAGCCTACAACCATCTTCGAGACTTCGTTCAGACTCTCGAACAGGCAGGAGAGCTGCTGAGAATCAACGCACCCGTCTCGGCGGACCTTGAAATCACCCAGATAACGGACCTGGCAAGCAAGAGCCCTGGAGGCGGAAAGGCCCTTCTTTTCGAAAACGTGGAAGGGTCGGATTTCCCGGTTTTGACCAATGCTTTCGGCAGCGAGCGGCGCATCTGCATGTCCCTGGGCGTGCATGACCTCGATGCGCTGGCTCTGCGCCTGCGCCGCTTCATCGAGCTCGATCCTCCCAGGTCCCCCCTGGATCTCCTCAGGCTGGCCCCTCTCGGCCTGGACCTCTTCAGGTTTTTGCCCAGAAGGACGAAGAATGCGCCATGCCAGGATGTGGTCTACATGGGGGACCGAGTGGACCTTTGCAGGCTTCCTGTCCTCAAGTGCTGGCCGCAGGACGGAGGACCGTTCGTCACCCTTCCCGTCGTCATCACTCGAAGCCTCCGCACAGGAAGGCGCAACGCCGGTATGTACCGCCTCCAGGTCTACGACCGCTGCACTACCGGGATGCACTGGCACATCCACAAGGACGGTTCCCACTATTACCAGGAATACCGCAAGGCCGGGAAGCGAATGCCCGTGGCCGTGGCCATCGGGACAGATCCGGCTGCCACCTACGCCGCCACGGCACCTCTTCCGAGGGGAATCGACGAGATGATCCTGGCGGGTTTTATCCGGCGAAAACCCGTGCTCATGGCCAAATGCCTCACGGTGGACCTCGAGGTTCCCGCCGAAAGCGATTTCGTGCTCGAAGGATACGTAGAACCGGGAGAACTGCGCGTGGAAGGCCCCTTCGGGGACCACACGGGCTATTACTCCCTCGTGGGCGACTACCCCGTCTTTCATGTCACGGCTCTCACTCACCGGCGCAATCCCATCTATCCGGCAACCGTAGTCGGGCGGCCTCCCATGGAAGACTGCTACCTGGCCAAAGCCACCGAAAGGATCTTCCTGCCCCTGTTGAATGCCGTGCTGCCCGAAGTCAAGGACTACTGGCTGCCGTGGGAGGGAGTGTTTCACAACATAGCCGTTATATCGATAGAAAAAGAATATCCCGGCCATGCGAGGCGGATCATGAGTGCCATCTGGGGGCAGGGACAGATGAGCTTCTGCAAGGGGGTGGTTCTGGTGGATCCAGGCGTGGATCTGCACCGGCCCATGACAGTGATCAAGACGATCCTCGATGAGGTGGATCTCGATACGGACCTCTATATTACCGAGGGGGTCCTCGATGTGCTCGACCACAGTGCTCCAGACCCTCTATTCGGAGGCAAACTCGGCATAGACGCCACGCACCGCATGCCCGATGAACGGGACAGGCCTCAGCCGCGCCTGCGCCCGGCTCCCCCGCCCCGGCAATCCGTCGAAAGGGCACTCGAATCCGCTTCTCATCATCTCTGCGGATTCTTCGACCCAGGCATCGATGCCAGGAACCGGCCGCTTCTTCTTCATCTCGAAAAGGACGGCAGCATCACGGGAGCCCAAATCGCTCCGCGCCTTTTCACCCAGGCCGATCTGCAGGCCTACTCCGTCTTTGTGCTTTATGACGCACAGATCGACCTCAGGGATGCCTCCCTCATATTGTGGAAGATCTTTAACAACGTGGATCCCAAAAGGGATATCATCAGGTCGGAAGGACGGGTCGTCATCGACGCCACGAAGAAGGGACCGGAAGACGGCCACCACCGGCCGTGGCCCGACGACATCGTCATGGACCCGGCTGTGGTGGAACGGGTAAAGCGCCGGGCATCGGAGCTCGGCGTCGAGGAGTATGTGTAATGGAGTCTATTCGGACGGGAGATGGGTCACCGACAATTCCCCGTTCTGAATGTCGACTTTGATGGTGCTTCCGTCGGGGATGGCGCCCGAGATAAGCGCCCGTCCTATGCGCGTTTCAAGTTCGTGCTGCAGGTATCTCTTGAGAGGCCTTGCTCCGAACACCGGGTCATACCCGGCCCTGGCGATGAACTGACGCGCTTCGGAAGTAATGGCCAGGGTGATTCGCCGGTCCTTGAGGCGCTTGGTCAGGTCCTTGGTCAGCAGGTCGATGATCCTCTCGATTTCGCCGAGGGTCAAAGGCTTGAAAAGCACGATGTCATCGACCCGGTTCAGAAATTCGGGCCGGAACTGCCGTCTCAGTTCCGCCATGACCTCCTTGCGCGCTTTTTCCCTGATTTCCCCCGTGTCT
>JABUEY010000064.1 GCA_013314815.1 Syntrophobacteraceae bacterium
GTCTTGAAGGTGAAAACGGTCCAGTTCGTGGGTGATTCGACCATCGTTGAGTACAAACACCCGGTCGGCCAGCCGCCTGGTCTGGCTCAAGCTGTGAGGAACCGCCAATATAGTATATTGTTTTTTCAGTTCCAGGAGAAGTTCCTCGATGTTGCGGGTTGCTCTGAAATCGAGGGAAGCCGTCGGTTCGTCCAGGAGAATGATGCCGGGTTCCAGGGCCAGGACCCGTGCGATGCACAGGCGCTGCTGCTGGCCTCCCGAAAGGGTCTGGGCATTGTCGTGCATTCGATTCCTGACTTCTTCCCAGAGCGAGACGTCACGCAGCACCGATTCGACGCGCGCCTTCAGTTCGCCTCCCTTCATGCCCAGAGTCGCCCGCAAGGGCATGGTGAGATTCTTTTCTATGGAAAAAGGAAAGACGCCAGGTGTCTGGAACACCATTCCCACCTTTCTTCTGAGCTCCGGCAGCGGCAGCGAGTCTTTGTAGACGTCCGTATATCGGCCGTCCAGCCTGATGCGGACGGACCCGGCGGTCCGGCAGGCGGGGAAGAATTCGTTCAGCCGGTTGATGCTTCGAAGAAGCGTGGATTTTCCGGAGCCCGATGGCCCGACGATGATCGTCAATTCTCCGCGCCGAAGCCGCATACTGATTTCGTTGAGAACGGTCTTTCCTGAGAATCCCACGGTCAGGTTCTCGATGACCATCGCATCTTCTTCAAATGACGTCACTTCGTGCTCCACCGCCTTTCGAGCCTTCTGCGGATGAAAGACGCCGTCATGAACAGAGTTCCCGTCAGGCAGAGAAGCACGAGGGATGTTCCGAATGCCTGATCGAGTTCCAATGAAGTACGGTGTTCGGCCGCCAGATAATAGATGTGGAACGGCAGCGCCTCGAACTTGTCCCAAAGACTGCCGGGAAGGCCCGCCCGAGCGACCGCTCCGGTCAGCAGGATGACGGCCGTATCCTCCGCCGCCCGCCCGATGGCGAGAATCGATCCACTCAGTATTCCCCTGCTCGCGGAGGGAACCAGGATATGCCGCACATTCTGCCACCTGGTGAATCCAAGAGAAGGACCGATCATTCGCACGGAATGAGGGATGGCCTGCAGAGCCGCCTGGGTGGTTCGGATCACGTAGGGCAGAATGAGCAGGGCGATGCACAGTGCCGCGACGGAAAGGCCGGTCCGGGCGTCCGGGAAAAGAGTCCGGCGGAGAAAAAGGACCAGGGTGAATCCAAAAAGGCCCATCACGATAGAGGGGGTCCCGGCGAGGACATCCACCGCGAATCCCAACAGGGATCGGGTGCGTCGAGATGCATATTCGGACAGGTAGATGCCGCTTGCCGTTCCGATGGGAATGGAAACGGCGGCGGATAGAAGGACGAGCAGAACGGTTCCGCAAAGCGCCGGCCAGATGCCTTCGAAGATGGGCTGCCGGCCGGTGACGGCCTGAACCCATGGCGTCTCCCCGAAGAAAAGCCGGGTGTGGAGGGTTCCGATGCCGCGCACGATCAGAAAGCCCACCAGGAGAAGCGTGGCCGCAGCCGTTGCCCCGGTGCACAGCCGGCAGAACGTGCTGATGATCCAGTCGGAGGGTCTGTTCACGAGGCTGCTCCACCCTGTCGTCTGCCGATTCTTCTGATGAGTAGATTGATTGTACTCAACAGGAAGAAAAGAACGAGCCCCGATGCAAAGACCGACTGGTAAGCCATGCTCTGGCTGTCCGTGGATATGACAAGGGCGATGTGTGCGGTGAGGGTGCGGACGGAGTCGAAGGGTGAGCCGGGCAGTTGTGGAGCGTTTCCGGCCAGCATGAGGGAGACCATGGTGTCTCCGACGGCTCTGCCGAAGCCGAGGACGGCAGCGATCACAAGTCCCCGGGAAGCGGTGGGGATCAAGAGGTGCCTCACCTGCTGGACCGGGTTCATCCCGGCGGCTTCAGCCGCCAGCCGGAGAATGGGGTCGGCCTGCTGCAGGTGCGCGTTGAACACGAGAACCATGGTCGGCAGAATGAGCAGACTCAACGTCAGCATGGCGGTAAAGAACGAAAAACCCGTTCCGCACTGAAGATGGTCTCTCACCAGTGGAACCAGGAGGAAGATGGATACAAAGGCGTAGATCACGGTGGGTATGCCGGCCATGAAATGCATGAGAGTCAGCACGAGGCGACCGGCGCCGGCGGGGACAAGGAAATTGGCGTAACAGCAGATGCCCACGGCGACGGGAAAGGCAAGGGATGTCGCCGCGACGGAGAGAAGCAAAGATACTGCGCACATGGGCAGAATGCCGAAATGACCGTGGAAGGGCTGCCAAGTCCAGGAAAAGATCCGAAGGATTTCTCCTGAAGCGAGCAAAGGCATGCAGAAGAATCCGAGCAGAAAAAGGATGCAGACGATCGCCGCGGCGGAAAGACCGGCGGCGATCGAAAGGCTCCATTCCATCCATCTGTCCGGATGGCCGGGCGGGGGATGCAGGGTATTGCGGGCTTTCCCGGATCGATCAAGGTTGTCCAAGGGGAATGTACCCGTATTTCTTTATGATTTCGGCTCCTTCCGGGCTCATGACGTAGTCCAGGAAGGTCTTCACGAGCGGCGTCGGTTCTCCTTTGGTGTTCATATACAGTTTTCGAACGACGGAGTAGGTTCCGTTCATGGCACTTTCCTGGGTGGGCTTCACGCCATCCAGGGTCACGGCCTTGACTGTCTGGTCCACGTGCCCTATACCCACATATCCGATGGCGTTGCGGTCCTGCGAAATGGCGGCTTTCATGGCTCCATTGGACGGAACGATATTGGCGTTGGCCGCAACGGGACCCTTGTTCAAGAGTTTCTCCCAGAAAACCTCGCGAGTTCCGCTCGCTTCGTCCCGGCTGAAAAGGTGAATCGGGGCGTCCGCCCCGCCCACGTCCTTCCAGTTGGTGACCTGGCCGGCAAAGATGTTCCTGATCTGCTGCGAAGAAAGCGCAGCGACGGGGTTTTCAGGGTGAACCGCCACCGCTATGCCGTCGATGGCGAAAGGGAAACTGATCAGACCGTAGCGGGTTATTTCGTCCTGAGACAGGGCGCGGCCCGTGTTGCCGATGTCGACGAGTCCTTCTCCCACTTTCTGAACCCCGATCCCCGATCCACCCCCTTCCACGGTGATGCGAATGCGGGGATTGAAGGTCATGATGTTCCTGGCGGCATCGTTCATGACCGGGATGTGTGCCGTACCGCCTGCAATACTGATCGTCCCTTCCTTGTCCTTGAATCCGGAAAGAAGTTCTGAGGATGCATTGCCCTGGGAAGACAGGAAAGCTCCAGGTACCAGCAATAGAAAGACCGTGAAGATTCGTTTGACCATAATGCTCATCTTGTTCTCCTCTGATGTGGACACCTGCCGGACCCTGAATGCCGCCTCTTCTCACCGGCGCCGAGACTCGAGACTCCAGTACACAGCGGGATTTGCCTGGAACCGCTTCCATCCCTTTGATAGAATCAATACGCCGATCAATCCAATAGATAATTTTAATTGAAATCGAGTTTCAAATAGAGCAGCACGATAGATTTCCGTAGAGGCGGCGGCCGGTTTTTTTGCACCGTAGGTACTCGTTGCCGCATGAACCACAAATGCACAGGGCGGGGAGAGGGGTTGACCCTGCACGTCCGGATGTGGCATCTATGAACAGAAGGGATAACGGATAGTTCCCACCGCGGATGGTGATTGTGCGGAAGCATTCAGGGATTCGGGCAGGAACCCCAAATGGGCGAGCTTCCCCGCAGTGTCCGGGTGGGTGGGAGTTTATTTGACCCCATGGCTGTTTGACAATCTGGATCAGGGAGCTGCCTGCCGGAGTGGAAGGGCTCCGGGCTGTCACGGCCATACAACTTACCGAACAGGAGGGTTTGATGCGCTATGCCGTTGACGCGAGCCGGTATTCGGCCAAGGCCCTACGGGAGGAGGCAGCCACTGTTCTGGGGCTGATTTCCCATTGCGGCAACCTCCACGATGTGCGCAGGGAGCTTTATTCCGCGGTATCGCGGTTTCAGTATTTTTCGACCGGCAGCGAAGAGGGTGATTCGAGGCACATCATCGTTCGTGATTGTGCGAGGGCTCTTCGCGGGATGATTTCGGAGCGTTCCGAAAGCATGGCCGGGTTCAGTGTGGCGGAGGCGCTCTTTGATGTTGCCCGCGGCCGTAATCGTCCTGATCTTACCCCTGCATTTTTTGCCGAGCTGATCCACCTGTTTCGCGGTCTGAAAGGAAGGACCGAGGTGCAGTGGTTCGATACCGAACTGCCCGGGGACGAGCTGTCTGCGGCGGACTCGGTTGCGCAACGGTCCATCGAACTGGACCGGTTGTGGGAGGAAGTCGAATCCAGGATGAGCCGCTGCCCCGACGGACTCGACAGCCAATCCGTCGCGAGACGCAGCGAGCGAAAAAGGCGTGTTCTTTCGGTTCTGGGAGGAGAAGAATCCAACTGGGAAGACTGGCAGTGGCAGGTGCGCAAGATAATCAGGGAGCCGGAAACCCTCTCGCGGCTGATTGACCTTTCCAGCGCGGACTACGAGTCCATTGTGCGTGCCCGGGAAATCCGCCTTCCTTTCGGTATCACTCCCTATTACGTTTCTCTTATGGACGAATCACCGGATTCCGGCCATGACCGGGCCATACGTGCTCAAGTCCTTCCGCCTCCGGATTATGTCTCCGAGATGGAAGCCCATCGGCACGACAAGAGCTATTCCTTCGATTTCATGAGGGAATGCGATACGTCTCCCATCGGGCTCGTGACGCGCCGCTACCCGGCCATCGTCATCCTGAAGCCGTTCAACACGTGTCCGCAGATTTGCGTATATTGCCAGAGGAATTGGGAGATTGAAGATGCCATGTCCCCCGGCGCACTGGCTTCACGGGACGATATCGAAGCTGCGTGCAGATGGATTGAATCCCACAGCGCGATTCGTGAAGTGCTGATTACGGGGGGAGATCCCCTTGCCCTGGGCGATTCGAAGCTCGAATGGGTAATCGGACGGGTAGCCCGCATCAAGAGCGTAGATTTGATCCGCATCGGAAGCCGCATTCCGGTCACCATGCCCATGCGGATCACCCGCCGCCTGGCCTCCATGCTGGGCAGTTTCCGGAATCCGGGCTGCCGGGAAGTTTGCGTCGTGACACACGTTCAACATCCTTACGAGGTGACGCCTGATCTCGTCGAAGCCGTAGACCGGCTGCGGCGCCAGGGCATCGCGGTTTACAACCAGCTGGTGTACACTTTTCACGTTTCGCGCCGCTTCGAGGCGGCTCATCTGCGCCTGGTGCTGCGCAGGGCGGGCATTGATCCGTACTACACTTTCGTGCCCAAGGGAAAGGAGGAAACACGGGCGTATCGAGTTCCCATTGCCCGGGTCATGCAGGAGCAGAAGGAGGAAACCCGGCTGCTGCCCGGCATGAGGCGGACGGACGAAGTTGTCTACAATCTCCCCGGCCTGGGGAAGAACTACATGAGAGCCGTGCAGCATCGTGACGTGATTTCTGTGTCGGCGAACGGTGCAAGAGTTTACGAGTTTCACCCATGGGAAAAGAACCTGGTGCGGCGTGATTCCTACGTAGGCGAGGACATCCCGATCCTGGATTATCTCAGCCGGCTTTCGGAGATAGGCGAAGACCCATCCGACTATGAAAGCATCTGGTACTATTTCTAAAGGATTGCTTTGAAATCTCGGCAGCCGCAGTCGTTCTCTTGCCGGTGGATAGGGTAGACAGGAAAGGAAGCCAGGGGCGGGGGGCCTGGCTTTCCTGCTGCGGGGTAAGGAAGGATTTAATGGGGGATTTTGGATAGGTTGTCTAGTGCGGAGGATAGAGCAGTTGCAGGAGCGAATGGAATCGGGTGCATCATGTATTTTGGAATGCGAGAGGATGTATTTCCCTGTCGGGTGCCGGTAGTTGGAATGTAGTCCAGGCACGGGTTCGAACCGGGGTCTGCGTATTCGGCGTCATCGGCCGAAAAGCCAGGGGAGACCGTGCGGAACGGTTCGTACTGACCTGGATCTGTCTGCGCCCGGTGGTTCTTCTTGTGATGCGGATCGCCGCAAAGGGCGTGCACAAAGGGAAGCCTGCGAATAGCGTGGGTCGAACCGGAACGGATACCAGGATCCGGGTATTCCGAGAGCTGCAGTTGTCGAGCGGGGTGGGGGATGATTAACATAGGATTATGCCTAAGTACCAGGTGTATACGGGTGTATGGAGGATGATTCTTGAAACAATGGAATCGCAAACCTGTTCTTCCGGATGATAGGCTGCTCCCACAAGCGGGGGAGACCGAAAGAGAGCAGAAATGGGTTGGGGAACTGCTGATTAAGAAATCACCCGCGGCAGTTCCGCCCGGCTTTTCGTTGGGTAACAGGTTGATGCGATAGGTGGGAGTATAAAATGAAAGGGTTTGGAAAAGGAAGTTGCACGTACGAGGGTGAGTTCTTCTCGAACGGAGAGAAACTCTGCGTGAGCGACAGGTGCATGGTTTGTCGTGACGGTGAGTGGGAAGAGAAGACGGACCTGTTTGTCCTGTAAAACAAACCGCATACCCGGGAGTGACGGAGTTTCGGCTCCGGAAGCCCTGATTGAAGCAAACGGGAGTGGGGGAGGGATCGGCGGCACGAGGCGGATCTCTCCCCCTGTTTTTGGGTTCATCCGGCAAACGGGTACCTCCAGTGTCTTCAGGTATCTGTTGCTTTCCACGCAAAGGATCTATGGCATCACAACGTCCTTCCCGCGAAGGCGGGAATCCAGGAGCGGATTGCGCCATAAAGGTCTCTCATGCGGACAGGGGACAGGTCCGAACCTGCCGCGGTTATACCCTGGCAGATGGGGCAAGCGGAGCCGAAAGGGGTCTTGCACGAGAGCTTCTGGGGAACAGGAGGTTGCCCCGGGGATGAAGGGGTCTATCTGCCGTCCATGACAGCGCGCAGGCTCTGCAGGAAAACCTCGGGCGGAGAAAAGCCGAGACGCTGAGCATTCGTTACATCCACCTGTGCGTTGTTGTAGGCTTTCACATTATACCAGATGGTCGCACGCGTGTAATAGGCTTCGGGATTCTGAGGGTCGAGTTCGACGGCCCGGTTGGCGTCCAGCAGGGCGAGGTCAAACTGCCCCTTGGCCGCATAGGCGGCTGCCCGGTTGTTGAATGCCTTTGAGTGGTATGGATTGGACTGGATGACGACATTGAAATCGGCAATGGCCAGGTCGTACTGGCCTCTCACGGCGAGAATGGCTCCACGGTTATTCCGGGCCTCGAGGTTGTACGGATTGTATTCCAGGGCCTTGTTGAGTGTATTGATGGCTGCCTCGTAGTCTCCCTGTTGGAACTGGGTAACCGCCGCAGTATTGAAGGCCCCGGCGTGCACCTCCGGGGCGAAGGGGCTGATGAGGAAAATGCCTGCAAGGAATACCGCCAACCAAAGTCGCTTCATCGGATACCTCTGAACGCTTACGATACACGCGCGCCGCGGGTTGCGCGCGTCCTGATCGGAAGGTTGAAAAGTTCCATCATCCGCTCTCACGGCACCGTCCGTTCCGTGGAGCCGGAACCAACATCGATTGAACCACGCAGGGCGCGTTACCCGACCGTGTTCATAATCGCCGCGTCTCTTCCCGGCCGACTGCCCAACAACAGCATTCTACAGCCATCCCGTATCTCAAGCCAAGAATAATCTTCTTGAGAATATCTTGTCGTCGTCGGCAAGGGAGTGATAATATGTGCTCCATCGTTGCCGGCGTCCACAACAGGCATGGTCATGCTCGACACGATGGACACCCTGACCGGTGGTAAGAGGGGAATTTCGAGGCTCTTGTCCAGCCTGCTGTAATCGGAAATCGCGGAGCACAGGGGAGAATGCTGAAGGTCTTGATATTTCTTGTTTTCTTGTCGCCCATCTTTTGGATGGCGGGATGTGCGCATGTGGATCGTGTGGTGCAGGTTCCCGTAAACGTCTATCATCAGATTCTTGTTTTCCTGCACATCGAAAAGTCAGATTCCGAGGAATCGTCGAGCAAAGCCGTCTGCCTTCTTGATCCTACTCAGAGCCTTCCTGCAGAAACTTCCGCCGACAAGCCGCTTTCGGGCAAAATCCCTGCCGTTGTCATCACGGACACCACGCATGATTTCGGACTCATCGGCGAGGACCGTGAATTGGTGCATCATTTCTATTTCCGAAATGCCGGGGAGGCGGAACTCCGTATCAAGAAGATTCTACCCGGCTGAGGACTCACCGTGGCCTACGCGGACAAGGCCATTCCTCCCGGTGGTGAGGGCAAGATCACGTTGAAGCTGAATCCGAGAAGCTGTTCCGGTGAAACCAAGAAATCGGCGGTGGTCACCTCGAACGATCCCATGAAGCCCTATTTTATCCTGGTTGTTCAGGGAACCTTCAGTAGTTAGAATGGGGCAGTGAATAGTTGTACTTCCAGAAGCCTTCCTGTTCTGAAAGAACAGCTCTTTCCCGGCTTTTTTTTGTGGCGTAATTCCCCAAAGAGACTATAATGCCGCTCCATGTACGCGGATTCACATTATGTACGCGGTTTTTTTTGCATTGTCGGTCTGTTTTGCACAAAACCATGGAGTGACAAATGGTCATCACAAAAGCAACCAACATCACCTGGCACTGCAGCCAGGTGGAGCGCGGTGAACGCGAGATGATACTGCGGCAGCGGGGCTGCACGATCTGGCTCACGGGGCTCCCTTCTTCTGGGAAGAGCACGACCGCTTTCGCTCTTGAACATGAACTGGTCAGAAGAGGTTACACAGCCTACGTTCTGGACGGTGATAATATCCGCCACGGCTTGAACAAGGACTTGGGGTTCTCGGCCAAAGACCGGGAAGAAAACATCAGGCGCATTGCGGAGGTTGCTAAGCTTTTTGCCGATGTGGGGATAATCACCATCGCCAGCTTTATCTCTCCTTACAAAAAGGAACGGGAATTTGCCCGGAGGATACACCAGGAATCGAGGCTTGGTTTTGTGGAGATTTTCGTGAATACGCCCATCGAGGTCTGTGAGATGCGCGATCCCAAGAATCTCTACAGGAGAGCCCGTCAGGGGGAGATAAAGGGTTTTACCGGGGTGGACGATCCGTATGAACCGCCCGTCGATCCGGAACTGGTTATCAGTGCCGAAAGCTCAGGGCCCGAAGAACTCGTTGGATACATCCTCGATTTCCTGTCTGAGAGAGGATTTTTCATTTCAGAGGCGGACGTGAACCTGGCCTTTCCCGCCTCAGCTGGCCGCAAGTCATCAAAAGGGCTATGATCCCGCGGATGCGATGGGAAGGTCCCGGGGGTGTGCAGGGTCGAACCTCCCCGGGTGGCCTTCCCTGAAGACCTGCCGGGAGAGTGTCCGTTCCTGCCTAAGCTCCGAATGCCACCTGCTGCCTTTCACCATCGACAGTGCTCGATTGCTCGTCATTGGGCATCACAACATCACTCGGCATCACAACGTCATTGGGCATCACAACGTCATTCGACACAACAACGTCATTCCCGCAAAAAGGCGGGAATCCAGTCTTAACGCAGTTCGTGCCATAAAGATCTCTCCACCCACCGACCGCCTTGTTCCATCCATTTTGTCCTCCATGCTCTTTCCCATTTGCTGAGCGGCTTTCCCCCGGGATGGCAGATTCGGTGGTTTCATGGGGTTCGAAAACTGCGAGCATTGTGATTCCCTACTGCCCTTCCTGGATTCCCGCCTTCCCGTGAATGATGGAGTTATGGGATTTGCGATATGGTTCTTTTCGAAGGTGTTCTGTCACGCCTCCGATGCCCCTGGGACCTGGAAGTCATTCAGGGCGGGGATCATCCTTTCGGAGGGCGGGGGATATTTGGGCTGGAGGTGAAGGCGTCGATGAACACATGGGCTCGAAAACCGCCGACTGGCTGAAGAAGCTTTGATCGGTTCCCGGTGCCTCCGCATTCCCTTCTGAGGAAGAAACTGGAATGCGAAGGCATCCACCTGCTTTCTTGAAGCCCATTCGTGATTTTGCGGGATCGGCTGCAACTCCTATGAATGGCAGCCCGGGAAAAGCCGGGCTGCGCGGGAGTCTTTTTCCGATCGGGTGTTGTCTAGCAGTTCAACTGCTGGAAGAAGTCGTTGCCCTTGTCGTCTACCAGGATAAAGGCGGGGAAATCTTCCACTTCGATCTTCCAGATCGCTTCCATTCCGAGTTCGGGGTATTCGAGCACTTCCACCTTCTTGATATTCTCCTGGGCAAGAAGTGCGGCAGGTCCCCCAATGGATCCCAGGTAGAAGCCGCCATGCTTCTTGCAGGCATCGGTGACCTGCTGGCTGCGGTTACCCTTGGCGATCATGATCAGGGATCCGCCGTGGCTCTGGAAAAGATCCACGTAGGAATCCATGCGGCCCGCGGTGGTCGGCCCGAAAGACCCTGACGGCATTCCTTTGGGAGTCTTGGCCGGTCCAGCATAGTAGATCGGGTGATCCTTGATGTACTGAGGCAGGCCTTCACCCTTGTCGATGCGCTCCTTGAGTTTCGCGTGAGCGATATCGCGCCCGACGACGATGGTGCCCGTCAGGGACAGCTGGGTTGTTACGGGGTACTTGGTGAGTTCGGCAAGGATCTCCTTCATCGGGCGATTCAGGTCGATTTTCACCACGCCGTGCTCATGCTTGCCCCTGTACTTGTCCGGGATGAATCGACCGGGGTTGCTTTCCAGTTCTTCCACCCAGATGCCGTCCTTGTTGATTTTCGCTTTGATGTTCCTGTCCGCCGAACAGGAAACACCCATGGCCACCGGGCAGGATGCTCCATGGCGGGGCATGCGTATGATTCGAACGTCGAGGGCGAAATGCTTGCCGCCGAACTGAGCGCCATATCCACACTTGTAGGCGGCCTGAAGAATCTTCTCCTCCATTTCGATATCCCTGAACGCCTGTCCACCTTCGTTGCCCTTTGTCGGTAGACCGTCCAGGTAGCCGGCTGAGGCGAGCTTCACGGTTTTCAGGCAGCTTTCGGCGGATGTGCCGCCGACGGCAAACGCCAGGTGGTAAGGGGGGCATGCCGCGGTACCGAGCGATTTCATCTTTTCAACGAGGAACTTTTCAAGGCTGGCGGGATTGAGCAGCGCCTTGGTCTCCTGGTACAGGTACGCCTTGTTCGCGGATCCTCCACCCTTGGCAACGAAAAGGAACTTGTATTCCATGCCTTCCGTGGCATAGATGTCAATCTGTGCGGGCAGATTGCAGCCCGAATTGACTTCTTCGTACATGGTCAGGGGAACGGTCTGAGAGTAGCGCAGGTTCTCCTCGGTGTAGGTTTTGAAAACCCCCTGGGAGAGGTACTCCTCGTCCTTGGCGCCGGTCCAGACCTGCTGGCCCTTCTTGGCGACGATCGTTGCCGTTCCAGTATCCTGGCACAGAGGCAGAACGCCTTTGGCCGCCACTTCCGCGTTTCTGAGCATGGCGATGGCCACTCCGCGGTCGTTAGGCGACGATTCGGGGTCGCTGAGGATAGCAGCAACCTTTTCCAGGTGTGCCGGCCGAAGCATGAAGGAAACGTCCCGCATTGCGGTATTGGCGAGAAGAGCCAGTGCTTCAGGGGCAATCTTGAGGATTTCTTTGCCTTCAAAATTCGCTATGGAAACATAGTCTTTCGTCAGCAGCCGATACTTGGTTTCGTCCTTTCCAAGGGGAAATGGATCCTGGTACTTGAATTCAGCCATTTTTCACTCCTTTGCGTACAACGTTTCCAATTCAGTCAGCAGGCAGCGAAACAGAAGTCAATATCCTATATTATTACAAATAATCCATTTGTCGAGCGTGGAGTTTGCCTGTTCCGGGTTTTGTCCGGCGCCGATTTGCACGCGCGAAGAACGAAAAACCACCTCGATAATCGAGGAATGCTTCAGGTTTCTGCCAGCAACCTGCTGAAAAACCAACGTTATGCTCATTGAACATCCAGTGCTTCCAAATCTGATATTGAGTTGGAAGAGCCCGTATAGGAGTGAATTTCCTACAGAAGTGCCATTCCTGGGTTTCTTGCAACAACCTGAATTGAATTGACAAACAATTTTCAAAAATTTAACTTGTCCATATGGCATCCTGCAAGAGGGCAGCGGGATGTTTTATGGAACTGGGTACTGCGAAAGGATGCAGGTTTGACGGAAAGGGAAGCCGGTCCTTCGAGAGAAAGGAGTTCAGCATGAAAGCTGTGAAGCATATACTTGGAGCGTTCGCAATCGTACTGACGATGGTGCTTGCGGCGAATGCAGGGACGACGGATCGTTCCGTCAGTGCCGGCCGCGGTGAAGTGGTGTCGAAGGAATCGGGACGGTACGACAGGGACGGAGTGAGGAAAGCTCCCTGGTTCAGTTCACCGCAGGTCTATCTGGCGCCGAATGGAGACAGGGTGAGCCGTTATCCTCCCTATTACCATCCGGACAAGTAAACTCTTCGAAGCCGCCTTCGGGCGGCTTTTTCATTGGTCCGCCGCAGAGAAAGGAACGGCTTCGATACATATGCCAGGCTGCCGGGGGGCTCAGGAAGGCATTGCGATTTCGACGAGCTTGAGGAATCTGGTCGCCATGAAGTAGCGTTCTATGCTGACGCAGACCAGCGCGCAGTCCGGGGAAGTTGCAAACTCTCTCAAGTGAGGATGCCTTTCAAGATAAAGATCCAGAAGCCGGCTGCGTTCGATTCCCCGTGTTTCGAAGGCCTTGCCCTGGGCGGTGGCTGCGACGGCTTCCTGAAAGTCGGCATCTGAATCCGATCTGCTGTCGATGAGCATGGCGACCCGGGGATCGGCTGTCAGGTTGGCATGCTTACGAGTGTTCCTTTGCGTTGCAAAGACAAGGTGCTTCAAGTCGTCTGTGACCGCGAAAGCGACCAGGCTGGCGTAAGGCCCTGCCTGATCGTGGGTGGCCAGGACCGCCAGTTTTTGGCCGGTGAGCAGGCCACGAAGAACACCTTCGAACTGTTGCCTGTTTTCCACGGGTGCCCTCGCTTTCGACGGGGAACCGAACAGACGCTGCTTCCAGGCTGCGGACAATCCCCCGCCTCAGGACTCCCGGGAGGCGATCAGGGAGGGCGGGCTCAGAAGGAATAGTCGACATTGTCCAGCAGCGACGGACTGCTCCCCGTGCCACTCAAAAACCATCCTTTTTCCAGTGTGCCGCATCTCAAACCCCTGCCTCGAAGTCTGAGGGACGGCCGTTCCGCAACGATCCAATGCTGTGATGAAAGGTCAGGACACCTTCTTCCTGCGGCCTCTCTTCTTCAGTACTTTCGCCTCCATGCCGAGCTCTGGGACCGTTTCTTCAGAGGATGTCGCTTCGGCCATGGCGGCCCTGCTTCTGCTCCTCTTCTCTTCGAGGAACTTCACCAGGTTTTCGGGCAGGCCACGCTTCTTGGCCGCCTTGCTCCTGGCCTTGGTCAGCGACTTGGCTGCAAGGGGCTGTTTAAGCGAGAATCCGTATTTCTTCTTATATTCCCGGGGATTGAGGTTATGAGAAGAGAGATGTTTGGTGGTCAACTGGCGCATTTCGGCCCCGCATTCCAGGCAAATGATCTTGTCGTTTTGAATGGAATCCCTGGGGTCCATGCTTTCCTTGGCTTTTTCTTCGAGGGGGAGGTCTTCCGACATCTTTGACAGGTCCAGAACAAAGCCCCCCTCTTCAGCCATTTTCATTTTCTGAAGAGTAACGAAGGTTCTTGACAGCGCAAGTTCCATCGCGTCAGGGGTCATCGGCCCTACGGATGCCTGTGCCTGCACAATCTCGGCGGCAATTTCCAACAAGCTTTTGACCATAGATATTCTCCATAAGACGTGAGTGATTAATTAGATTTTAGAGATAAGGATTAGCTTTCAATATAAATATTATACCATCCTATTGAGGGAACAAGTCAATAGTTAGAATTTGGGAAGCGTGTTTTTTCTCGCGTGTCATTTTGGTTTTCAGAACGTCTTAGCTTCACAGAGGAAACAAAATCCGTAACCAGTATCTCATTTCTGGATCGAGTCTTGGCAACGAAGGGCAAGAAGTAAATGAACGGTGATCTGGATGCGTTGTTGTTCTGAGGATCGAATCCTAAAAGGAATTTCTGCTTTTCATGTACGCCGTCCGAACCGCTTGATTGACCCCCTGTCAACCATTTCCGGAATTGCCGGTTGATTTGTGAATCAAAACTCTTTGTGTGATTGTAGGTCTGTTCGTATGCAGAAAGGTGCGTTGAAGGTATGATGAAAAGCCTTATCACAAGAAGATCTTTCGAATAGGGAGATATATGAAAACAGGTATGACTATATGAAAACATGGTTGGCGGGAATATTGCGTCGTTCTTCTTCTGGACTGAACTTGATGGATTCCAGAGTCCCGTCCGCGCTTCTTATGAGTCTTCAGCCGGGGAGCACATTTGCTGGAGGGTCTTGTCAGGTTGGGCATGCCGAATCGAGGAATACCTTGAAATCCTTCAGGGCTTCCTCGTCCACCACTCCGAGCTTGAGGGCCGCTTTGGGAGTGAACAATGCGAAGGTGCCGGTTGCCCTGGCGCAAAGTTCTCCCGCCGAGTTGGTGAGGGAACCCTGCATGACGGCTTCCCTTTCACTTTTTACTTCGAAAACCCTTCCTTCTGCCTTCAAGTCCGTTTGTATGTGCACCGGCTTGAGGAAATCGACTTTGATGGACTTGGTCAAAACCAGGGTCTTCAGAAGATAGATAGCGGACCAACCCATGATCTCGTCCAATATGGTGGATATGACGCCTCCATGAACCAGCCTGTCCCATCCCGACAGGTGTTCCGGAACATTGACGAAGGAACAGAGCGAATGTTCGTCGGTGAAGAAGGTCATGTGCAGCCCGGCTGGATTGACCGGGCTGCAGCCGAAACACCGGTGGTTGCTCCTCATGGGCAGCATCTTGAGAGTGTTATTCTTTTCCGCGCTTATCATGATTTCGACCTGTCATTTCTTCAGAAGATTGAACGATCCACCGTCCTGCACCTCGGAACCCTGTGTAACGTAGTAACCCCCGCCGATGAAGGTGTTTTGGTATAGAGTCCCTTCGGAATGGAGTGTGAAAGCGAACCCGAAGCAGTTGAAGGGGACCTGCACCTTGACGAAGTTCTTGGAGATACTGCCGGTGAGTCTGAGGTTCTTCTGGTCTCCGCAGGAGAGGCCGAGGATGTTCATCCTGCCGGAAAGCTTGGTGCCCGACTGGGTAATGGTAGCCTTGAGCGCCCCTTTTTGCTGTCCGGTGAAGCTCCTCCATTTTCCATTCCACGTCGCGGTGCCGTCCGCCTGTACCGCGGGGTCGATCTGTTCGTCGAATTGAAACGCCGGTGCCGTTGCAGCAATTCCAAGGCACATGACTGCCGCGATGATGATCCCCACCACTGTTATGCGTGTCTTCATGGTTTGTCCTCCTCAAGGAATTTTCTGTTCCGACGATTATATCCCTCTTGATTTTCCTTACAATCTATTTGACAGGTTTTCAAACTTCGTTCATTGCTGATCATGTTGGACAGGTGTGGCTTTTCAATATATTGCATCAGCATCCTGGAGGTCGAGCATGGAATTCAAGGAGATTCAGTTCCACAGTGAAAAGGGTGTGGCGACGATGACTCTGAATCGTCCGGACATTCGCAACGCCATCACGCATCCGGAGATGATCCATGAAATCAAGGAAGTGTGCAGAAGAGTGAACGAGGACATCCAGACCCAGGTGCTCATCATAACCGCTGCAGACCCTGCCTTTTCGTCCGGGGGCAACGTCAAGGACATGAAGGATCGCAAGGGCATGTTTCATGGGACTCCGGCTCAGATCGTCGAGAACTATCGGCGCAACATCCAGGATGTTCTCCTGACGGTATACGGGGTTGAAATACCGACCATTGCGGCAGTCAACGGATCGGCGGTGGGAGCGGGCTGCGGGCTGGCTCTCATGTGTGACTTGAGAGTGGCATCCAGAAAGGCCACATTCGGGGAAACCTTCCTCAACGTGGGTCTCATCCCCGGCGACGGCAGCGCCTTCACTCTGCCCAGGGCCATTGGCATGGCCAGGGCATCCGAACTCATCTTCGCCGCGGATACCATTGATGCCGAAACAGCCCTGGCAATGGGACTCATCAACTACGTGGTGGATCATGAACAGTTGCTCGACAAGGCCGGGGAACTCGCGGCCAAAATCGCCTCCAAACCGCCTCAGGCGTTGAGGCTGACAAAGAGGCTGCTGCGCGCCGGGCAGCATTCCACACTTGCTGAAATTATGGAAAGATCGGCTGCCTACCAGTCTTTGTGCCATTTCACCGAAGACCACGACGAGGCTCTGGCCGCAATGTTCGAGAAACGAAAACCCGTCTTTAAAGGCAAATAGAAACAGTGGCTCATTCTGCCAGGGATGTATGAAAATGTCGAAACCCGTGCCCGCAGCCAGGCTCATCGTTTTTGACGGCTCTGGAAGAGTACTCATTCTCCGGAGAGCGGAAACGGTTTATGCTCCGGGATGGTGGTGCCTGCCCGGGGGGAAGGTGCGATACGGGGAAACCGTCGAACAGGCGGCTGCTCGGGAATTGAGAGAAGAAACGTCCCTTGACTGCAGTTCTTTGAAGTTTCTCTTTTACCAGGACAGTCTTCCTCTCGAGCCTGGAGGCATGCACTGTATTGATTTCTACTTCGAATGCGCCGCCTCGGGCAGGGTCGCCATCGGGCGTGAATCCATGGACTGGGCGTGGGTCGATCTTTCCGATGCCGACCGGTACCCCCTCACCTTCAGAAACGATATGGCACTGGCTCGATGCCGGCAGTCGAGGAAGTAACCGCCGGAAGGCGAACAGTCCGTTTCCCTCCCGGCAGGAAGATACCAGGATTGCGTCGGATCTGTTGCCCGGCTTTTCAAAGGAATTGCAGAAGCTGTGTCAGGCGTTATCCAAATCCGGGTCAAGGCCCGAAATCCTTTGCCAGACCTGGACTTGCGTTACAACGGCAACGTTTAAACCCGCCGGACCGGCGGGTTTCCTTCTCATCAGCCCTGGTAGACATCGTCGACGACATCCGAAAGTTCCCATTCTATCCCGTATTCCGCCAGGACCTGCACAATATCCTGAAGAAGCCCTGGATGTGCCAGGGTTACCTCGGCTCCACAGGGTTCCCGGGATAGGGTATACCCTTTTCCTTCAAGGACCGACGCCGTATCGCCGACCCTGTCCACGAGAAGCCCCAATTCCGTGTAGTCATTCATGTAGAATACGGGCAAGGGCCTGGCCGAAAGACACGAATCATGCGCCGCAAATGCATGTGCGGCGGGAAGATCGGGTGCTTTACACAGGATGGGTATTTTCCACATTCGGTAGATCCTTTCATTAGTTAGGGCAAATAAACGATCGGTTATTGTACAGTATTCATAGCCCTTATAAATACGAAGTCTCAATTTGTCCAGTTGACATCGGAGAAGAAAGATGTTTTCGGATTCTGAATCGGGGAAACGTGGAGAGGATGCGGAACCGGCTGTGCCTCAATGAACAGGTTCTTCCGGCAAAGGCGGGAATGACGTTGTGATTCCATCGATCACTGGAGTGAAAAGCACCGGAGGCACTCGTATGCCGGACGACCGTAATTGTTCTGATTAACGGGCTGCAGCGGGGGCCTTCTTGCCTTTGCAGGCGGGGTGTGCCAATCATTCACCGTAGTCTTCGAGCATGACGGCAGTCAGCCGTCTCGAATGTCCGGCGGCCCGCGGGCCGGGAGGCAGGGGAGTCATGAGAAAAGAAGAGGCAAGGGAACCTGAAATAGAGGAAGCGGGAAAGGTACTCTTTGATTTTGCCGTTGACCGCGAAGACGTGAAAACACTGATATCCTGGCTGCCCGGGGAGGCAAGGATCGAGCGGGACAGGGTCGAATACGAACTGCAGGTGCTCAAGATCATCAGCGTGGGCTGGAGTGTTTCCTATTTCCTGGAAAACTCCCGCTGGAACACTCTGTTGTCGGAATCCTACTGGAAGGCCGTTTTCGAGTTTTCCCGAACGTTGTCTTCGGCCGCCGGCCTGATGGTGGGGCAGGATATCGATTATTTCCAGGTCTTGAGGGATCGCCTGGATACCTACGTGGAGGCATTGAACAGCAGGCCCGACGCACCCGAACCCGGGGTCGTCATCGGCCCTGAATTTGCCAGGGCGTGTGGCAATGTGGATGACGTGTATACGATCATGACCGGGTCCAGGATGTTTATCAACACGGTGGGGAGCGTCAGGGAATATCTCGACGCTTTGCGCCTGGCCTGACGTCCGGTTCTTTTTGAAGAGAGGATGCTATTCGACGGAACGTTCCGGTTTGAGTGTCTTCCAGGCCCTTCGCGACGATTCCAGTGTCAGGCCATAAGGGCCGGCGAACGGGTTGCTCCCGGTCAGCAGGTTGTGGATGACCGCCCTGTATTTTCCGGTGTACGGCAAAGCCAGTTCCATGTGCAGAGGGAGGCTCCCTCTGACCCGCTTCTGGAATAGCGGAAAGCTGAGGGGGCCGATCAGGGTCATGACAGCGTCCTCGGATTCATAGGATTCCGATTCGGTTCCGGGTGTCGAGACCGGTTCGAGTCCAAGGGTGACCTTCTCGCCCTTTCTGCCGGAAAACTTGAATACGTCGGTGTCCAGGACCCCGAAGAGTCTGCTGTTTCCGAGGTAGGAATAGCTGCGTGCCGCGGGATCGGGACAGAATTCCACAACATATTGAGTGGATTCCCGGCAATTGACATACCCGCCCTGGTTCAACCCGTCGGGGTAATCGTCATAAGAGAAGGCAAAAATGGAACCCGTGACGGCGTGAACAAATGCTGCATAGTCATTAAAGGTTCCGTCGTCGGGATAAAAATCCTTGGTTTTCTGATTTTCGGCTTTTTCAAGTATGCCTCTGTTGATCGCGGCGCAGTATTTTTTCCCCTCCGGATCATACTGGGGAGGACTGCTGAAGAAACTGCCGCTGCATCCATAGACATCCACCGTTGTGGCACCCCCGGCCGCGGCGCAATCCGCGTAGGAATCGGCACACGTGCGGATAATCCGGTCGAGTTTACCGCACATGGGGTCGGAAGGATTTCCGTACGCAGCGTCCGTGCAATACTTGTTGGCACTCACGCATGCCCTGAATTCTCCATTTTCTACTATGCCCGTCGGACACCTGCGCTTCTTCTTGTCATTTCCGATCCAGAAAAAGTCGTTCCCTTCCTTCAACGTCGTGAAATAGGCAATGGCATGACCGGAATTGCTGCAGTCCCTGCCGCCGGGGGCTTCGATCCGAACGGTCATATTGGACAGGGTATCCACAAAACTGATGTTGGAAAAAAGGTTGCCTTTTCCTGCAGTGTTGTCTTCCACACCCAGTTCCACAAGGCCGCAGTGATGCTGCATGAGGAATCCGTTTTGCTTGTTCCGTATTTCGAGATCCTTGATGGTGCTGTCCACGCAGCCATAGATCCTGCCGGATTTCCAGGGCAGTGTGAGTTGAACCACCTTCGAGCCTTTCTCGTCCACCCAGGTGCCGTCTCCAGGCATAAAGGCGGTTTCAGATGCCCCCCGGACAAAGAGCTTCTGATCGCAATTGTTCTTGATCGTAACCGGGTATGTCCCGGCGTGGACGAAAGACGCGCCGGAGAACAGAGCCTGAATCGCGGCGAGCAGGATCCACGCCGTCAGGGCTATCGACCTCTTCTCCATTATATTCTCCTTTTCTGAACAGCATTCTTCAGAGGTGCTCTCCGAGGCAGTATCCTGGGTGAAATATGAAGCCCTCAGGCGGAAAGGCGGCCGGGAAGCACGGCGTGAGCTTGAAAACACAGGACCCCGGCCAACATGGGCTCCTTCAGCCACCCCGGTCCTTACTGCCGAACCCGGCGGTACTCATCGTTCTTGCGCCGCAGGAACCGGATTTTTCCCGTGTTTGCAGAAAGCCGGGGCGATCAATGTATATAGGGAGATCTATCTGCACGTACTTATAGTACAAACAAGGCCTTGATACCAGGGGCATCTGCAAAGGGGGAAAATTATTTAACTAACTGTTATTGCAAAATATTATGTCAAAACCTGGCCGTGTCCGGCGAGCTTTGAATCCGGCGGGTGACCGTCTTTGACCGCGCCCTAGGTCTTTCGTGGTTTGTGTTCATTTTTCCGGTTCTTCTCATGAAACGCGTACTCGGACAGCTGTCACACAAAGGTGGAATACACCCGCAACAGCGTCATCTGGCATCAGAGCGTCATCTGGCATCAGAGCGTCATTCCCGCGTCCATCAACACCGTCATTCCCGCAAATGGCGGGAATCCAGTCCGAGCACAAATCGCGCCATAAGGATCTCTCCACGGAGATTGCATAGCTCCACCCATCGTGTCTTGCAGATTCTTTCCCATGTCGAGAAACTGTTTCGCCACGCACGGTTACCCTTTCTGGATTCCCGCCGTTGGCGAAAACGACGTTGTTGATGGGAATGATGTTCTGTTGCCCAATGGCGTTGTGATGCCACCGATCCTTTGCGCGAAACACACCCGGAGGTGGTCGTTTGCCGGATGAACCTAATTCGTGCCGTTCCGGCAGGCCGATGCGCATGTGTCCGTGTCCCGAATCCCGCCCGCCGGTAGTCTGTTCTTCATCTGAAACTTTTGGATACCTGATTTGGATGATTTGTCAGGTAGGTGCAAAATACCCCGTGTTCCGGCCGGAAATAAGGTGCTTTCCCACTGAAAAAGAAACGTTCGGATGGCTAAATGGAACGATGAGGCCCGAACGGAGCCGCACGACAAACAGGCCGGATCGGTGTTTGCCCATGGCTTGGTTCATGCTGAGACCGGGTGCCATTGCGTGAAGTCTGCGGCACTTTCGATAGGTTTACGTGACGTCGAATATTCTTGCCCGGTGTTTTCCTCCTTATTGTGACGAGCGGAAGGTGAAAGCTTTGGGGGGGCCTTGCGGACGCCGGGTGTGACTCCGGTTCGTCCGAGTAAAGCGGGGTTGGATCGAAGCTGCCGCAGTCGATTGCTTGTTCGCCGATCAGGAGAAGGAACTCACTACGATGCGCCGGGTGAGCGCAGGAGAGGAAGGGCAGGTCCATGCAGTTCCATGATTATGCCACATGTATTGAAGTTTCGAAGCGGGTTCGGTGGGATATCGACAGGGATGTCATCAGGGGGCGGGATTTCGACTTTTCGGGAAAGTTCCTGCCCGACGGCATCTCGAAGATCGGCCGCCTCGATCTTCTGAACGACGAAGAAAAAAGATTCCTCAGCCGGATCCAGGGCAGGACGTATGCGAATATGTTCGGTTTCGTAGAACGGTTCATTACGGCAAAGGTGCTTGAACTCACCCGCCACCACTGGCTCGGTGACCAGGTGGCCCTCGAGGCACTCGTGAGGTTCAGTGACGAGGAAATCAAGCACCAGGTACTCTTCCGCCGGATCGAGGAGATGATCGCCGCGGGCATGCCTGCAGGGTACCGGTTTATTCCCGACCCCAATGAGGTGGCGGCCGCTGTGCTGGAAAGGTCCACCTGGGCCGTGCTGGCGCTGATTCTGGAGATAGAGCTTTTTACCCAGGAGCATTAC
>JABUEY010000065.1 GCA_013314815.1 Syntrophobacteraceae bacterium
TTGAAGTTTGCTCTCCACATTTCACGAGTTTATGCTAATTTCATGTAACAGAGAAATACAATGTGGAGGCTGCCTGGCTCTGACAGACCCATGTTGCCATTTTCAAAATGCCGGAAGGAGTACCCGGCCGGTATTCGATCGATTCTTTCAGGAGGTCAAAGTCCATGGAGCTCATCATCCTTTATCAGGTCCTTGCTGCCGCTTTCTGTGTAGCGCTGGTATTCTCAGTCGGCTACTACCTGGCGTATCGCACCAACGTTCGAAAATTTGAAGCCCAAAGCGCAACCGACCGTCAGGAGATGCTCACCATCGAGCGAGCCCTGAAGCAATTCTGGGATCATGAGAAGGAAAACCTGGAGAAGGAAAAGGAGGAGTTGAATCGCAGGATCAAGTTCCTGGAAAGCCGCCTGGATCATTACAGGAGGAAGGCGGCCGGGATAGGAATGATGGGGCTGCGAAAAAGCAAGGTCACGGACATGTTCATTACCCTGCTGATCGAGAACGAGACTCTCGAGGAGAAGCTTTTCCTGCAGAACCTGAAACTCAAGCAGGAGCGGGACGAGTTTCTCGAAAATGAATTGCGGAGCATCAGCTACAAGCGCATCCTCCTGTCGGAGTTGCTTGCCCAGTCTGAGGTCCGCCGCGAACTCGAAAAGGTGATTAACGAAAGAGGCCGTCTGAAGCGGCTCGACCTGAAGCAGAAGGACCTCGAACCCCTGGAATACGCGGCGGGGAAAGAGGACGAAAGCATGGCATGAAAGGCCGCCGGGAAAGCGCGAATGAGACACCTCTGTTCCACTCGCAATCGATTCCAGACCCGTCCCTTTTCCGGAG
Organism: Syntrophobacteraceae bacterium; assembly: GCA_013314815.1. GTDB lineage: Bacteria > Desulfobacterota > Syntrophobacteria > Syntrophobacterales > Syntrophobacteraceae > JABUEY01. The sequence continues at coordinate 835 of JABUEY010000065.1, forward strand.
GTGCCCTGAAGTGAAAACCGAACAGAAATCCAGAGACGAACTCATTAATGATCTCATAGACTTATGCCATAAAATCCGCGGAATCGAACAGGATGAAAGAACATCCGCCTCGGAACCCGGCGCATTCCAACTGACGCACCGGCAATACCTGGACATCATAGAGTTTCTTCCGGATGCCACTTTTGTGATCGATCATGAGAAGAGGGTCATCGCATGGAACGGGGCCATCGAGGAAATGACGGGCGTGTCCAAGCGGGACATCATCGGCAAAGGGGACTATGCCTATTCCATCCCGTTTTATGGTGAGCGCAGGCCCATCCTCGTCGACCTGGTCTTTGACGTGGATGTCCCGCTGCGGGAAAGATACCATTTCGTGGAAAGCGACGGGAAAACCTATTTTGCCGAAGTCTTCGCACCCAGGATGTACGGAGGCAAGGGAGCCTATCTTTGGGGCAAGGCATCGCCGCTTTTCGATCAGGAAGGACGCATGATCGGGGCCATCGAATCCATAAGGGACATCACCGATCGAAGGCTTGCCGAAGATGCACTGCGAAAAAGCGAACAAATGTTCCGCATGGTCGTGGAAACCATGAACGAGGGACTCGGAGTGCAGGATGAGCGCGGCGTAATCATATACGCCAACGACAAGCTTTGCCGGATGCTGGGGTACAGGCGCGACGAACTTGTCGGTCTGTCCGAGACCAGCCTGTTTGACGAAGCCAACCGGCGAAGGCTCGAACGGGAGATGAAAAGAAGGAGACAGCTCGAGGCCACGTCATACGAGGTCGAACTCTTGTGCAGGGATGGCCGGAAAATCCCCGTCATTGTATCCGGGGCTCCCCTGATCGATGAAAAGAACAGGTTCAGGGGGACCATCGGAACCGTAACGGACATCAGCACGAGAAAAGAAGCGGAAAAACGACTCAGGGAATCCGAAGAAAAGTACCGGACAATATTTGAAAACTCCCCCCTGGGAATCTTCCATTTCGATGCCGACGGGACGGTCACCGCGTGCAACGACAATATTATCGAGATATGGGGATCGTCGAAAGAGAAGTTCATCGGATTCAACCTGCTGACGTCACTGAAAAACAAGAAAATGCGCGCCGCGGTTTCGGCCTGTTTGTCCGGTCAGTCGGCATGCTACGAAGGAAATTACCTGTCGGTCACCGGGGGCAAGTTCACCAATCTCAAGGCTGATTACGGCCCCATCCTCTCTGATGACGGCAGTGTCCTGGGAGGCATATGCATCATCGAAGACGTATCCGAACGGAAGCAGGCTCAGGACGCCCTGCGTGAATCGGAAAAACAGCTCCGTTTTCTATCCTCGCAACTTCTCGATACCCAGGAGAAGGAAAGGAAGAGAATAGCCAGGGATCTTCACGACAGTATCGGGTCATCGCTGAGTGCCATAAAGTTCAGCCTGGAAAATATCTTTAAACGCATCAGACAGGGTTCCGCCAGCCATGAATCCTTGAAGGCCATTATTTCCATGACTCAGCATGCCATTGAGGAATCCAGGCGGATCATGACGGACCTGAGGCCGTCGATGTTGGACGACCTGGGTATCGTCGCCACCATCGGGTGGTTTTGCAGGCAGTTCCAGAAGGTATATGACGGTATACGGGTCGAGTCGCACATAGACGTGGAGGAAGACGAAATCCCCGACAACTTGAAGACCGTCATTTTCCAGGTCATGCAGGAGGCTTTTCACAACATCGCCAGGCACAGCGAAGCCGGGCTTGTACGGATTTCACTCGAGAAAAAGGAAGATATCCTGCACCTGGTGATCAAGGACGACGGAGTGGGCTTTGACCTGACTTCCTTCTCCATCGAAGAAGCGAATGACAAGCGGGGACTCGGATTACCCAGCATGAAGGAAAGGACGGAGCTTTCCGGCGGCGGATTCTTCATCCGGTCGGCGGTGGGTGAGGGCACCGAAGTCACTGCTCAGTGGCCTCTTGGAAAAGGCCTCGGGGATTCCGAAATTCCGCCGGCCTGATTCGCGTGATTCCGGAGCGTACCTGGTGGACCGACCCGGGCGTCCCGTGAGTCCCCTGCACCTCGCAACACTGGATCGAAGCAACGGCAGAAGAGACGGGCAGTCCGCCGTCACCCGTGTGCGGACCCTTCCCGTTCCCTGGCGGAAGGGTTCGCCGCATCACGGGAGCCTTTTACTCGCCTTCATCCTCCATTTCTCCCGCATCTTCGTTGAATTCATACTCGCCGGCACCCTCCGTGTCTATTCCCTGCCGGGCATGGTCGCCATCGGCCTGATGCGTCATCATGTTCGGGTTGGGCCACCCGGGAGCCATCGCGCCTTCCATGCCTTCGGGGACATTAGGGGGCTGCCTTTGTCCCATATTCGGTCCCTGCCCCGGCACGTTGGGCGGAGCAGGCTGACCTCCCCGGCCTGGCTGTCCGACGGAGGCAGGCGGAGGAGGTGGCGCCGCCGGCAGGGGAGTAACAACCTTGCCTTCGGCAAAAAGGTTCACCACAAAGACCTGGCCGTCCTTCTCCATCGATATGCTCTTGGGTTCAATTTTCACAACAAGGTAATCGCTGAACCGCTGACCTTCCCGAACGGTAATGAAAGGAGACTGACCCTTCTTTTTCGCGCTTCCCGGTGGTGTGGTCTTAAGACGAAGCAGAGCCTTTCTGCTATCCCCGGCAATCATGACTCCATCAAGCTGGACAGCCTGGTGGGAAATTCCAGCCTTATCGGGTTGGGCGGGCGAGCTGGCACTATCGGGAGCAGGGGGTCTGCGATCCTGGGAGAAAAGGTTCTTCTCGACCATGACCGGCACGGTCTCTGCCCCCACAGCATATGGAAACGCCCCACCAGCCATGGCCAGCAGGGACATCAAGATCGCTTTCTTCAACATTTCATTCTCCTCGATCGCATATTTATGCGGATGGTTCCCGGTCGACCAGGTTGAATATTCATTCTTATAACCTTTATCCGCCTGAAGACTCAAATGTTAAAGTGATTCATCCGGCCCGGTCGAGCGGAATGGCCGGCGATGCTCCGGAGTATCGTGCAGGCTTCACCCGTATCACCACGGCACATCGCAGGAAGTTTACTTTTCATCTGCGATTTGTTAAGGATGTATCTACATTTTTCGTCACACTTGGGAGCATGAACCATGGAATCCATGTCGGTCATCAAGGCCTTTGAACGGGAATTCAATCTTATGGAAGAGCAGGTCGAGCAGTTGCGCGTATCCTGCTTCATCGAGAACATTCCGCTTGCAGAGGCTTTCGAGCAGATTGCGGTGACGGACGAAAACAGAATCCTGCGAACCCTCTCGAATCACCTGGGTCTGCCGCTTCTGGACCGTGAAGACTACCCTGAAAAGCCGGTCCTGCTCGAAGGCGTATCCATGTTCTTCCTTCGAAAACACGCCGTTCTGCCTATCCAGGTGGAAAGCGACAGCGTGCGGGTGGTGGTGAACGACCCCTTTAATCTGCCGATCCTCAATATCCTGGGAAGCTACTTCGTAAACATGAAACTTAACCTGTGTCTGGGGCAGCGGGAAGAAATACGGACCGCCATCGACCGTTTATACGGAGCCGCCGCACGGGAGGCGGAAGCCCTGTCACGCAACGGAGACGGCGGCCTGGCCGCCGCAGACGGCTTCGAGGAAGACCTGGAGCACCTAAAGGGTCTTGCCCAGGAAGCTCCCATCGTCCGCCTGGTCAATGTTCTGATCTCCAGAGCCCTGGACATGAGGGCATCCGATATCCATTTCGAACCCTTCGAACGGAACCTTCATGTCCGGTGCAGGGTGGACGGCGTGCTCTACGACCTGGACCAGCCGCCAAAAACCATGCAGGCGGCCATCATCAGCCGTCTCAAGCTCATGGCGAATCTCAACATAGCCGAACGCCGACTGCCACAGGACGGGAAGATCAAGCTCAAGTTCGGAAACCGGGAAGTCGACATTCGCGTCTCGACGGTTCCAACCATCTATGGCGAAAGCGTCGTATTGAGACTCCTTGCCAGGGAAGGCATCGACTATAACCTGGACGGCCTGGGACTGGATCGCAAGGATCTCGATTATATCGAAGAAATCATCCAGCGCCCTTTCGGGATGATACTGGTTACGGGACCGACGGGGTCGGGGAAGACGACCACCCTGTACGGAGTCCTGACGAAACTGAACTCCGTGGAACGCAAAATCATTACCGTGGAAGATCCCGTCGAGTACCAGATCAACGGTATCAACCAGATACAGGTGAAACCCCAGATCGACCTGACCTTTGCCAATGCTCTGCGTTCCCTCGTGCGCCAGGACCCGGACGTTCTGCTGATCGGCGAAATTCGAGACAAGGAAACCGCGGACATCGCCATCGAGTCGGCACTGACCGGACACCTGGTTCTTTCCACTTTGCACACGAACGACGCGCCGGGCGCTATCACGAGGCTTCGTGACATCGGCATCGAATCGTTTCTTATGGCAGATTCTCTTCTCGCCGTCGTCGCGCAGCGACTCGTGCGCATCCTCTGCCCCCACTGCAGGGAACCCTATACGGCACGGGAAGCAGACCTCATGCGGCTCCGGGAGATCATTCCGGACCTGCCTTCCGTCGTGACCCTCTATAACAAGAAAGGCTGCGACAGGTGCGGTTATACCGGGTACAAGGGGCGTCGCGGCATTTTCGAGATTCTGCCGGTGAACGAGGCTGTCCGGTCGGCCATCGTGGCGGGAAAGGATGCGGGGGCCATCTCCCAGGTGGCTTTTCAGCTCGGTTATCGCCCTCTTCTTTATGATGGGTACAGGAAAGCCATCGACGGGCTGACCACTCTTTCAGAAGTGCTTCGTGTAACGAGCCTTTCCTGATACCGGAGGGGACAGCCGGCAGTACGGAAACAGAGCGATCGAGGGGATTATCTTCCTGAATGGAATTTCCACGAGACGCCTTGGAGGTTGATCGTCGCATATGGGTTACTTTCAGTACCAGGCTCGAGACGGCCAGGGTGAAGTGCACCGGGGCGTGATGGAGGCGATGTCCGAGTTGGATGCTGCCAAGAAGCTCAAGTCGAGCAGGCTGTATCCGGTCAGGATCAAGGCGGTCAAGAGCCGGAGGCAAAGACGCATCCCCGAGGAACACATTATTCGTTTCTTTTATGACCTTTCCGACCTGCTTGTGGCCGGTCTGCCCGTGGACCGTGCTCTGGCCCTCATCAGCGCAAACCAGACACACAAGGCTTTCCAGAGGCTGGTCAAGGAACTGCTCGAAGAGGTGCAGGGAGGAAGCGACCTTTCCAGGGCCATGGTCAACTATCGGGATGTCTTCGGGAACCTCTCAGACCATATGATCCGGGCGGGAGAAGCCGGAGGTTCGCTCGGCCCCATCCTCAGGCGGCTCGCGCTCTACCTCGAACAGCGGCGCACCTTCAGGCAGAGCCTGGTCTCCTCGATGATCTACCCCGCCATCCTGCTCGGTACCAGCGCCGTTTCACTCGTGGTCCTGCTGGTTTACGTCATACCCAAGTTCGGACAGATCTTCGAGGACCTGAATCAGCAGGTACCTCTCCTGACCGAAATCCTGCTGCAGGCGGGTGTGTTCCTCAGGGAATACGGCTGGGTCTTCCCTGCCGCACTGGCTGTCGCTTTCTGGGGAGGTCGATACCTGTATCGCAAGCCTGCCGTGAGAAGGGCCATCGATCGCCTGCTGTTCAAGGTTCCCTTCACCAGGTACCTGATCCTTCAAAGTGAATTGACCCGGTTCTGCCGGACTCTGGGCACGATGCTCCAGTCCGGGGTTCCTCTCCTGAGGGCGCTCAGCCTGGGGCATGAAATCCTGGTCAATACGGTCCTGAAGGAAGCGATTACTCCTTTGCACCAGGAAATCAAGATCGGGCATTCGATGAGCGCGTTCTTTCGTGCACGCGAGCCTTTCCCCGCGCGCATGGGAACGATGCTCCGCATTGCGGAGGAGCAGGGCAACCTGGGCGAAGGATTGATCGGACTGGCCGATTATTTCGAAAAAGAACTCCATCGACGCATTCAGCGACTCATGATCCTTCTGGAGCCCGCGGTCATTGTGATCACCGGATTTATCATCGGCATCATGGTGCTGAGCATGTTCACGGCGATCTTCGGTATCAATGAGATCCAGTTCTAGGTTTTCGATTTCATATATGAAATGGAGGCTGCGACGGGCAGTATCCACGGGCGGTGCAGGGAATAATCGGTTGTCATCCCGGTTCGACGAGTGCACTCATCGATGGTCCGTTTACCCATGAAGCAGATCTTGAATGCAACAGCAACCGGACAACCCGGTGGATTTTTCGATATAAACCGCCGGGGTTTCACGCTCATGGAGCTGATGATCGTCCTGATCATCGCATCGCTCACCGTCGCCCTGGTGCTCCCGAGGGTTGGAGCCGGCTGGAAGAGGATGGAAGACAGGGAGTTCCTTCAGGAATTCGTGGAAACCATCAAGAGGGCAAGGCTGAGAGCCATGAGTTCAGGCCGCATCACGGCATTCCGCATAAACGGCGCGGAACGGCTTTATGATCTCGCAGTTCCCCTGTCGAGGCCGATTCCGCCCAATGTGGACATCTATTCAGACCGCCTGGAACAGGATCCGGATACGGGCGACCACATGATGATATTCTATCCCGACGGCAGCCTGGTCGGCAGCGACCTCGAAATAACCTTTGACCGGCAGCGCACCTTTCGCATCTCCATTCACCCGATACTCGGAACGGTTCGCCTGTCTCAAGTGAATACCCGATGACGGCAGCACGACAAACAGGTAGAGCACATTCCATGAGTGGCTTTACACTCATCGAGGTGATGATAAGCCTCGTCGTCGGAATTCTTATCGTCGGCGGAGTCATGGGTCTCATTTCCACATCGCTCCAGTACAAAGCCCGTATCCAGGCAATGGAGCGGATTCAGCCCGTGCTTGAAGCCGCTGCCCAGGAGGTTCTCGCAGACCCTCAGAAGGCACTGGCCGGCGCTGTTCGGCTGCCCTGGCTGCCTGGGTCCCCCGAGGTCGGCGTGATTCCAGCCAGAGTGGAACTGCCCCAGGCGGGTGGGATTGCACGAAACGCTGGAAATCTTTACCATATACGTCTGGTTTACCTCGACCAGGTGCTGGAGTTCAGCGTCATTATTCCGCAGACGGAGAAGAGGTAAACGTCCTTTTGCGGGAAGGCGGAAACGGGATGACTGCACGGAACAAGAAATACGAACCCGGTCGGAACGCTGGTTTCACTCTGCTCGAACTCGTCCTGGCCACCCTGATCTCGACCCTGGTCATGGGCATACTTACCGTTGCATTTACCTTCTCTCTGCGCGTATGGGAAAGGCAGCAGGCCAGGCAGAGCAGTGAAGTTCCCGCCATGGTGGACCTTATGAAGATGCAGCTTGTCCACCTGGAAATAACGCCGCCCCAGCCCGGCCAGGACTTCCGCACCATATTCATTGGAGACCCGAATTCCCTTTCCTTCACTACAGGATATTCGGTGAAAGCCATTTCGGGCGGCGTACCCGTCATTGCGCGTTATGTCTACGTTCGAAACGAGAAAAGACTCTATTATGCCGAATCCCCCCTGAACATCTATCATCCCGAATCCATACAGAACTTCCTGTCCATGCCCATCCATGTCGACGAGAAGGCTCAGCCCCGTTTTTACTCGACCGAAGTCGCCGATTTTTCCATTGAGTACGCATCGGATGAATCGGGACAGCTTCTTCAATCCTGGGAGGGGGAAGGAGGAGGTGTCCCGCATTCGATTCTGGTCAGGTGGAGCGACAGGGAAGGAGCGGCCACATCGTCAGCCGTGATGCTTCCCAGTTCACTGTTTCCCCCTGATGTGGGCGATAAGGAAGGGAGACAGCAGCCTGGCTTGCTGAGGAGAAGTCGATGAAGGGCTCCACGGCTGTCGGGCAGAATGGAATTGTGATCATTGCCGTTCTCTGGATCTGCGCCCTGATCATGTGGTTTGCGATCCAGATTGGAGCCGAGACTCGGCTGGAGGGGGAAGAACAGGCCCTCCTTGTACGCAAATCCCAGGCGCTTCACCTGGCTGTCGGCGGCTGCTTTGAGGCGCTTGCCCGCATGGGGCAGCCCCTGCCGCTTCGAACGTCCGATGCCGGGGAAGACAACTGGCAACCGGACGGGAAGCCGCACCTTGTCAATTACGGCACCGGCCAGGCGCTGGTGATCGTGGAAAGAGAGGATCTCAAGGTCAACGTGAACGTGGCCAGGGAAGGCCAAATCAAGGCTGTTCTCGAAAAGGCCGGCATCGAACCGGATGCATCCGACCGGCTGGCCGGACTCGTCGTGGATTTCATAGACAAGGACGACATTCCGACGCTCCACGGCGCCGAAGCATCCTTCTACAGGAAGCTGGGACTCCCATACGAACCCTTCAACGGGCCGCTGACCAGGATCGAACAGATGCTTCTCATACCGGGCATCACGAGGCGGCTCTTCTTCGGAGAAGAAAGAACCCGGCAGAAACTCGAGACGGAAGAGGCGTTGGACATCATGGGATTCAGCATACCTCCAAAGGATTCGCTGTTCCAGATGTTCACGGTATATGGTAGAAATACGAGGCTGCAGGATCAGGAACCGGAGGCGGAAAGCAGAACTGCGGCACGGGTGTGGGCGCCGGGAGGGTTGTACCGTATCCTCTCATGCGGCAAGGCCTACAGTGGCTTCCCGGCCGTCACCCTCTGCCTCGTTGTCCAGTTCACCCCTGACACGGAAACCGGCTACAAGATCCTGTACAGAAAGGTGTTGTAGTTTCAAGGAAAGGGCGAAGAGAGGGACGTTATGCTTAAAGGCCTGATCAGGCAACGACCCAGGCATCTTCTGGCAGTCTATATAGAACCTCAACAGGTCGAAGTCCTGCGAGCTCATCGGCAGTGGCGGACGTGGGTGATCGATTCTGTAGAAAAGATGCCCGTCCCCGAGGGGGAGGCGCTTTTCGACTTCCTGCAGCGGCTCAACCTGAGGCCGCGAGGCCCAGGCAACAACGCGCTTCTGCTCTTCCTGCCCCGGACCTTCTATTCCCTGCACCGGGAACATTATCCTCTTGCGCTCAAGGACCAACTGGAGGAAGCCCTCGTGTTCGACTGGCAGGAGAATGTCTTCCATGAACATGAACAGGCCGTCTCCTTCTTCGGTCCCGCGGTGCAGGTGGGCGCACGGATGTCCGTTCCAATTTTTTCGATGCAGAAGGAGGAATACGACAAGTTCCAGCACGTGCTGGGCGGATCGTCTTTTCAGACCTTCGTGGTCATTCCGAGCGCCCTGGTCTCCAGCAGCCTTCTTCCGGCCGTCGCAGGCGAGGAAAAGCCCATCCCCCTGCGAATGATGGCTCGCTGTATCGACTCGCAAAACCTGGAGGTCAACCGTTTCTATAACGGCCTGCTGCTCGACTCGACCGTGATCAGCAGGAATTCGGACAACCTGAGGCTTTTTCGAGAAAGTTTGCTCTGCCTCGGGGAAGGCGGTTACGGGGAGCAGGTCCTGATCCATCTTGTCGCGAGCGACAGCGAGAGTTCCCAGTACTATGATTGTGCCGGGGAATGGGAGAGCGAGAACCTGCCCGTGAGAATCCGCCAGATCGAAGGATCACTCCTTTCTCACTGGGTGAGGCTCCTCATGGGACAGGACCGGTTCCGTGCGTTCGATTCGGAACCGACACTCAAACCATGGCAAGTACCCAGGGCAGCCTGGCCCATTCTGGCGGTCATTCTGCTTTTTTCGGTGTTCGCCATCTACCAGGTCCATGCGTCCCACCAGTTGAACGAAGAATACAAGCAGGTGAGGAAACAGGTGCAGCAGCTCGAAGCCCAGTGGAAACCCATCGAGGCTCTCCAGTCCCGCATTGCCAAGTTTCAGGAAGATCAGAAGACACTCTCCCAGTTCAACCTGGAAGGGTTTCCCACTCTCGAGGTGCTCACCCTGCTCGCCCAGGTCACCCCCGACGATACATGGCTCAACTACCTTTCCCTGCGCAAGGGACAGCTCATACTGCGGGGAGAAAGCAAATCGGCCATCCGGTACCTTTCCGAACTGTCGAAGGTCGAAGGCCTGACAGATGTTCGTTTCGCATCACCGGTGACTCGAAATCCCTCCTCCGACATGGAGCGCTTCAATGTGCAGCTCCAGATCGACCTCGAGAAGGCGAGAAAAGTCTTCGAGACACTGCCTCTTGAAATGCCTCCGCTGGTCAAAAGGCAGGAGTCCCCCGGCGGCCAGGACTCCCTCATGCCTTTGCCGGCTGTGACCGATGAAGCCCCGGATGTCGGCATGGAGGAAGTGGAAGAACCGGATGTCGGGGAAGACGATGAGAACGAGGAAGACGTTGATGAAGAAGCAACCGAGGAGCAAACACGATAGGTGACGAATGATGAGATTCGAAGTGCCGACCTGGTCCCAAGTGCAGAGGTATCGGTTGTCCATACTGTCAGGGGCGGCTCTGCTGCTGGCGATCCTTGTGGTGAGCCTTGTCTGGCTGGCTCCCCTCATCTCGGCCAACGAGAACCTGGAAATCCAGGCCAGGCAGCAGGAGGAACTGGCCAGAAAATACCGGGAAAAACTGACCCAGGCTCAGAGCATTCGAGACAACCTGGTGAAACAGGAACAGGAACTGAAGCAGATGCAGAAGCGCCTGTTTCGTGGTAACGACCCTTACCAGTTGGCCGCTTCCCTGGGAGAACTGCTGTCTTCCAAGGGGGGACAGAAGTTGGACATCAAGACCTACCAGGTTCTGGCCAGCAAGGAATACGGTCTGTACCAGGAGGTCCACCTCAGGTTCAATTTCATGACGACCGTCGACGGCCTGTATTTCTTCCTGGACCGCGTGAAGAACTTCGAAACGGCGCTGCTCGTGCACGAGATCAACGTTCAGAAGGTCCAGCGTGCCAAGGGACCGGATCTCGTGGTCAACGTGATTCTTGCAGCGTTGATGGAAAAGGGTGAAAAGTCCTGAGGAAAGACACTCTAATTTCGTTGACTCTTTGCATCGAATGTGGAAGAGATGTTGCCGAACGGTGCAGGCAGGCCGCTCCCTGGCTTTCCTGCATGGAGCGGCCTGCCTGCCCGAATCCTGCGAGGTATTGGGGAGTAGACACATGAAGATATCCAGGGCCTTTGTGTTCATTTCGGCCGTTGCTCTCGCGTCATGCTCGGCAACCGGCGCCAAGAGCCCTTCGAACCAGGGGGATTATGTTCGAAGCCCGGCAGGCGTTCACAGCGCACCGCCGGCCCCCACGGCACCTTCTCCCGTATCAACGGGAATCGACTCCGCGACGGAGCCTTTCAAGGCGGCGCCGTCCACGGCCGGCAGCACGCCGGATCGGCCTTCCGACCCCCAGAAGAGGTCCGATTCCCCATCCGAACCCAAGCCGACCACCATTCTGCCGCGCCTCTCGGGCAAGCTCCCGACGGGACTCATGACATCTCCCTCGGCCCGCGCCGAGCGGCCTGCCGGACCTGCAGATGCCGAAAAACAGAAAGTTGTCTTCAATTTCGACAAGGCTGACCTTGCGGAAGTTTCCAGCCAGATCTTCGGTGATTTCCTGAAGCTCAACTACGTGCTTGATCCCACTCTCCAGGGCCGCATCAGCCTGTACCTGGAAGGAGAATTCACCAGGGAAGAACTGCTTCAGATGGTGACGAGAGCCTACGAGGCCAATGCGGTATCCGTATCGCCTCGAAAAGGTATATACTACATACAGCCGATCCAGAAGAGCTCGGGCGGCAGCCTGCCGATAGCGGATGCCTTTACTCTTCAGGCCGACAGGGACGGAGCGAGACCGGTGATCGTCATTTACCGGTTGCGCTACCTGGATGTCAAACAGGCGGCAAACACCATCAAGTTCTTTCTCACTCCCGGCCGGCCGATCACTCCGGACCCGATGACCAACAGCCTGGTGTTCATCGAGGGCAGCGAGAACGCCAGGTCCATAGTGGAGGTGCTCAAGACCCTCGACATCAATTTTCTGGCCGAGGTGAGCATGGAAATCGTTCCTTTGAAATCACTCGCCCCGCAGGATGCCGCCCAAAGCATGGATGCACTCATCGGGAAACTGGGCGTATTCAAGGAAAGCGCGATCAAGAACAATCTCGCCATTATTCCCCTTCAGAACTTCGGGGGAGTACTCGTGCTGGCCCAGAACCCGGAACTGCTCAAAACCGCAAAGAGCTGGCTCGAAGCCCTCGATGTTCGCGGGCAGGAAGTGGGAGAGCAGATCTACGTCTATTTTGTGCAGAACGGTCTTGCCATAGATATCGCCGATATCTTGAACCAGGTTTACGGACTGAGGGGAGCCGAAAGAAGACCTGACCAGCAGATCGTATCGGCCACCCGCACCACTTTCGGCAGGGGTGGCGGTTTGGGAACGTCGTCTTCCTCCTCGGGAAGACTCGGTGGATCGTCACTGTCGGGCAGCCGTGCCTTCGGATCCGCTTCCGGTTCGCCGTATTCAGGTTCCCTCTCCGGCGGCACCATGGGATCCTCGGGTATGGGGGGAACATCCGGGTTCGGTTCCACGCCGACGGGCATCGGTACCACTCAAAGAGGGACGCCCAGGACGGGAGCCGCCGCCGGGGCGAGGACGACCCCGGGCACTCAGCCCGCAAGCAGCCTTACGGGAGAGGTGATCATCATTCCGGACGAGGTCAACAACGCCATTGTCATCAGGGCAAATGCCACGGACTATGCCAAGATCAAGAAGACTCTGGAAACCCTGGATATTCTCCCTCGAGCGGTGCTCATCGAGGTCATGATCGCCGAAGTTCGTCTGGACAAGAGATTCGAATACGGATTGGAATGGTGGTTCAAGAACGCGGGAGTCGGCAGCGGTAATGTGGCCGGGTCACTCAACGGAATGGGACCGCCGCCCATCGATGTGGCCGCCGCCAGTGCCACGGGAGGCGTGGCCCTTTCGTGGGTGAGCAATGCAAAAGACATTGCTACCCTGCTCAGGCTGCTTTCTGACCAGACAGACGTCAAGGTGCTCTCCAACCCGACTCTCCTGGCTGCCGACAACAAGGAGGCAACCATCACCGTCGGCGGGCGCGAACCCGTTCCCACGGGATCCTACGCACCCACAACGGCTGGAGGAGAAGCCTTTACAACGATTTCGTACGAAGACACCGGCGTCATTCTGAACGTGATACCTCACATCAATGCCGGCGGACTGGTGAGGCTCGAAGTCGAACAGATCATCCGCAGAACGGGCGCCGATAAGCAGGTGGGTGCGGGCAACACCGCCCCTTCGTTCACCGAACGCAACGTCAAGACCACACTTCTTGCCCAGGACGGAAACACGGTGGTGATCGGTGGAATCATCGAAGAGAACAAGAACATGACCGACAAGGGCATACCCTTCCTGAAGGATATTCCCCTTCTCTCCCCTCTCTTTTCGTACAAGACGACAAAGAAGGATAGAACGGAGCTGATCATTGCCATCACCCCTCGTGTCGTCGATCACAGGGACAGCAGTTTCACCAGGGAATTTCTTGACAAGGCCAAGCAGTTGAGAAGGACCTTCCAGTACCAGTGACAGGAGAGGAACAATCCGCGGGTTTCATTCGTTCATTCGGCGCAGACCTTCGACAGGCTGTCCAGCAGCAGTTTGAAGTCCTCCGGCAGCGGCGCAACGAAGGTCAGTTCCGCGCCGGTCGCCGGATGCCGGAAAGCGAGTCTCGCTGCGTGGAGCATCTGCCGGTGGACGTTCAAGAGGAGCGCTCTCAGGGGAAGGGACCGGACGGCCTTGGCGCGGCGCCTGCCTCCACCGTAGGTTTCATCCCCTACCACGGGATGCTGCAGGTGGCTGAAATGGACTCGTATCTGGTGAGTCCTCCCTGTCTGGATGATCACTTTGAGCAGACTGACTTCCCCCCAGTCCCTTTCGATCTCCCAGATCGATACGGCTTCACGGCCGCTGTTCGCTGCCACAGCCATTTTTTTGCGGTCCACCGGGTGCCTGTCGACGTATGTCCTGATCTCTCCCCGGTGCTGAGGCGGAATCCCATAAACCAGTGCCCTGTATTCCTTGAACACCTGGTGTTCCTTGAACTGCCTGATGAGACAAAGATAGGCGGCTTCCGTCTTTGCAACCACCATGGCTCCGGATGTATTCTGATCCAGGCGATGGACGATCCCGGGCCGCTTCGGAGCCCCCTGCATGGCGAGCCTCGGGCAGTGGGCCAGCAATCCGTGCACCAGGGTGCCTTCGCTGTGCCCCGCCCCGGGATGAACCACTACTCCGGGTGCCTTGTTGACAACAATGATGTCTTCATCCTCGTGCAATACATCCAGCGGCATAGACTGCGGAACAAGCTCGCCTGTGTCGTCGGCCTCCGGCAAAGTCATGGAAACCTCGTCATCCGCCCTTACCTCGTAACCCGGTTTGACTGTCGTCCTGCCATTGACGAGAACCAGTCCGTCCAGGATCAATTTTTTCATAAAGCTGCGTGACCTGTCCGGAAAGCGATTCGCCAGGAAGACGTCCAGCCGGAGCCCCCGATCTTCTTCCTCAGCCCGAAATATCATGCCTGCATCCCGGTCCGTCATGCCACTCGACCCGCATTGCCTGAACACCCGCTGCCTCGAATCAGCCCGTGAAGGACTCGAAAAAAGGGCGAAGCCCGAAAGCCCCGCCCCATGAAGAACAACATTGCCGCCATGCAGTGAAATCAGTGCTGCTGACGAGTGTGTTCCGTATCCCTGAGAGTGGTGAATATAAGCCTTCCGGCCGTGGTCTGGAGAATACTGGTTACGGCCACTTCCACCTCCTTGCCCAGGTGTCTGCTCGCATTCTCCACAACCACCATCGTACCGTCCTCGAGGTAGGCGATGCCCTGCCCCTGTTCTTTGCCCTCCTTCAAAATCTGAAGGCGCAGAATTTCTCCAGGCAGAACCACCGGCTTCAAAGCATTGGCCAGTTGATTGATGTTCAGAATGCGGATGCCCTGCACCTCGGCGACCTTGGACAGGTTGTAATCGTTGGTGACGATCTTTGCGTTCAAGCGCAGCGCCAGGGCCACCAGTTTGGCATCCACATCGTTGATGTTTTCAAAATCCTGGCGGTCGATGCGCACCTCGATCAGTTTTTCCTGCTGAAGGCGCTTGATAATATCCAGGCCCCGCCTGCCGCGGACTCGCCTGGTCGGGTCCGGGCTATCCGCTATATGCTGGAGTTCCTGCAGCACGAACTCCGGAATGACCAGTATCCCCCCCAGAAAGCCGGTTTCCACTATATCCGCAATGCGCCCGTCAATGATTACACTCGTATCGAGGATCTTCATGACCTGGTTGGTTCGAGACATGCCGCGCATGAGCCAGGACCAATTGGGAAGCCGTAGTTCTTCTATCTTGCTGCTGCCGAGTACGATTCCAATGTAGCCGAAAATGCATGCGAGAACGATATAGATTGCAACACTGATATTGGTATTATGAATGCCGGTGAAACCATAACCTATGAGTTTAACTACAGACAGGCCCAGAACAAGGCCAATCGTTCCTCCCACCAGAACTTTGAGGGGGAGGTGAGTGATGAGTCTTTCGACAGACATGGCAAGCATGGCAAGCAGAATACCCGTCATGGCGCCGGCCCAGGGAGCCCAGGTGAAACGTTGAAGACTGCCGATCTGATCCGCTATGAAATAGCCGCCAGCTCCACATATAACGAGTAACCCCATTTTCAGCACAAGCCAGCCCCATTTCAATCGATTCACCTCCCCTCACGGCAATGATCTTGAATCTTCAGTGGATAGAGAGTATAGGATAGAATGGTTGTTATTTCTCTTCCTTTGCCGGGAAAGAGGTCTTTTCTCCGGCAGAAATTACATCATGGAGTCCTTACTTCAGGATCTCGAAGATCTCCCTCTCCACCTGATCTTCACTGAGTTCCTGCACGATGGAAAGCTCCTTCAGAAGAAGACTTCGAGCGGTGTCCAGCATCTTTCTTTCCCCAAACGACAGCTCCTTGTCACCCTTCAACACGGTCAGGTCCCTCAGGACCTCAGCCAGTTCATAGATCGAACCCGTCTTGATCTTCTCCATGTATTCTCTGTACCGCCGATTCCAGGTGCCGCCGTTGACGGAGACCTCTCTTTTCTGAAGGATATCGTAAACCCTCGGGATATCGGATGCTCCAATAAGCCCGCGAAGCCCGACCGTCTGAGCGTTGGGAACAGGGATCATGATTTTCATTTCATTGTCGAGAATACGCATGATATAGAAGTCCTGCTTCTTCCCTCCAATGCTCTTTGTTTCAATGGACTCGATTTTACCTACTCCATGAGCGGGATAAACAGCCAAATCGCCTATCTTAAACATCATGCCCTCCATGCTTCCCATCACTCAAGGATTTATCTGGATCAGGTAAATCTTATCAATTTTACCACTAGTGAGGAACGATGCAAAGCACCAAACTGGAAGGCAAGGGATCAAACATTATAACAAATTGAAATAAATATGGAAATAGGCACCATCACTCGGATGTTTGCAAAAGAGCGAACCGGAACGTGCTCATGCGTCTGAAGCTTTACTGCGTCCCGGCGCACGGGAAGGATATGCTAAAGTGAGACAAGCGGATCAGCGGAAAGCGCTGATCAAGACCAGCTGTATTCGACAATCCCGGGTACCATTGGGAGAGGGGTCGAGGCTGCCGGTCCGGAAAATGCAAACGTTGAGCCCTTCTCGGGTCTGCAATCGAGCCTTTTAATCATACCGTCGGCTGCGCCTCTTTGCGGTTGAAACGGTTCATGGCGGCAGCCAGTCCGAGGGACAGCACGGCGCGGACCGCCTGCTCCCCCAGTTGGATCATCTTTTCAAAGATTTCCGTTTCATCGGGATACGGGGGGTGCAGCACAAACGATTCAACGGCTTCTCCATGCTGGGGCTTTCCTATGCCGAGCTTCACCCGCGGGAAATCCTCACCCCCGACATGCTCGATAATGGATGCGACTCCCCGATGCCCCCCCGTTCCACCTTTGCGCACCAACCTGATCCTGCCGCACGGCAGATCGAGGTCATCGTGGATGACCAGCAGCCTGCCAGGTGAATAACCGAAATACCTGAGCACCTCTCCGACGGTCTCTCCACTGCGGTTC
Organism: Syntrophobacteraceae bacterium; assembly: GCA_013314815.1. Classification (GTDB taxonomy): domain Bacteria; phylum Desulfobacterota; class Syntrophobacteria; order Syntrophobacterales; family Syntrophobacteraceae; genus JABUEY01. The sequence goes on from JABUEY010000065.1 coordinate 17,935, forward strand.
ATGAATGCAAGGGGTTTGACCAGGAGAACCTTGCACTCTTCGACAACCCCCATGCCCCAGGCGGCTCGGAACTTCCGTTCCTGAAGAACCATGCCCGAGGTTTCGGCAAGGAGATCCACAACCCGAAACCCGACGTTATGCCGGGTGTTCTCATATTGCCTGCCGGGATTACCCAGGCCCGCTATGACGGCAATACCCTCTTCACGTTCCGCAGGCTTGCCCATGGATCATTCGGTGGGAGAGACCTTCCTGGCAGAAACCGCCTGCAAGCCCCTACCCCTCCCCCTCCGTCTCTCCAGCCTCGGTGCCGGCAGCTTCAGGAGTCTCAAGATGGATGACGGCCATGCTCGGGTCATCAACGAGCTCGAAAGGCACTATGCTTTTCAAGTCGTTCACATGGAGGGAATCGCCCACATCGAGGTCTGTGACGTCTATCTGCACTTTTTCCGGGATTTCCCCGGGCAGACAGCGCACCGAGAGCATTCTCTGGATGAGGTTCAGGGTCCCGCCCTTCTTCACGCCGACGCTTTCTCCAAGGAGTTCCACGGGAACGTCCACGACAATCGGGTGGTCCAGCGGCACCTCGTAAAAGTCCACATGCACAAAACGGCGCCGGACCGGGTGGGTTTGTATTTCACGGATGAGAACCTGCCGGGGCTTTTGAGAAGGATCGTTATCCAGGGTGAGTCGCAGCAGTTTGCTTTCTTCACCCAGATCTCGCAACAGTCTTTCAAGGCGCTTTGCCGGGATGCTGAGAGGAATGGGTTCCGTCTTGGGTCCATAGAGGATGCCCGGCACCATGTCCTCCCGGCGAAGGCTCCTCGCCGCCCCCTTTCCCCGCGGGCTTCTCGCACTTGCCATCAACTCGATATCCATCAGTACTCGCCTCCTGAAAAATAAAGAAGCACACGCGCAGGCGTGCTTATGGTTTCCAAAACAGTGAACTCAAAGACTCCTCGTAATGCACCCGCCGCACCACCTCCGCGAGCAGCGGAGCAACACTCACCGTACGGATCTTGCTGCACTGTTCGGCCTTCAATGAAAGAGGAATCGTATCCGTTACGGTAAGCGACCTCAGAGGCGATTCCTCTATCGCCTCCACGGCTCCACCCGACAGGACGGCATGCACACAGTATGCATCCACCACGGCCGCACCGGCGGCCCTGGCTCCATCCACCGCCCGAAGCAGAGTACGCCCGGTGTCCACCATGTCATCGAGTATGATCACACGGCGCCCGCGCACATCTCCCACGATATACGACTCCGGCGTGGTTTCGGCTCCCCGGTAGTCCATCAGTGCAAGATCCACTTCCAGCCGGGATGCGAAACGCCGCGCCCGTTCGACTCCTCCTGAATCCGGAGCTACAACGATTTCACCTCCCACCTGGTTGTTCCGCACATCCTCGAGAAGCACCTCTGTCCCGGAAAGATGGTCGACGGGTATATTGAAAAAGCCCTGGATCTGGTTCGCGTGAAAATCAAGAGTAATGACCCTGCCCGCTCCGGCGACGGAGAACAGATCGGCCACCATTTTGGCCGTCAGCGCGACCCGGGGCTTGTCTTTCTTATCCTGGCGTCCGTAACCGTAGTAAGGAACGATGACATTGATGCGCCGCGCGGAGGCCCTCTTCAGTGCATCGATCATAACGAGCAATTCGATGAGATTCTCGTTCACCGGTGGACAGGTGGACTGAATCACGTAGACGTCCATTCCCCTGACGTTACCGCCGACTTCCACTCGGACCTCTCCGTCGCTGAACCGCCCGACAAGGGCCTGCCCGGGAGGAACACCCAGGTGGAAACAGACCTTGTGCGCAAGGGGAGGGTTGGAATTGCCCGTAAACAGAACTATGCGACTTCGCATGCCCCACCCTTCATTCCCGTCACCCTGGACTTTTCCACCACCTTCAGGCTCCCCAATCAATTGGCTGGGGCGGGAGGATTCGAACCTCCGAATGCGGGTTCCAAAGACCCGTGCCTTACCGCTTGGCGACGCCCCAAATACCCTTTACCCAGCATGGCTCGACAACTCAGGCTCCCAGAACCTCCGTCGCCGCTATCCAGCAGTCGCGCCATTTTCGCTTTGCCAGCGCCGCCACGCCATCCGCCAGATTCCTGTCTCGAAAAACACCAAAAACCGTCGGCCCACTCCCGCTCATCAAAGACTCCAAGGCCCCCTGCTCTTTCATCCACAACTTGATTCGACTCAGGAGGGGATATTCGGCGAGAGTGACTGATTCCAGGTCGTTTTCTATCAGGTTTTGGAGGTCCCAAGGCCTGGCCAAAAACGAAGGGAGTTTAATGCGACTTTCCATTCTTGTCAACTTCAAACTTAGATAAACCCGGCGTGTAGACACGGACAGGGGTGGCTTTATCAGCACCAGGGGATAGCGGGGGACTCCTTCCACGGGCTGCAGACAGTCGCCGATCCCCGTCGCCAGCGCCGGCCTGCAGTAGAGAAAAAATGGCACATCCGCACCCAGTTTCACGGCCATTTCATGCAGGCGGTATTCTGAAACGCAGCCGGGCAGAAGACGATTCAATCCCGTCAGCACAGCTCCCGCGTCCGCGCTCCCTCCTCCCATTCCCGCACCCACCGGGATGCTCTTGTCCAAACGAACCGACACCCCTTTCGTGTATCCCGCTTCTTCGATGAAGAGGCTCGCGGCCCGCCATGCCAGGTTGCCCGAGTCGGAGGGCACGCCGGGGCTTGCACATGCAAGTCGAATTCCCTCCTCTTCAGTCAGCTCGAGATCGACCTGGTCATAAATGCCCACGGGAAGCATCAGGCTCGACAGCTCGTGGTAGCCGTCACTGCGCTTTCGAATCACCTCGAGCCACAGGTTGATCTTGGCGGGAATATCGATTCGCAAGGGCAACGCCCACTCCCTTCTCAACCGCCGCTCTTCTGTACAAACCGGAGCCTCAGGTCGTACAGCACCGTCTTGAGCAGCCTCTCCTCGTCGGGTTCGAGGTTTCCTCTGGTCTTGTCCTGAAGCATTCCAAGCGTATCGATGATCTGTTTGGCCATCGGCAGGTCGACTTCCGCCTGTCTGCCATCGGGTTCAGGGATCTCCCCGAGATGATAGAGAGCGCTCGAGTTCAACGAAAGGACAAAAAGCGAGAAGGTCACTTCGGGAAGCGGAACCCGGGCCTTCTCCTCTTCCCGCGAAGCTTCCTCGTACTTCGCCCTGGCCCCCTCTTCCTCCCTGGTCAGTTTCTCGTCGCGCGAAACATCGGCCTCCCGCTCGGAATCTTCAACGGATATCTTGCGACGATCTTTAAATACAAAACCCTTCTCTTCCTTTTCTTCCATTGCGCACCCTTTCTGTGCCATCAAAGTTCAATGGCCTGGACCACGTTTACATTATCCATAGACAGCAGTTCCTCGATTACGAAATCGGGAACGGGAGTGTCCGTTCGCAGGAAAATGATATTCTGGCCCTTTTCCAGCACCTGGCCCACATCCATCATGGATATATTGATATTGTGGCGCCCGAGGCAGGTCCCTATTGCTCCGATGGTCCCCGGAGTATCGATATTGTAGATGAGCAGCAGGTGCCCTTCCAGTGCGGCTTCCAGCCGAAAATCATTGATCCGGACCATGCGCAC